>NZ_JANLGG010000039.1:0-15667 GCF_024655735.1 Aeromicrobium sp. 50.2.37
GCGAACGTGCTCGGACCCGCGGGCGGAGCCGGGCTCGCCACGGCTGCGGCCTGCGGGGCGGCGGTGGTCGGCTCGAGATCCTCGGGGGCGGCGTCCTTGGGGGCGGTGTCCTCGGAGGCGGGCGCCTCGGCGCTCTCCGTCTCGACGACCGGAGCATCCTCGGGCTCGTCGGCGGCGACGGTCCAGTCCTGCGGCGGCTCGACCGGCTCCTCGTGCTCGGCCACGGTCTCGTCTGGCGTGCTCTCGGGCTGCGCGCCCTCGTGCGGCGCGGCCGCGACGGACTGGCTCTCCTCGGCCTCCGCAGCGGACTCGGTCTCGACGTCGGGGCTCGTGGCGCCGTCCGTCGCAGCCTCGGCGGGCGCCGGGTCCTCGGGCTCGTCGGACCGGGTGGGCCCGGACTCGGCCTGCGCCGTCTCGGGCTGCGCCGTCTCGGGCTGCTCGGTCTCGGGCTGCTCGGTCTCGGCCTGCTCGGGGGCGGCCTGCTCGGCGACGGGGGCCGCGACACCCTCGGCCTGCGACGCCGTCACGGTCTCCTCCGTGCCGGCGGCCTCGACCGGTCGGTCGTCAGCGACAGGAGCGGTGGGCGCCTCCGGCTCGGCCAGGCTCGCCGCGGTGGGCGGCATCCAGCGCCTGATCTGCGGCTGCTCGACCGCTTCGGCCTCGGGCGTGGCGGCGGAGGCAGGGGCCTCGGGCTCGTCGGCCGGGACCTCCGTGTCGTCCAGCAGCGCCGCATCGATGTGCTCGTCGTCGTTCGGGACCCGACCGGTCAGCGCGTCCGCGACCGTGGGCCGGGCCTCGGACTCCGTCGGCGCGGCGGAGACCTGAGGGATCTCGGCGGTCTTCTCGGGCTCGGGCTCGGAGCTCGCCGACCCGGTCTCGACTGCTCCGGTCTCGACGGCGGGAGTCTCGACGGCGGCCTCGACGGGCTCGGGAGCCGTGGGCTTGGGCTCTTGCTGCGCCGGCTCGGCGGGCTGCTCGGCGTCGAGAGCCTCCTCGGCCGTGCGCAGCGCCGGCTCGGTCGGACCGTCATCGGAGCGACGTCCGCGACGGGAGGCGCTGAACGCACGTGCCGCGTTGCGCTCGCTGCGCCGCTTCTCGGCAGCCACCTGACGCGCGGCGCGCTGTGCGGCCCGCTTGCGTCGCCGGTCGTCCGCGGACCCCGAACCGCCCGCGTCGCCCGTCTCGGCGGCGTCGTCGCCGTCGGACTGCGCGAGCATGTCCGCCGCGACCTTCAAGGGGTCGGCGCGCCGACGATCCTGTGGCTGGTTCGACCCTGAGTCGGTCATGACTCCCCTTCTTGGCGACACGGCTGCACGTCGCAGCACAGTATGCCCCATGCGCCTCTCGTGCCACGGACGTTTCGCGGCGATGTCGAGGCGTGAGACCTCAGGCCGTCCCGTCCGGCTCAGGAACCGCTGAACGTGGCCTTGCCGGGACCGTTCTCGACGAACGAGTCCATGCCGGCGCTCCGGTCGTCGGTGGCGAAGAGACCGGTGAACTCGATCCGCTCGATCTCCAGGCCCGTCTGCAGGTCCGTCTCCAGGCCGCGGTCGATCGCGCTCTTGGCCGCCCGCAGCGCCAGCGCCGGGCCTCCGACGAAGCCGCGGGCCCACGCGAGGGCGGCCTCGAGCACCTCGTCGGCCGGGAGGACCCGGTCGACCAGGCCGATGCGCAAGGCCTCCTCCGCACCCACGAACCGCCCGGTGTAGACGAGGTCCTTCGCGATCGAGGGTCCGACGAGGCGCGCCAGCCGCTGCGTCCCACCCGCCCCGGGAATGATGCCGAGCAGGATCTCGGGCTGGCCGAGCTTGGCGTTCTCAGCAGCGAACCGCAGGTCCGTGGAGAGGGCGAGCTCGCAGCCTCCCCCGAGCGCGAATCCCGTGACGACCGAGACGGTCGGCTTGCCGATGCTCGCCACGGCCCGCGTGAACTCCTGCAGCAGGTGGCCGTGGGCGACCATCTCCTGGTAGCTCATCGCCGCCATCTCCTTGACGTCGGCGCCCGCGGCGAACACCTTGGGACCTCCGTGCAGCACCACCGCGGCCACGTCGTCGCGAGTGTCGGCCTCACGGGCCACCTCCACCAGCTCGCGCTGCAGCTGGGCGTCGAGGGCGTTCATGGGCGGACGGTCGAGTCGGATCACGCCGACCCCGTCGGTCACGTCGAGCTGGACGAGCTGCGTCACGCTGCTTCCTTCCGTCGGGCGACCACCCGGGAAGGGGCCGCTGGTCCGTGGCCGCGAGCATAGGAGCCGTCGCGCGCCGGGGCGGCATCGGGGGAACACACGCGAAAGCCGCACGCACGCACTAGCGTGGGTCCATGGTCGCTCGGGTTCCGGTGCTGGAGGTCCGTCCGTGCCTGGATCGCGGCCGGTTCCCGGCCAAGGTCGTGCCCGGGGAGCCGCTGCGCATCGAGGCGATCGTGCTGCCCGACGACCTCGAGGTCGGCGCCGCCGTGGTCCTCGTCGACCCCGAGGGAAAGACGCGCGACCCCGTCCCCCTGAGCCACCTCGGCGACCACCTGTGGTCGGCGACCGTCACCACCGATGCCGTCGGGGACTGGACCTACCACGTCGAGAGCTGGCAGGAGCCGCTGCGCAGCTGGGCGGCTCGCGTCGTCTCCGACGTCGACGACGGTGCCGATGCCGAGAACGTCCTCGCCCACGGCAGCGCACTCGTGCTCGGCATCGGTGACCGCGATCCCGCCGCGCTCCAGGTGGCCGAGGACCTCCTCGACGACGCCACCCCCGCCCACGAGCGGCTGGCCGAGGCGCTCGCCTACGTCGCGTCCCTGCCCGACGAGATCGGTCGGCTGCACGTCGACAGCACCGATCCGCTGCCGCTGCGCGTCGACCCGGAGCGGGCTCTCGTCGGCGCCTGGTACGAGCTGTCCCCCGCCACGACGACCGACCTGGCCACCGTCGCGGAGGGGCTCGCACGGGTGGCAGCGCTGGGCTTCGACGTCGTCCGACTCCCTCCACTACACCCCTCCGCGTCCGCGAACCCCTGGAATCCCGGACCGGCGACCGGGGAGCACACGACGGTGGACCCTCGCCTCGGCACCGTCGACGACGTCCTGGAGGTCGTCGAGCAGGCACACCGCGTCGGCCTCGAGGTCGCCCTCGAGCTCGCCTGGACCATCTCGTCGTCCCACCCGTGGCTCGCGCAGCACCCGCGCTGGTTCGTCCCCGCCGGGGACGACACCTGGCGGCTCGACCACGACGGGGACACCGGCGCCACCTACGCCGCGGTCCTGGACGTGGTGACCACCTGGATCGGCCGAGGCATCAGCGCCTTCGTGGTGCAGGACGCGCACCGCTGGCCGCTGGCGCTGTGGGAGCAGCTGCTCCACGACGTCCGGGTGGCGGCCCCCGACGTGGTGCTGGTGGCCGAGGGCGACCCGTCGCCCGCGCAGGCGCACGCGCTGTCTCTCGTCGGGTTCCACCAGACCACTCCGCCGCTGCACCGCGCCCTCGGAGTCCACGACGTCGAGGAGGTCCTCACCGGGATCGGCCGCGGCTCGGTGACCCGACCGCAGCTGCTGGCGTCCACGCGCCACCGGCGCTCGGCCGCCCTCACCGGAGGGTCCGCGGCCACCTTCCAGGCCTGGGCCGCCGTCGCCGCTCTCGGCGGACCCGCCTGGGGAGTCAGCAGCACCTTCTCCCCCACCGACGACCCCGCCGACGAGACGGTCGCCGCGTTCCTCACCCGCCTCAACGAGCTGCGCCGGTCCCACCCCGCCCTGCGGTCGCGCCGTGGGCTCGAGCTGCGACCGGTGCACCACGCCGGGGTGCTGGCCTTCAGCAGGACCTGCGCGGACGACGAGGTGCTCGTGGTGATCGACCTCTTCCCGGCCTTCGCCAAGACCGTGGGCGTGCAGACC
Organism: Aeromicrobium sp. 50.2.37; assembly: GCF_024655735.1. Classification (NCBI taxonomy): domain Bacteria; kingdom Bacillati; phylum Actinomycetota; class Actinomycetes; order Propionibacteriales; family Nocardioidaceae; genus Aeromicrobium; species Aeromicrobium sp. 50.2.37. Next base: position 3,883 of record NZ_JANLGG010000039.1, read on the forward strand.
ACGCTCACCGGGAGCGACGGCCGGCTGCAGGACGAGCTGGACGGCTCCTGGCACGCCGCGGAGTCGATCCTGCTGGACCCCGAGCACCCCGTCCGGGTGCTCACGGGCCGGCGGTGACGCTCGCCCACGACGGCCGACGTCAGCGATGACGGCCGCGCAGGCTCCGCGTACGGTGGCGGCGTGAGCACCATCCTGCGCGACGACGACCTCGTCCTCGAGCCCACGAGCGGGTCCGACGGACTCCAGGGCTGGGCCCTGACCATCGACGGAGACCGGCTCGGCACGATCGCGCTGCTCGACGAGGGCCGCGCGGTGGGTTCGGTCCGCTGGAACACCGGCACCGGTGACGGTGCGCTCGGTCTCGCGGTCCGCGCCCTGCGGCTCGTGCTCGAGCACGCCTTCGGGGAGCGGGGGCTCCTGCGGGTGGAGGCCAGGGTCCCCGTGGACCGGACCGAGGACGTACGAGCGGCGTCGATCAGCGGCATGCGCCGCGAGGGCATCGCCCGGGGAGCCGGTGACGCCCCCGACCGTGCGCTGCTCGCCCGGCTGCACGACGACCCTCCGGCCACGAGCCGCGACGGGTTCATCGCCCTGCTCAACGCGGGCCTGCCCACCAAGCGGGTCATCTCCCAGGGCCTGCTGCGCGACCCCCAGGGGCGCGTGCTGCTGTGTCGACTGACCTACAAGCAGGAGTGGGACCTGCCGGGTGGGGTCGTCGAGGTCGGCGAGTCCCCCGCCGACGGCCTCGTGCGCGAGCTCGAGGAGGAGCTGGGGCTCACGGTGCAGGTGCGCGACCTGCTGACCGTCAACTGGCTGCCCGCCTGGCGCGGGTGGGACGACGCCTGCATCTTCCTGTTCGACCTCGGCGTGGTCGACACGTCGTACGTGAACGACATGGTGCTGCAGCCCACCGAGATCGTGTCCGTGCACTGGTGCGACACCGAGACGGTGCACGACAAGGCGACCGCGGCCGCGATCGAGCTGCTCGACGCGGTGGCCGGCGACGATCTCGCGACCTACCGCGAGGCGCCGCTGGCTCCCGAGCCGCCTGCCGTCTGACGACCCGTCAGGGCCCCTCGGCCTCGACGACGCCGCCGTACTGCCCGATGATCCTCGGCTTGCCCGACCCGCCGGGGATCGAGACGAGCACCTGGTGCAGGTAGCGCAGGCTGCCCGACGAGGACAGGCCCGACTCCAGCAGGGCCTTCTGCGGCGAGTCGTCCGGCCACGTGACCCGGACGCCCTCCCCCACCTCGTAGGAGTCGACGCGCTCGAGGGTCGCGAACACGAGCGCACCCCCGTCGGCGGTCCGCAGGACGTGCCGCACCTCCTGCGCGGACCACGTCTGCGTGAACGACACGTCCTCGAGCGAGGCGTTGCGCTCGGCTGCCGCACGCATCTGCTCGATGAAGTCGTCCTTCTCGAGCGACGAGGCCGCCGGTGAGGCCGGGTCCGCGAGCACCGCGGCGTAGCGGTCGGCTGCGTCCTGGGGCGACATCGACATGCCGGTGGCGCTGTCCGGCGGCACCACGAGCTGGACCCCGTCGCGCTCGCGCAGGTCGGGCAGCTGCGTGGTGAGCAGCGTCTCCGGGCTGGCGACCAGGAACCAGGGGTCCACGGCCGAGGCGCGCTCGAAGATCTGCACCCGGTTGACCTCGGCCGCGCGGTCCTGCACCTCCACCATGAACCACAGGGGGTAGGCCGTGAACCGGGGCGTGGCCAGGCGCACGACGTCGTCGGAGGCGGAGTCGCCACCCACGGCTCGCGCCAGGCGCTGCGCCACCTCGAAGGTCCCGGTGTCGATCGCCAGCACGGCACCGCTCTCCACGGTCGACAGCGGCTTGGGGTCGAGCAGCTCGGCCGCGGTGTCGCGCACCTTCTCGTAGCGGGCCAGCACGGCGTCGACCTCCGCCGCGTCGACCGGGACCGTGGACGGGCGCGCGTCGCCGCGCTCGCGCGGGAGACCACAGGCTGCGAGGACGAGCAGCGCACACAGCAGCGCCACCAGGAGCCGTGAGGACCGCTTCATCGCTCGTCCTCCTCGTCGACGACCTCGTAGTCGTCCAGCTCGTCGGCCGAGACCTCGTGCTCCACGCCGTCCTCGTCGACGAACACGTAGACGACGTCCTGGACCGGTGCCGGTGCGGGCGGGTCGGCCGGCGGGGTCGCCCGAGCCGGGGGTGTCTGCTCGCCCGACGCGGGCTCGACCGGTCGCTCCACCGCGGAGCCGGGCCCGGCGGCCTCCGAGGGCGCCGGGTCGGGCGCCTCCGCCTGCTCGGCGAGGTCCAGGCGGGCCTGGAGACGTTCTGCCTCCTCCTCGGAGATCTCGTGCTCCACACCTCGTTCGTCGACGAAGACGTAGACCACCTCCTCGACCTCCTCGACCTCACCCGAGGCACCGGGTGCTGCGACGCGTGCGGGAACGAGGGCGGTGTCGCGCCGCAGCAGCAGGCCCACCCACACGAGTCCGGCGCCGACGAGCACCGCACCGAGGCCCAGCCCGAAGCCGCCCCGCACGCCGTAGGCGAACGTGACGGTGAGTCCGGAGAGGTCCGAGGCACCCACCGCGAGCACCGCCACCGACACGGACTCGTCGGGCAGGCTCGCACTGATCGACGCCCCACCGAGACCCGCCGACTCCGCGATCCACCAGTCGAGGGCCGTGGGTGCACCGGGCAGCGCCGGGCCTCCCTCGACCTCCCGCGTGCGGACCGTCCACGGCACCCGGAACGACGTCACCTCGAGCCGCTGCGTCCGACTCACGTAGTCCTGCACGTCCACGGTGTTGCCGAGGCCGACGAACACCGGCTTGTTCACCGGCACCTCGACCAGCACGTCGACCTGGAGCCCGCGGTAGGAGACGACGCCGGGGGCGGTCACCACGGCGGCGGCATCGGTGTCGACCTCGTGCGGGCCGGTCGTGAACCGGCTGTCCGGACCGAGCACCACGACGACCGCGAGGCCGGCGACGGACAGGAGCACACCCACGACGAGCGCCGGCCAGGCCAGCCGTCCGCCCATCGTCGGTCTCCTCGCTGCGGCCACGCCTGTCGCCGCCGTCGCCGCACCCTAACCCTCCGGGTGCGTCCGCACCGTCAGAAGAGGGCGGACGCGAGGGCGCGTCGCGCGTCGGCCACCCGCGGGTCGTTCGATCCGACCACCACGAACAGCTCGAGCAGTCGCTCGCGGACGCGGTCGCGGTCGTCGCCGTGCACCTGCCGCACGAGTGCGACCAGACGGGCGAACGCGTCCTCGACGTGCCCACCGCTGACGTCGAGGTCGGCCACCAGCAGCTGCGCGTCGAGGTCGTCGGGCCGGTCGGCCGCGGCAGCGCGAGCCGCCTGGAGGTCGGCGTCCTTCGTCCGGTCGAAGAGCTTGACCCCGGCCAGCCGCTCGGCCACCTCGGCGTCCCCGGGGTGCTGCGCCTTGAGCCGCTCGTACTCGGCGATGGCCGTGGCGGTGTCGCCTGCTGCGAAGGCGGCGTCGGCCGCGGCGAAGCGCGGGTCCTCGGCGGGCTCGGCCTCGACGTCCTCCGCCGCGTCCGGCGCGGCGACCCGTCCGGACAGCCCGTTCTGGACCGCGACGGCGACCAGCTGGTCGAGGTACTGGCGCACCTCGGCCTCCTCGACCGCACCCTGGAAGAGCGGGACGGGCTGGCCCTTGACGAGACCCACGACCAGCGGGACGCCCTGGGCCTGCAGCGCCTGCGCGATGGCGGGGTTGGCATCGGCGTCGACCCTGGCCAGCAGGGCGCGACCCTCGAGGCCGTCGACGGCACGTCCGACGACGTCGACGAAGTCGCGGCTCTGCGGGGCGCGCGGCGACCACAGGGCCAGGACCACGACGTGCTGCATCGAGGCCTCGAGCGCCACGGTCTGGAAGTTCTGCTCGGTCACGTCGACCGCATACGTCCCTGCGGCACCCGACGGCCCTGCGGCCGGGGACGGCGGGGGTGACGCCAGGGCGGACAGGTCGATGGCACCGGGACGCGAGAAGGTCATGCACACATCCTAGGAAGGAGGGCCAGCGTCCTCACGCCCCCCACGTCCCGACGCCTCGGGCCCGGCCCTCAGCGGCCGTCCTGCGCCTGCCGCTCGAAGGCCGTGCGCGGGCCGCGCAGCCCGGACCGCTGGACGACCCGCTGGATCGTCAGGTCGCGGGCGTCGGGATCGCCGATGTAGCGGATGTCGCGCAGGCCCTGGGCCTGGGCGGCCGACTCGAAGACGAAGTGCCCGTAGCCGAGCACCCGACCGACGAACGGCTTCTCGACGGTGATGTCGAGGATGCGGGTGATGGGCATGGTGGCGATGCGCACCGAGAACACGCCCGAGGCGCGGAAGACCCGCATGTTGGTGATGACGAAGACGTCGCGATGCTCCTGGAGCACCAGGTAGCCGGCGTGCAGCAGCACCCCGACGCCGAGCAGGATGAACAGCCACCCGACCTGGATGGGACCGACGACGGCCAGCACCCACAGGAGCACGGCACCCACGGCCTCGGCGGCGGGACGCAGGTAGACGACCGGGTGCTTGCGGACGAGGTCGATCACGTGCTCGCCCTCGTCGAGCAGCAGGTGCCCCTCGACGTCCTGCTCGGGAAGTCGCGCCAGCAGGGCGGCCAGCACGGTGCCTACCGGGTCAGCTCGTTGAAGAAGATGAAGACCTGGCCGAAGGCGTTCATGACGGCCTCGACCGCGCCGGAGACAGCATCGGCCGCACCGGCGGGCGCGGTCAGCAGGTAGTAGACCACGAACGCGGCGACGAGGAGCACCAGGAGCTTCTTCAGCACGCGAACATTCCTACCGCACTCGACCGCCCGGCAGCGGCAGGCGCGCCCGTGCGATCGCTGCGACTGTCGGCACGCCTCAGCGGACGACGTCGAGCAGCACGTCCGCCGCGGCGAACGGGTCCTGGTCGCCGGCCAGCACGGTCGCCGCGAGGTCGTCGAGACGCTCGTCGGCGCCGACGTGCCCGAACCGCTCGCGCAGCTCGTGCAGGGCGACGGCCTCGATCTCCCGGCGCGTGCGGGCGAGTCGACGTCGGCGCAGCCCGCCGGAGGACTCCTGGTGCTCGCGGTGCCGCTCGATCTCGGCCACGACCTCGTCGATGCCTTCACCCCGCGAGGCCACCGTCAGGGTGATGGGTGGCTTCCAGGCACCCTCGGGACGCTCGGACATCGCGATGACCGAGCGCAGCTCGCGCCGGGTGGACTGCGCACCGTCACGGTCCGCCTTGTTGACCACGAAGATGTCGCCGACCTCCAGGATACCGGCCTTGGCCGCCTGGATGCCGTCGCCCATGCCGGGGGCGAGCAGCACCAGGGTGGTGTCGGCGAGCCCGGAGACCTCCACCTCCGACTGCCCGACCCCCACGGTCTCGACCAGCACGACGTCGCAGCCGGCCGCGTCGAGCACACGCAACGCGTGCGGCGCCGCCCACGACAGACCGCCGAGGTGGCCGCGGCTGGCCATGGAGCGGATGTAGACGCCGCTGTCGGTGGCGTGCTCGCCCATCCGGATGCGGTCCCCGAGCAACGCCCCACCGGAGAACGGGGACGTCGGGTCGACCGCGAGCACACCCACGCGCTTGCCCTGGGCACGCAGAGCCCCGACCAGGGCGGCCGTCGACGTCGACTTGCCCACACCGGGCGACCCGGTCAGGCCCACCACGTGGGCACGGCCCACGAGCGGGGCGAGCGCCGCACTGACCTCGCGCAGCGCGGGCGACTCGTCCTCCACGAGCGAGATCAGACGCGCGACCGCCCGCGGCTGCCCCTCCTGGAGTCGCGCGACGAGGTCGGCGACGTCGGGAGTGGGGGCAGGCACGGGCGGTCGGTTGCGCTGGTGGGTGAACGTCAGGCGGACGGCACGGTGATGAGCAGGGCGTCGCCCTGACCGCCGCCGCCACACAGCGCGGCAGCGCCGAGCCCACCGCCACGTCGCTTGAGCTCGAGCGCGAGGTGCAGCACGATGCGCGCGCCGCTCATCCCGATCGGGTGCCCGAGGGCGATCGCACCGCCGTTGACGTTGACGATGTCCTCGGAGATGCCGAGCTTGCGGGCCGACTGGATGCCCACCGCGGCGAAGGCCTCGTTGAGCTCGACCAGGTCGAGGTCGGCGGCGGTCCTGCCCTGCTTCGCGAGCGCCTTCTCGATGGCGTTGGCCGGCTGCTCCTGCAGCGTGGAGTCCGGGCCGGACACGTTGCCGTGCGCGCCGATCTCGGCGATCCAGGTGAGTCCGAGCTCCTCGGCCTTGGCCTTGCTCATGACCACCACGGCGGCGGCGCCGTCGGAGATCTGGCTGGCAGTGCCGGCGGTGATGGTGCCCTCCTTGTCGAAGGCGGGACGCAGGCGACCGAGGGACTCGGCGGTCGTGTCGCCGCGGACGCCCTCGTCGGCCGAGACGACGACCGGGTCGCCCTTGCGCTGCGGGATCTCGACGGGGACGATCTCCTCGTCGAAGACACCGTTCTTCTGCGCCGCGGCAGCGAGCTGGTGCGAGCGGGCGCCGAACGCGTCCTGCTCTTCGCGCGTCAGTGCGTCGACGTCGGCGTTGCGCTGCTCGGTGAGCGAGCCCATCGCCTGGTCGGTCAGCGCGTCCCACAGACCGTCATACTCCATGTGGTCGAGCATCGTGGCCTTGCCGTACTTGGTGCCCTCGCGGGAGCCGGTGAGCAGGTGCGGCGCCTGGGTCATCGACTCCTGACCGCCGGCCACGACCACGTCGTACTCGCCGGCGCGGATCAGCTGGTCGGCGAGGGCGATGGCGTTGATGCCCGACAGGCAGACCTTGTTGATCGTGAGGGCCGGCACGTCGAGCGGGATGCCGCCCTTGAAGGCAGCCTGTCGCGCGGGGACCTGGCCGGCTCCGGCGCCGAGGACCTGGCCCATGATCACGTAGTCGACCTGGTCGCCGGAGACACCGGCCTTCTCGAGCGCGCCCTTGATGGCGAGGCCACCGAGGTCGGATCCGGACAGCGTCTTGAGGCCGCCGAGCAGACGGCCGATCGGCGTGCGGGCGCCGGCGACGATCACGGACTGGGTCATGGGGTTGCTCCCTTGCATGGACACAGGTGGTGGGGTGCCCGTCACTGTACTCGCGAGTCACTTCCCCGGGGATGCGGTGTGGGTCACGTCACGGGCACCCACCGGCGCCCTGCTCTACCCTGCGACTCATGACCTCCTCGACCGCCTCCCCGGGCTCGCCCGCGGACGCCACCGTCCCCGAGCACCTGCTCGTCGCCATCGACCACGTCGGCATCGCCGTGCCCGACCTCGACGACGCCCTCGCCTTCTACTCCTCCGTCTTCGGGCTCCGGTCCGTGCACGAGGAGGTCAACGAGGAGCAGGGTGTCCGGGAGGCGATGCTCGCCGTCGGCGACTCCGGCTCCTGCATCCAGCTGCTGGCCCCGCTCAACGACAGCTCGACCATCGCGAAGTTCCTGGACCGCAACGGCCAGGGCATCCAGCAGCTCGCCTACCGCGTGAGCGACATCGACGCGGTGTCGGCGATCCTGCGCGAGCGTGGCGTGCGACTGCTCTACGACCAGCCGAAGCGCGGCACGTCCGACAGCCGGGTGAACTTCGTGCACCCCAAGGACGCCGGCGGCGTGCTCGTCGAGCTGGTCGAGCCGTCCTCCACGTCGCACTGAGCGCGATCGCGCCCCTCGGGGCGTGACCCGACCCACACTCCCGAGCCGGGACGTAGAACGCTACGGATCGGTAACATCGCCGAAACCCCGACCCCGCGCCGGACCGAGCGCCGGAACACCCCACCTTGGAGGCCCCGTGCAGCACATCCTCGATGCGATCCTCGCCGGAGACACGGCGAGCGAGGACTTCGCCAACCTGGACATCCCCGACCACTACCGAGCCGCCACCGTCCACAAGGACGAGGTGGACATGTTCGAGGGCGTCGCCAGCCGCGACAAGGACCCGCGCAAGTCGATCCACGTCGAGGACGTCGCGCTCCCCGAGCTGGGACCGGGCGAGGCCCTGGTGGCCGTCATGGCGAGCGCCATCAACTACAACACGGTCTGGACGTCGATCTTCGAGCCCGTCTCGACGTTCGGCTTCCTCGAGCGCTACGGCAAGCTGTCGCCGCTGACCAAGCGTCACGACCTGCCGTACCACGTGGTCGGCTCCGACCTCGCCGGCGTCGTGCTGCGCACCGGCCCCGGCGTCACCCAGTGGAAGCCGGGCGCCGAGGTCGTCGCCCACTGCCTCTCCGTCGAGCTCGAGGACCCCGCGGGCCACGACGACACGATGATGGATCCCCAGCAGCGCATCTGGGGCTTCGAGACGAACTTCGGCGGCCTGGCGCACATCGCCCTGGTGAAGTCCAACCAGCTGCTCCCGAAGCCCGACCACCTGACGTGGGAGGAGGCAGCCTCCCCCGGCCTCGTCAACGCCACCGCCTACCGCCAGCTGGTGTCCAAGAACGGCGGCAACATGAAGCAGGGCGACAACGTCCTGATCTGGGGCGCCTCCGGCGGCCTGGGCGGCTTCGCCACGCAGTACGCGCTCAACGGTGGCGCCAACCCGATCTGCGTCGTCTCCAACGAGGAGAAGGCCAAGATCGTCCGCAGCATGGGCGCCGAGCACGTCATCAACCGTTCCGAGGAGAACTGGAAGTTCTGGAACGAGGACGGCACGAAGCAGAACCCGAAGGAGTGGCAGCGCCTCGGCAAGAAGATCCGTGAGCTCACCGGCGGCGAGGACATCGACATCGTCTTCGAGCACCCGGGGCGCGAGACCTTCGGCGCCTCGGTCTACGTCACCCGCAAGGGTGGCACGATCACCACCTGCGCCTCCACCACGGGCTTCATGCACGAGTACGACAACCGCTACCTGTGGATGAACCTCAAGCGCATCGTCTCGAGCCACTTCGCCAACTACCGCGAGGCGTACGAGGCCAACCGCCTCATCGCCCAGGGCAAGATCCATCCCACCGTCTCGCGCACGTACACGCTCGAGGACGTGGGCCAGGCCTCGCTCGACGTCCACCACAACCTCCACCAGGGCAAGGTCGGCGTGCTCACCCTCGCCCCCGAGGAGGGCCTGGGCGTGCGCGACGCGGAGTTCCGCGCCCAGCACCTCGACGCCATCAACCGGTTCCGCGGCATCTGACGCAGGACCGACCAGCACCACCGCTCGACCGAGGGCCCGGACGATCCGTCCGGGCCCTCGGCACGTCTGGCTCCGCGCGGCGTGCCCGTTCCTCGCGGGGTGTCGGCGCCGCGTGGGGCGTGGTCCACCGGACGACCGTCCGGCACGCGGTCGCGGCAGCACGGGGGCGTCGGCCCACCTGGGTATGGTGGGACTCACCGCGAGCGACGTCGACGTGTCTCGTCCGATGCACGCCCGCGCACCAGTCGATCCAGCCAGAGGGAGTACTGCGGCATGTCCGAGGAGCAGTCCGGATTGTCCATCTTCGACGCGGCACGCAAGTCCGCCGAGGTCTCGTTCCCCTTGGCCCGACGAGGCGGCTACGACAGCGACGCGGTCGACGCCTGGGCCCGCACCCAGTCCGCCGAGCTGCAGAAGGCCGCTGGCGCGGTCCAGTCGCTGCAGGAGGAGAACGACGAGCTGCACGACCTCGTCGAGCAGCTGCGCGAGCGGGTCGAGGCCATCGACCGGCCCACGTACTCCGGCCTCGGAGGTCACGCCGCCCAGCTGCTGCAGCTGGCCGAGCAGGAGGCCGACGAGGTGCGCTCGCGTGCCCGCCGCGAGGCCGACGAGGTGCTGAAGGTCGCCGAGGAGGAGGCTGCCCTCGTCCGCACCGCTGCGGCCAAGGAGGCCGAGGACCTGCGCACGCGTGCGGTCAGCGAGCTCGAGGAGAAGCGGCGCGAGCTGCTCACCGAGGCCGAGGCCGGTCGTGCCGACGCCGCCGCGCACGCCGACGACGTGCGCGCCCAGGCCGACCGCGAGGCGGCGCAGATCCGTCTCGCGGCCGAGCAGGACGCCCAGAACATGCGTCTCGGCGCCACCCGTGAGGTCGAGCAGGCCCGCGCGGCGGCTGACCGCGAGGTCACCGAGGCCCGTCGCGTGCTGGCGGTCGAGAAGGAGCGTCTCGCTCGCGAGGCCGCCGAGAACCACGCTGCCGCGACCGAGCAGACGTCCAAGCTGGTCACGGACGCCGAGACGCGTGCCGCGGCCGCCGACGAGCGCGCCCGAGGCCTCATGAACAAGGCCAACGCGGCGCGCGAGTCCGCCAGCACGGAGGCCTCGTCGATCGTCGACAACGCCCGCAAGGAGGCCGAGGCCCTCGTCGCGAACGCCAAGGCCGAGGCGGACCACCTGCGCGCCTCCGCGACCACCGACGTGGAGCGCGAGACCCGCTCCCTGCGCACCGAGGTCGAGGACCTGCAGCGTCGACGCGAGGGGATCCTGGCGCAGATGGGTCAGCTCCGCGACATCGTCGCGTCCTTCGCGGGCGACACGGGTGGGAGCACGGCGTCCGCGTCGGTCCCGCAGGACCGGTCCGACGAGCCGGCCCCGCAGGACGGTTCGGACGAAGCGGCCGACGACACGGACGACACCGTCGAGGCCCCTCCGGCCCGCTGAACGACGATCCTCGCCGCTCCCGACCCATCCGGGGACGGCAGGGCCTGCCCGGGCGCGCGCAGCTCAGGGCTTGCGGCGCCAGCAGGCGGTGTGCCAGTGCCGGCGCTCGTCCACGGCCGCCGCACTGAGCAGCGGCTTCTCGACGGGCCAGACCACCACGTGGGGGGTTCCGGGCGGGATCGGACGGTGGCAGTCGGGGCACGTGTAGCTGCCGGTCGTGCCGGTTCCCGTCAGGCGTCGGACGTGCCAGCCGCCGTCGGCCTTCGGCTCGACCGGGGGCGGGCCGGCCGCTGGTGGCGCCGACCGAGGTCGTCGGGGCGGCCGTCGTCTGGACACCCCGGTGACCTTATCGTCCGGCGACGTCCTCGACGCAGTAGGAGCGCAGCCAGCCCACCCGATGGGCAGCGACCTCCAGCGCACGATCGAACACGACGACCTCCGCCTCCCCCGTCATCCACTCCACCACGACGACGTCGGTCAGCCGGGGCGCCGAGCCGCACACGAGTCCCTGCCCGGTGAGCCGATCGACGAGCGCGGTGGCCGCGGAGGACATCTCCCGGTCACAGGGAGCGGCGCCGCAGCGCATCACCTGCCTGACGTCCTCCGTGGCCGCCGGCGGGTCCACCAGCTGCTGGACGACCGCCAGCGCCGGCAGGAACGAGAGCGCGAACGACAACGCCGCGATGCGCACGACCCGACTCGCCTGCTGGGCGGTGTGCATCGTCGACACGGGGGCTCCGGATCCGTCGGCCCCCGAGGTGACGGCCGGGTCACCGTCACGACCACCTCAACGAGCGGGCGGGGGCGGGGTTACCGCTCAACGGCAGTAGACGGCCGTGCGATGCGTCATGCCCACGCCCGTGGCGACGACGTCGGCGAGCGAGCTGAGGGTCGCGCCGCCGCGCCCGTCGTCGACGGCCACCACGTCGCTCAGTCGCGGCGTGCTGGTGCAGTGCATCCCGAGAGCCTGCTGGGACTCGACCAGCTCGGCGAGCGCCGGCGCCATGGCAGGACAGCCCGCGACGTCGCAGACGTCCTCGTCCGTGACCCCGTAGCCGCGGTCGAACGCCTGCAGCGACACGAGCGTGAGCACAGCGGCCGCCACGCTCACGAGCGCGAGCCGCCGCAGCGCCGCAGCGATGCGCTGAACCCCCCTGGTCCGCATGTGCTCTGCCTTCCTGTCCCCTGCCCAGGCCAACGAGAGGAGGGGGGCCGGGGTTTC
>NZ_JANLGG010000039.1:15677-23113 GCF_024655735.1 Aeromicrobium sp. 50.2.37
CCCCGCCCCCCCCCCCCCCCCCCTCCTCTCGTCGGATCGGCTCAGTAGGTGTGGAAGCCCTCGCCGGTCTTGCGGCCGAGCTTGCCCTCGGCGACCAGGCGCTCCAAGGTCGGCGCGGGCGTCCAGCCCTCGTGGCCGAAGGTGGACACCAGGGTCTGCTGGATCGCCAGCGAGACGTCGTTGCCGACGACGTCGAGCAGCTCGAACGGACCCATGGGGAGCTTGGTCTCCTTGAGTGCGGTGTCGATCTCCTCGAGCGAGGCCTCACCGGCCTCGTGCAGCCTCACGGCGTCGTTGAGGTAGGGGAACAGCAGGGCGTTCACGATGAACCCGGCGCGATCACCGCAGGAGACCGGGTGCTTGCCGACGTCGAGGCACAGGGCCTTGACCGTCTCGGCGACCTCGGGCGACGTCGAGTCGGCGGAGACGACCTCCACCAGCTTCATGACCGGGGCGGGGTTGAAGAAGTGCATGCCCACGACGTCCTGCGGACGCGACGTGGCCTCGGCGCACGACGCGATGGAGAGCGACGACGTGGTGGTCGCGAGGATCGCGCCGGGCTTGGTGATGCGGTCGAGGTCGCGGAACAGCTCGAGCTTGACGTCGAGGTCCTCGGCGATCGCCTCCACCACGATGTCGACGTCGTCGAGCGCGTGCCGGTCCGTGGCAGCGGTCAGCCGACCGATGACGTCGGACTTCTCGTCCTCGGTGAGCCGGCCCTTGGCGATCGCCCGGTCGAGGTTCTTCTCGATCCGGGCCTGGACGGCGGCGACCTTGTCGTCGGAGCGCCCGACGAAGACCACGTCGTGCCCGGCCTTGGCGAAGACCTCGACGATGCCGGAGGCCATGGTCCCCGTGCCGACGACGCCGACCTTGGCGACCGGGTGGTGCTTCTGGGGCGCCGCAGCGGCGCCCGCGTCGGCGGCTGCGGTCTCGAACGTCTCGGAGGACTCCGCGAGCTTCACCAGCACGGGAGCCGGCTCGTGGAGCGGGTCACCGGTGCGGGCGTGCTGGGCGCGCAGGCCCTCGACCACGGTGGCGACACCCAGGGCGTCCACGAGGGCCAGCGGGCCGATCGGGTAGCCGCAGCCGAAACGCATCGACGCGTCGATGTCGTCCTTGGTGGCGTAGCCGCTCTCGTACATGGTCGCGGCGTGGTTGAGGTACGGGTACACCAGCGTCCGGGCGATCTCGGCGCCGCGGTCGTCGGCCGTGAGACGGTCCACGATCTCCTGCATGCCTACTCCTAGGTAACTTCGGGGTCGTGACACACTAGCGTCCGATCCGCACCAACGGGAGGGCTGTCACATGAATCGTCGTATGAGCCTGGCCACGGGCGTCGCCGCCCTCGCCCTGAGCACTCTCGCCGCCTGCGGGTCCGACGACGGGCCGGGGACGCCCGAGGGCTCGTCGCCGTCGTCGTCGGCCTCCGCCTCCGCCTCCCCCACGTCGGCTGCGCCCACCGAGGATCCGGCCGACGCCGCCGACCTCGCCGGCACGTGGCGCGACGACGAGGTCGACTGGACCGTGACCTTCAAGGCCGACGGCACCTTCTCCGAGGACTTCCAGGGCGTGCCGGAGTTCCGCACCGGCGACTACGAGGTCACCGACGGCGTCGTCACGCTCATGGGTGGCGACGGCAACGACGACGAGGGCACCATCAAGGACGGGACGCTCGTGTTCAAGCTCGGGACGTTGGTGCGTCAGTAGTGCGTCTGGTCGTCGCACGCTGCCAGGTCGACTACGCCGGGCGGCTCACCGCACACCTGCCCATGGCCACACGGGTCATCATGGTCAAGGCCGACGGCTCGGTGCTCGTGCACTCCGACGGTGGCTCCTACAAGCCGTTGAACTGGATGAGCCCGCCCTGCAGCCTCAAGGAGGGCACCGCCGACGACGGTCGCCTCGAGTGGGTCGTGCAGGCCGGCAAGACCGATGACACGCTGCGCATCCTCATCGACGAGGTCGTGTCCGACTCCAGCCACGACCTGGGCGTCGACCCCGGCCTGCGCAAGGACGGCGTCGAGAAGCACCTGCAGGAGCTCCTCGCGGAGCACACGAGCACGTTCGGCGTCGGCATGTCGCTCGTGCGCCGTGAGTTCATGACCGCGATCGGCCCGGTCGACCTGCTGTGCCGCGACGACGCGGGCGCCGCCGTGGCCGTCGAGATCAAGCGGCGCGGCGACATCGACGGCGTCGAGCAGCTCACCCGCTACCTCGAGCTGATGAACCGCGACCCGAAGCTGCGCCCCGTGCGTGGCATCTTCGCCGCCCAGGAGATCAAGCCCCAGGCCCGCGTGCTCGCCGAGGACCGCGGCATCGAGTGCGTCGTCGTCGACTACGACGCGCTGCGCGGCATCGACGACCCCTCCCTGCGCCTGTTCTGACCGACGACCCTCCTGCGCCAGCGTGCTCGAGCCTGGAGCGCACGCATGGGCCGAGCGAGCGACGGCAGACGCCCGGGCGAAGCCCGGCAGCCGTGAGGAACGAGCGGCTGGAGCGCACGCATGGGCCGAGCGAGCGCCAGCGAGCGACGGCAGGCGCCCGGGCGAAGCCCGGCAGCCGTGAGGAACGAGCGGCTGGAGCGGCGAGGAACGAGCCGCGCGCCCTATTGGAGCGGGACGTCGAAGAAGGTGGTGCCGAGCCGCTCCCAGCGGTCGACCTCGCAGCCGTTCTCTCGCGTGAAGGTGGCATCGACGTCCGCGCCGTCGACGGTGCCCTTCACCGTGGCGGTCTGGGGGCCGCCGTAGATCATCGTGCAGGCCTGGTCGGCCGGCACCGGCTCGAGGACGTCCGCCCCGGCCGAGGCGAGCGCGTCGCAGGCCTCCTGGGCCTGCGGGTGGTCTCCCCCGGTGGGGTCGCACTCGAGGGTCATGGTGGTCGGCTCGGCATCGGCGTCCGTGCGCACCTCGATGGTGATCGACGTGGCCGCGACCGAGCCGCCCCCGGCCTCGGCGTCCGTGCCGGAGTCGTCGTCGGAGGCCTGGCCGCAGCCGACCAGGAGCGCCCCGACGAGGACGAGGAGCGGCAAGGCCCTACGCACCGGCGATCCTGGGTGCCGTCGGGTCGGCGGACTCTCCCGTGTCCTCGCGCGCGACCCAGTCCTCGATGCGGTCGACGTCGTCCTTCGCCCGCGTGACCACGGCCAGCAGGTCGCCCATCGTGGCGACCTCCTCGACCTGCTCACGGATGAACCACTGCATGAACTGCTCCGACGCGAAGTCGCCGTCGGCCCTCGCGATCCGCGTCAGCTCGTTGACCTGCTCGGTGACCTTCTCCTGCTCGAGCGCCGCTCGGACCGGCTCCACGACGTCGCCGAACTCCCCGACCGGCGCCGGCAGCGCGGGGATGCGCGGCGTCTCGCCGGCGTCCAGGAGGTACTGCACCATCATCATGGCGTGGTCGCGCTCCTCGGACGCCTGGTCGTAGAAGAGCGCCGCCATCCGCGGCATCGTCTGGGCGTCGTAGAACGCCGCGATCGCCACGTACTGCTGGTGCGCCCCGAACTCGTGCCCGAGCTGCTCGTTGAGCTTCTCCACGAACGCCTGTGACGTCATCGTCGTCCTCCATCGTCGCCGGGTGACTTCATGGGCCCGATGCTACGGTCTGGTCGTGTCCAAGCCCCCGAAGGTCAAGTGCTGCGTCAGCAAGACCCGCTGCAAGCGCTGCCCGATCCGGATGCTGAAGGAAGGCACGCTCCCCGACGGGTACGGCGTGAAGAAGCGGCGGCTCGTCCGCATCGGCGCCGACGGCACCGTCGTCCCGGTGGAGAAGAAGGACAAGAAGTCGAAGAAGAGCAAGAAGGGCAAGAAGGCGCAGAACAAGAAGAACCAGGGCAAGAAGGCCAAGAAGCACGCACTGGCCGCCTGAGGCGACCCTGGCGCGAGATTCGTCTGGTGGGCCCGTGCGCCGTGCCCTAGCGTCGGCGTCATGGACCTGAAGACACGCGCCCAGACGCTGCTCGACCTGCACACGGCCCCGGAGCTGCTCACCGTCGTGAACGTGTGGGACGCCATCACCGCCCGCATCGTCACCGAGGTCGAGGGCACCAAGGCCCTCGCCACGGCGAGCCACTCCATCGCCGCGTCGCACGGCTACGAGGACGGCGAGAACATCCCGGTCGAGGAGATGATCGCCGCCGTCGGGCTCATCGTCGCGAACACGCACCTGCCGGTGACGGCCGACCTCGAGGCCGGCTACGGCGACCCCGGCGAGACCGCCCGCAAGGCGATCGGTGTGGGCGCGGTCGGTGCCAACCTCGAGGACCAGGTGAAGCCGCTGGCCGAGGCCGTGGCCGCCGTCGAGGCCGTCGTGAAGGCCGGTGAGGCCGAGGGCATCCCGTTCGTGCTGAACGCCCGTACCGACGTCGTCGCGAAGGCCGGCGACCGCCCCCACGACGAGGTCATCGCCGACGCGATCGAGCGCGGCAAGGCCTTCATCGAGGTCGGCGCGCCGATCGTCTTCGTCCCGGGCCCCCTCTCCGAGGACGACGTGCGTGCGTTCGTCGACGCCTGGGGCCCCCAGCGGCTCACCACCATCGGCTACCCGGGATCCATCCCCCTCGCGCGCCAGCAGGAGCTCGGCGTCGCGCGCGTGTCGTACGGGCCGTTCACGCAGTCCGTGGCGCTCATGGCCCTGCAGGACCTGACGCGTGACATCCAGGCCGGCGGAGCGTTGCCCGAGGACTTCCGCGTGCTCAACTGACCCGCGGACGACGAAGGGCCCGGGACCGTGTGGTCCCGGGCCCTTCGCACGCGGTCAGGCCTCGAGGCCCTTGGCCTTGCGGATCTCGTCGACGATGCGACCCATGATGTCGGTCATGCCGAAGTCCTTCGGGGTGAAGACCGCGGCCACGCCGTCCGCCTCGAGACGACGGCCGTCGGAGTCGGGGATGATGCCGCCGACGATGAGGGGCACGTCGTCCATGCCGGCCTCGCGCATGCGCTGCTGCACGTCGGGCACGAGCTCCATGTGCGACCCGGACAGGATCGACAGGCCCACCACGTGCACGTCCTCGGCCACGGCGGCGGAGACGATCTGCTCGGGCGTCAGCCGGATGCCCTGGTACACGACCTCGAAGCCGACGTCGCGGGCGCGGACCGCGATCTGCTCGGCACCGTTGGAGTGGCCGTCCAGGCCCGGCTTGCCGACCAGGAAGCGCAGCCGCGTGCCGAGCTCGTCACCCGTGCGCTTGACCTTCTCGCGCACGGCGGTCAGCTCGGCGCCGGCCTCCGCCACGCCGACGGCACCGGAGACGCCGGTGGGTGCCCGGTACTCACCGAAGACCTCACGCAGCGCACCCGACCACTCCCCCACGGTCGCACCGGCGCGCACGGCCGCGAGCGTCGCCTCCATCAGGTTGGTCTCGGTCTTGGCCTCGGACTGCAGCCTCTCGAGGGCCGCATCGACGGCACCCTGGTCACGCTGCTCGCGCCAGGCCTGCACGTCGGCGACGGCGTTGGCCTCGGCCTGCGGGTCAGCCACCATGATGGCGCCGTCGAGGTCCGCGGTCAGAGGCGACGGCTCGGTCTCCACGTAGCTGTTGACGCCCACGACCTTCATCTCGCCGGACTCGATCTGCGAGCGGCGGGCGGCGTGCGAGGCGACCAGCTCGGACTTCATGTAGCCGGACTCGACGGCCGCCACGGCACCCCCCATGGCCTGCACGCGGTCGATCTCGGCCTGCGCACCCTCCACGAGCTCGGCGACCTTGGCCTCGATGACGTGCGAGCCGTCGAAGATGTCGTCGTACTCGAGGAGGTCGGACTCGAAGGCGAGCACCTGCTGAAGGCGGAGCGACCACTGCTGGTCCCACGGACGGGGCAGGCCGAGCGCCTCGTTCCACGCCGGCAGCTGCACCGCCCGCGCGCGGGCGTTCTTGCTGAGCGTGACGCCGAGCATCTCGAGCACGATGCGCTGCACGTTGTTCTCGGGCTGGGCCTCGGTGAGACCCAGGGAGTTGACCTGCACGCCGTAGCGGAAGCGGCGCATCTTGGGGTCGGTGACGCCGTAGCGGTCCCGGGTGATCTGCTCCCAGAGCTGCCCGAAGGCACGCATCTTGCAGGTCTCCTCGATGAAGCGGACCCCGGCGTTGACGAAGAACGAGATGCGCCCGACGGTCTTCTCGAAGTCGGCGTCGTCGACCTGGCCGGAGTCCTTCACGGCGTCGAGCACCGCGATGGCGGTGCTCAGCGCATAGGCGATCTCCTGCGTGGGCGTGGCGCCGGCCTCCTGCAGGTGGTAGCTGCAGATGTTGAGCGGGTTCCACTTGGGGATCGTGTTGACCGTGTAGGCGATCATGTCGGTCGTCAACCGCAGCGACGGGGCCGGACCGAAGACGTAGGTCCCGCGCGACAGGTACTCCTTGATGATGTCGTTCTGCGTCGTGCCGGCCAGCGCCGACGGCTCGACCCCCTGCTCCTCGGCGGCCACCTGGTACATGGCGAGCAGCCACATGGCGGTGGCGTTGATCGTCATGGAGGTGTTCATCTCGCCGAGCGGGATGTCCTGGAACAGCCGTCGCATCGACCCCAGGTGCGGGATCGGGACGCCGACCTTGCCCACCTCGCCGCGAGACAGCACGTGGTCGGGGTCGTACCCGGTCTGGGTGGGCAGGTCGAAGGCCACCGAGAGCCCCGTCTGGCCCTTCGCCAGGTTCTTGCGGTACAGCGCGTTGGACTCGGCCGCCGAGCTGTGTCCGGCGTACGTGCGCATCACCCAGGGACGGTCGGGCGCAGACTTGTCAGGCATGCCGGTCAGGTTACCGCGCCGTAACGTGACGCGGCAGACTCTGTGAGCCACGCGACCCGCCTCAGGGCGCCCGGCCGCCCTGCCCGACACGCCCTAGGGTGAGGTCATGGTCAACCTGACACGGATCTACACCCGGACTGGCGACGACGGCACGACCAACCTGGTCGACTTCAGCCGCACCTCGAAGAACGACCTGCGGCTCGTGGCCTACGCCGACGTCGACGAGGCCAACAGCCAGCTGGGACTCGCCCTCGCGTTCGAGGAGCTGGACGACGAGGTGACCGCCGTGATCCGGCACGTGCAGAACGACCTCTTCGACGTCGGCGCCGACCTCGGCGCGCCGGTCGTGGAGAACCCCGAGCACCCGCCGCTTCGGGTCGAGCCCGACTACGTCGACCGCCTCGAGGGCTGGTGCGACCAGTACAACGACCGGCTCGAGAAGCTGCGCTCGTTCATCCTGCCCGGCGGCACCCGCTCGGCATCGGCCCTGCACGTCGCGCGGACGGTGACCCGGCGCGCCGAGCGCTCCGCGTGGGCCGCCATCGACGTGCACGGCGACACGATGAACCCGTTGACCGCCCGCTACCTCAACCGGCTGAGCGACCTGCTGTTCATCCTCGGTCGCTACGCGAACCGCGAGGCAGGCGACATCCTCTGGGTGCCCGGCGGCGAGCGCTAGCGAGCCC
>NZ_JANLGG010000003.1:0-162519 GCF_024655735.1 Aeromicrobium sp. 50.2.37
CCCCCCCCCCCCCCCCCCCCCCCCCCCCCCCCCCCCCCCCCCCCCCCCCCGACGGTCTCGTCCTCCTCGACCTTGATCTCGAGGATGGTGCCGGCGACGGGGGAGGGGATCTCCGTGTCGACCTTGTCGGTGGAGATCTCCAGCAGGGGCTCGTCGACCTCGACGGTGTCGCCGACGGCCTTGAGCCACGTGGTGACGGTGCCCTCGGTGACGCTCTCGCCGAGCTCGGGAAGGGTGACGGTCGTTGCCATGGTGTCGTCCTCGTTCGGGTCAGGCGTGCGAGTGGAGGGGCTTGCCGGCCAGGGCGAGTGCAGCCTCGCCGAGAGCCTCGTTCTGCGTGGGGTGCGCGTGGATCAGCTGCGCGACGTCCTCGGGGTAGGCCTCCCAGTTGACGATCAGCGAGGCCTCACCGACCTGCTCGCCGTAGCGGGCGCCGATCATGTGGACGCCGACGATCGGGCCGTCCTTCTCGCGCACCAGCTTGATGACGCCGGCGGTGCCGAGGATCTGGCTCTTGCCGTTGCCGCCGAGGTTGTACTCGACGGTCTCGACGTTGTCGTCGCCGTACTTCTCCTTGGCCTGCGGCTCGGTGATGCCCACCGAGGCGAGCTCGGGGTCGCAGTAGGTGACGCGCGGGATGCCCGGGTCGAGCACGGGCTGGGGGTTGAGGCCGGCGATCTCCTCGGCCACGAAGATGCCGTGGGCGAAGCCGCGGTGGGCCAGCTGGAGACCGGGCACGAGGTCACCCACGGCGTAGACGCCGTCGACGTTGGTGTGCAGGCGCTCGTCGGTGGGCACCCAGCCGCGGTCGACGGTGACGCCGACCTCCTCGAAGCCGTTGCCGTTGCCGTTCGGGCCTCGGCCGACCGCCACGAGGACGAGGTCGGTCTCGATGGTCTTGCCGTCCTCGAGGGTCACGATCACGCCGGAGTCGGTCTGCTCGACACCGGAGAACTTGGTGCCGGTCTTGAAGGCGATCTTGCGCTTGCGGAACGCGCGCTCGAGGTTCTTCGAGAGCGTCGGGTCCTCGAGGGGCACGAGCGTGGGGAGGGCCTCGATGATCGTGACGTCGGCCCCGAAGGACTTCCAGACGGAGGCGAACTCGACGCCGATGACGCTGCCGCCGATGATCACGACACGCTCGGGGACCTCGCTCATCGTGAGGGCCTCCTCGCTCGTGACGACGCGACCGCCGATCTCGAGACCGGGCAGGCTGCGGGCGTAGGAGCCGGTCGCCAGCACGACGTTCTTGCCGGTGTACCGCTGGCCGTCGACTTCGACGGTGTCCTTGGCGACGAGCACGCCCTCACCCTCGACGACCGTGATGCCGCCGGACTTGATGAGGCCCTGCAGACCCTTGTAGAGACGGTCGATGACGCCGTCCTTGTAGGCGTTGACGGCGGCCATGTCGATGCCCTCGAACGTGGCCTTGACGCCGTAGTTCTCGCTGTGGCGGGTCTCGTCGGCGACCTCGGCCGAGTGCAGGAGCGCCTTGGTGGGGATGCAGCCGTTGTGCAGGCAGGTTCCCCCGACCTTGCCCTTCTCGACCAGCGCGACGCTGAGGCCGAGCTGCACCGCGCGGAGGGCGCAGGCGTAGCCGCCGCTGCCGCCGCCCAGGATGACGATGTCGAAGGTGTTCTGGTCGCCCGGGCTGTCCGCCACAGTGTCCTCCCGCGTGGATGAGTCGTTCTCCGTCATCTTGTCACCCTCGCGTGCGACCGCACCACGGGGGGAGCGACCGGCGAGTAGGTTGCGGCGTGACCCGTGGGGCGCCGCCCGGCGACCTGCCGCGCGGGTCGCTGCGCGATTCTCCCGGTCGTCCACCAGTCGTCGGGCAGAATGTCGCCATGGCTCTGTTCGGCCGCCGACGCGGCAGCTCCGATCGTCGCGCGACGCGTGACGACATGGCCACGCTGCGCGCCTGGGCGGGGGAGCGTGACGGCGTCGAGGCGTACGTCGAGCCGCGCACGTCGTTCAACGAGCCGACGGTCGTCCTCGTGGCGTCGGACGGTGAGTCCATCCGCCGTCGGGTCGAGTCGCCCAAGGCGGCCGCCGACCTCGCCCGCAAGCTGGCGATCCCCGTCTACGACGCCAACCGGGTGGGGTACCCGCAGCGCATGCGCGACTACGCCGTGCGCAAGCAGGCCCGCGACACCGGTCGGGCGCGTTC
The DNA here is from genome assembly GCF_024655735.1 of Aeromicrobium sp. 50.2.37. NCBI lineage: Bacteria > Bacillati > Actinomycetota > Actinomycetes > Propionibacteriales > Nocardioidaceae > Aeromicrobium > Aeromicrobium sp. 50.2.37. Next base: position 2,171 of record NZ_JANLGG010000003.1, read on the forward strand.
GTCCTCGCCGGGCCCGCGTCGCTCCACGCCCGGTGGCTCCACGGCGCCGGCGCCGTCGGGCCCGCGTCCGCTCTCGCCGCGCGAGCGCGACGCGATCGCCACCCTCCAGGTGTCGGCCGACGTCACGGGCGACGCCACCGTCCGCCCCGACGACGAGGTGCTCCGCCGCTGGTGGAAGCAGGCGCGTGCCCGCTCCCACCCCGACCGCCGCGGTGGCGACCGCAGCGAGTGGGACGAGGTCGAGCAGGCCGCCCGCACCCTCGGCCTCGCCGGCGACTGACCCGCACGCCTCAGTCGGCGTGCTCGGGGGGCCAGACGACCGTGAACCGCTCGAAGACGACCTCGACGTGGTCGACATCGGCGTCGTCGGCCAGCCCGAGTCCGCGCGCCACGTAGCGGCGGTGCTCCCGCAGCCAGGAGTCACGGGTGCGGTCGTCCTCGCCCTCGTCCCATGCAAAGACGTCGTCGACGGAGTCGAGCCGTCCCGAGCGCACGTCGGTGGTGCGCAGCACGACGCGTGACCGCCCGGAGCCGTCCTCCACCACCCAGTGGCCGCCCAGCACGACGGGCTCGTCGGGGTCGGGCAGTCCGCAGGTGGCCCGCTTCGGGCCGTGGAGCACGTAGTCGAGGAGCCGGTCCGCCATCGCGGCCGAGCTGCCGAACGGTCCGACGGCGGGCACCTCGTCGCGGTGCTGCGGGTGCGCCGCGACGTAGGCGGCCCAGAGCGGATCGTCGCTCACGACCAGCCCGCCTCGTCGAGCCCGCCCGGGACCTCGACGTCGGGCGACGCGTCGTACGGGGTCCGGGTGAACGCGAACGTGGCGAGGTCCAGCTGGACGGGTCGGCCGTCGGCGTCGCGGCGCACCGTGAGCCGCTCGTTCTCGTAGTAGCCCTCGAGACCGACCCACGCACCGTCGGCGGTGGAGGCGAAGCGCGCGCCGCGGCCCTGCCCGGGCTCGCCGAGGACGAGCCGGTCCCCGTCGAGTCGGACGGTGTAGCGGGACGTTCCCCAGAACCAGTCGCCCACGAGGTCGAGCAGGTCGTGCTGGGCGGGCGCGCGGCGCCACGGCGGCGCGGCGACGGGCTCGCGCTCGCGCACAAGGTCGAGCAGGTCGGTGCCGACGGGGCCCAGCCCCGAGGTGGTGTTGGCCAGCACCACGACGCCGTCGCCGGACTCGACGTCGACGCGCAGCGACGCCAGGAAGCCCGGCATGGAGCCGCCGTGGCCGACGTACCGGCGGCCCGCGACGTTCCAGACCTGCCACCCGAGCGCGTGGGCGCCCGTCCACGGCTGTCCGGTGACGTCGCTCACCGCGACGGGGCGGAGCATCTCGCGCAGCGTGGCGTCCTCGAGCAGCCCGGCGGTGTGGCCGGCGGCGAAGGCGGCCCACCGGGCCAGGTCCTCGGCGCTCGACCAGAGCTGGCCGGCCGGGGCCAGAGCAGCGGCGTCGTGCTCGGGCTCGACGTGCGCCAGGTCCGCGAACGGGTGGACCGCGAGTCCGGGAGCAGCGTCGTCGGACGGCCGGTGGGTGGTGGCCGTCATGCCGAGGGGCTCGAGCAGGTCCTCGTGCACGGTGTCGTGCCACGGCTGACCACGCAGCCGGGAGACGAGCTCACCGAGGACGCCGAAGCCGGTGTTGGAGTAGTGGAAGCGCGTGCCGGGCGTGAAGAGCAGGCGCGGTCCTGCCGCCAGCAGCTCGTCCCAGGCCTCGCCGGGGGTCCGCTCCCACCACGGTCCGTTGGTCTCGGCCTGCAGGCCCGACGTGTGGCTCAGGAGCTGAGCGACGGTGACCGGAAGGTCGGTGCCGTTCGCCGCCCGCGGCCCGGTGGTTCCTGAGCCCCGTCGAAGGGCACCCCCGCCGGTGCCGTTCGCCGCCCGGAGCCCGGCACCCCCGCCGAGCTCCGGCAGGTGGTCGCCGATCCGGTCGTTCAGGTCGAGCCGACCGGCGTCGCGCAGCTGCAGCACCTGGGTGCCGACGAACGTCTTCGTGATGGACCCGATCCGGTACTGGGTCCGCGGCGTGGCCAGCGGCGAGTCCGCCGTGCCGTCGAGGTGGCCGGCCGCACCGCTCCACACCACCGCACCCCCACGCACGACGGCCGCCGTGACCGAGGGGACGCGGCGGCGGGCCTGCTCCTCGGCGAGACGGGCGTCGAGCGCGCGCCGGGTGCCCTCCAGCAGTGGTCCGTCGTCGGTGGCGGGTCGGTCCTCAGGCACCGGCTGCGGCCAGGTCGCTCGCCAGACGCACGAGCGTGCGGACCGACACCCCGGTCCCGCCCGACGGCGTGTAGCCGTGCTCGGCCCCGTCGTTGAACGACGGACCGGCGATGTCCAGGTGCGCCCACGGGGTCTCGCCGACGAACTCGCGCAGGAAGGCGGCCGCGAACAGGGTCCCGCCGTAGGGCTTCGGGTTGTGCTGGCGGATGTCGGCGATCTTCGAGGACGTGACGGCGGACTTCATCTCCTCGACGATCGGCAGCGGCCACATCGACTCCCCGGTGGCCTTCGCGGCGTCGAGGACCGACTCGCTCAGCGCGTCGTCGTTGCCGAGCACACCGCTGGTGCGCTCACCGAGCGCGACGACGCACGCACCGGTCAGCGTCGCGACGTCGATGATGCGGTCGGCACCGGCCTCCACCGCCAGGGAGAGACCGTCGGCGAGCACGAGACGACCCTCGGCGTCGGTGTTGTGCACCTCGACGGTGGAGCCGGAGCGCATCGTGAGCACGTCGCCGGGGCGGGTGGCCGAGCCGCTGGGCATGTTCTCGGCGAGGCAGGCGAACGCCGTGACCTTGATCGGCAGCCCGAGCTCGGCGATGGCCAGGGTCGCGGCCACGACCGCGGCCGCGCCCGCCATGTCGATCTTCATGGTCTGCATGCCGGCGCCGCTCTTGATCGAGAGGCCGCCCGAGTCGAAGGTGATGCCCTTGCCCACCAGGGCGAGGTGGGTGACGGGCTTGCGGGGCTCGTAGCTGAGGCGCACGAGGCGGGGCGGCGCGTCGGACCCGGCGCCCACGCCGAGGATGCCGCCGCAGTGCTCCTTCTCGAGGCGCTTCTCGTCCCACACCGAGACCTTGACGGGGGCGCCACCGGCGTGCTCGACGATCTGCTCGGCGAAGGCCGGCGGGCGCAGGTCGCCGGGCGGGGTGTTCACCCAGTCACGCGCCAGGGCCGTGGCGCGGGCCACCACGGCGGCGCGCTGGACGGCGTCGACGACCGTCGACTGGCGGGCGAAGGCGGACAGCACGGTGAGGGTCCGCACGCGATCGTCGTCGGACGTCGGCTTGGTCTTGTAGGCCTCGTAGCGGTAGGAGCCGAGCAGGGCGCCCTCCGCCACGGCCGTGACCTCGTCGCCCTCGGCCGGGTGCAGGGCCAGCGCCACGGACGTGGCCTTGGTACGGGCCGCGGCACGCACGCCGCTCGCGGCCGCACGGCGCAGCTCCTCGGCGTCGGGCTCGGCGCTCAGGCCCACGGCCACCACCGTCGAGACCTTGGCGGCCTCGCCGGCAGGGACGGTGACGACCTGGCCCTTCTCGCCGGTGAAGCCCAGCAGGGCCAGCGTCGAGGCGTGGTCGCCGGCGTCGTCGTCGTTGCGCACGCCCAGCACGAGGACGTCGGCCTTGACCGACGACGGCTTGGCTGTGCTGACCGAGACGTCAGGCAGAAGGGACTCGTTCACGCGCGACGGCGTCGAAGGGGCCATGGATCCCATGTAATCACGCAGGCCGCTAGGTTGAGTCGCATGGACCTGCTCCGCTCGCCGCTGCACGACCACCACGTGGCCCTGGGGGCCAAGATGGCCGAGTTCGGCGGGTGGACGATGCCGCTGGAGTATCCCTCGGAGTCAGGCGGCGGGGTGCTCGCCGAGCACGCTGCCGTGCGAGAGGCCGCCGGCCTGTTCGACGTGAGCCACCTGGGCAAGGCCAGCGTGCGGGGGGCGGGCGCCCTCGACCACGTGAACGCGGTCCTCACCAACGACCTGCGGCGCATCGGCCCCGGCCAGGCGCAGTACACGCTCTGCTGCGACGAGACCGGTGGCACGGTCGACGACCTCATCGCCTACGTCCGCAGCGAGTTCGACGTCTTCCTCGTGCCGAACGCCGCGAACACCGCCGCCGTCGTCGCACAGCTGCAGGCGTCGGCACCGGAGGGGGTCGAGGTGGTCGACCGGCACCGCGAGCTCGCCGTGCTGGCGGTCCAGGGACCGGCGAGCGAGGCCGTCCTCGAGGCGGTCGGGGTGCCCGTCGACCACGCGTACATGTCCTTCGTCGAGGCGCCCGTGGGTGGCGCCGAGGCCATCGTGTGCCGCACCGGCTACACCGGCGAGAAGGGCTACGAGCTCGTGGTCCGGGCCGACGACGCCCCCGCCGTGTGGGAGGCGCTCCTGGAGGCCGGCGCGCCGCACGGTCTGCGGCCCTGCGGCCTCGGTGCCCGCGACACGCTCCGAACCGAGATGGGGTATCCGCTGCACGGCCACGAGCTGTCCCTCGAGATCTCGCCGGTCATGGCGCGCGCGGGCTGGGCGGTCGGCTGGGACAAGCCCACGTTCGCCGGCAAGGACGCCCTGACCCGCCAGCGCGAGGAGAAGACCGTTCCCCTGGTGCGCGGCCTCGTCGCCGCAGGACGCGGCATCCCGCGTCCCGGCATGGTCGTGCGGTCCGTCGGCCCCGACGGCGAGCCCGGCGACGTGGTCGGCGAGGTCACGTCGGGCACCTTCTCGCCGACGCTGCGCCAGGGTGTCGGCCTGGCCCTCCTGGACCGGTCCGTCGGCGACGGTGACGACGTGGTCGTGGAGGTCCGCCGGCGTGCGGAGCGCTTCACGGTGACCAAGCCGCCGTTCGTGACGACCTCGACCTGACGACTTCCGACGCGACACGGGCCGTGGCCTGCGCGACGATGACCGGACCGACTGCTGGACCGAACGAGGAGGACGGCGATGAGCTGGAGCTGGGTGCTGGAGACCGCCGACGGGCAGGACAAGGGCCGGTCGGAGGAGTTCGACAGCCGCGGTGACGCGGAGTCGTGGGTGGGGGAGACGTTCTCCGAGCTGATCGACCAGGGCGTCGACCAGGTCCGTCTGCTCGACGGCGACACCGAGGTCTACGGACCGATGTCGCTGCACAGCGCATAGCCGTCCGCCGCCCGCCGCTCGAGGTGCGCGACGCGTGACCCGGCCGCTTCACGGGTGCGCGGACGCGCCGCCGGCCCGGTCGTAGCGCTCCGCGAGGAGGGCGAAGGCCGAGACCAGCTCCGGCGGACCGACGACGTCCATCGCGGACTCGAACCTCCCGAACCAGGCGGCCAGCGCGCCCCAGGACCAGGAGCCGGTCTCGATGCTGCAGCGGTGGTCGTCGAGCGCGACGAGCACCCCGTCGTCCACGAAGGGGCGTACCTCGTGCGCCGGCCGGTGCAGCACGACCGTGCCGCGGCAGGGCCACTCGTCCAGGTCCGACCCCTTGGACCGTGCCGACACGAACGCCTGCACGTCGCCGCCCGGCACGGACCGTGGCCGGAACCGCGGCCCGGTCGGCGTGCGCGGGCCGACGCGGTCGGCGCTGAAGATCCGCCAGTCCTCGCGGTCGAGGTCCCACCCGACGAGGTACCACCGTCCGGAGGAGCTGACCAGGTGGTGCGGCTCGACACGTCGCGCTGCAGGGACGTCGTCACCCGCGTCCGGTGCTCCTCTCGCGACGTAGTCGAAGCGGAGGACCTCGCGATCCCGTATCGCGTTGGCGAGGGTGACGAGGACGTCGACCGCCACGCTCGGGCGTGCCGTGCCCCCGGGTCGGATCGTGGTCACCTGGAGCGCGTCAAGGCGGTGCCGCAGCCGCGCGGGCATCACCTGACGGATCGTGACGAGGGCGCGGACCGCGGCCTCCTCGATGCCGACGCCGGAGGCCGGTGCGGTCTGCAGCGCGACGGCCACCGCGACGGTCTGGTCGTCGTCGAAGAGCAACGGCGGCAGCTCGGAACCGGCAGCGAGCCGGTAGCCGCCGTCCGGGCCCGTGGCGGCCTGGATGGTGTAGCCCATCTCGCGGAGTCTCTCGACGTCGCGGCGCACCGTGCGGTCGCTGACCTCCAGCCGCGAGGCGAGGAGGGGACCCGGCCAGTCCCGCCGTGCCTGGAGCAGCGACAGCAGACGCAGGAGCCTGGCGGTGGTGGTCACAGGGTCGAGATTACGTGGAGTTCAGGACAGAAGCTGGCCTGAACGGGTGTCACGGTGGGTCCACCGGCCGACGCGGCCGGCCACCACCGAAGGAGAAGACATGACCATCCAGACCGTCACCCACCTGAACTTCCGCGGCGACGCCCGCGCGGCGCTCGAGCTCTACCAGTCCGTGTTCGGCGGCCACCTCGCCATCACCACCTACGCCGACGCCGGCATGCCGGCCGACGCGCCCGGGGCGGGTGCGGTCCTCTTCGGCCTGGTGTCGGCCGACAACGGGTTCCGCGTGATGGGCTACGACGTCCCCGGCCGGACCGAGGGCATGCTCGTCGGCGGAGGCACCACCCGCCGGGAGAACCACACGACGCTCACCGAGCAGGCGGTGTTCGTCTCGGTCGCGTCGGACACCCTCGAGGAGCTCCAGGGCTACTGGGACGACCTCGCGGTGCAGGGCGTCGTCGTCGAGCCGCTCGCGGCCTCGGCCTGGAGCGCAGGGTTCGGCATGCTCACCGACCGGTTCGGCGTCACGTGGAGCTTCAGCGTCGTGCCGTCCTGACCGCGTCGCGGCGGCGCTGCGACCTGGTGGTCTAGTAGCGGTCCCGCAACGGGGCGCCGCGATCGATGGAGACGGCCGGCAGCCGGAAGCGACGCAGCTGGGTGCTGCGCAGCACCGAGTAGCCGACGGCACCCTTCGTGGGGGTGTCCGGGAACCGCTCACGCAGACCGCGCTTGAGGCCGCGGACCATGACCACCTCGTCGAGGATCGTGAGCAGCAGCATGACCGCCCAGGCGTAGAAGACGACGAGCTGGGCCCAGGGCTGGTTGATGAAGCTCAGCACCAGCACGAGCAGCAGGATCGGGAGCAGGTACTCGGCGACGTTGCGACGGCGGTCGACGAAGTCCCGGGCGAAGGCGCGGACCGGGCCACGGTCACGGGGCGGCAGGTCGGAGCCCTTGCCGGCGCGGAGCGCCTCCTGCTGCCGCTGGCGCAGCTGCGCGCGGGCGTCGCGCTCTCGACGCATCTGCTCCTTGCGCGTCAGGGGCGTCTTCATGGCCTTCTTGCGGGCGGCCTCGGCCTCCTTGCGACTGGGAGTCGCGCGGCCCTTGGCGTTGTTGCTCTGGCGGTCGTCCGGGGCGGCGTTGTCCTGCGTCACGGCGTCACCCTACACAGGAGGACCTCGCCATCCTCACCCCTGCAGGCGGTCGTCCACGTCGCGCGCGATGGTCGCCTGCTCCTGCGTCGGGACCGACGTGTCACCCGTCGCGACGAGGACCACGACGACCTCGGCGCGCCGGAACACGACCACGCGGAACCGGTTGCCGGCGCCGTCGTCGTAGTCCCAGCCCACCTGCTGGTCGCCGAGCCCGTCGAGCTCGTCCTCGGGGACGGGCTCGGTCGTGAACCCTTCCTCCTCGCACGTGGTCCGGACCGCCACGAGAGCGTCGAGGGTGTCGGTGGCGGCCTGCTCGTCCGCGACCATCCCGTACTCGAGCACGGAGCGCGGCAGCCCCTCCTGCTCGTAGTAGGAGACGCGACCCTCCTTGACGTTGGCGGGCTCGGCGGGGACGCCGCAGTAGCGGGGCTTGCCGGGGTTGCCCGAGATGCGCTCGCTGGCTGGCACGCGGACCCAGCCCTTCGGCAGCCCGTCCTCCGGCAGGATCGTGAGGTCGGCGCGCTGGTCGGCGGACGTGCGCTCGGGCGCGGCGGGCTCGTCGCCGCCCGTGCAGCCGCTCACCGTCACCAGGAGGGTGACGGCGAGCAGCGACGCGACGCGGGTGAACGGGTCACGGACCATTGCGGATCGCCTCCTCGAGGATGGCGGCCATCTCCTCGTGTCCTCGGTCGTTGGGGTGGTAGCTGCCGTTCTTGTCGGGCTTGCCGTCGGCGATGCGGACCTCGATGTTGTTCATGCAGGCGTTGGAGGTGCCGATCTCGCACCCGTTGAAGGCGTCGTACATGTCGACGTACTGGAAGGCACCGGGGTTCTCCTCGTTGAGCTCGTTCACGAGGTCCTCGATCTGGCCGTCCATGTCCTCGACCAGGTCGTTGATGGCCAGGATGTCATCGGTGTCGATCTGCGTGCCGTCGCTCCACGCGCTGCCCGGGTCCTCGGGGAAGAAGCGCGGGTAGCCGAGCACCAGGATCCTCGCGTTCGGAGCCTGCTCGCGGATCTGCGGCAGCAGCTCGCGCATGTTCTCGATGGCCTGGGCGATGTTCTCCTCGGCCTCGTCGCGCTCGGACTGGTTGTCGAAGCAGCTGTGGAACGGGTTCATCCCGTCCTTGATGCACTGCTCGAGCGTGTTCGCGAACTTCGCGTCGTTGCCACCGATGGTGAAGGTGACCAGGCTGGTGTCCTCGTCGAGGTTGTCCAGCTGCGCCGGTTCGTCGTCGTTGTCGCTGTTGGGCTCGGTGAAGTCCTCGGTGACGGCACCGGAGCAGGCCGCGAAGGTGTAGCCGCCGGCGAAGTCGAACGTGTCGTTGATCTGCTGGGAGTACGCGCCCTCGGACCGGTGGCACATGTTGTTGTACGGCGCCTCGGTCTGGGTGACCGGGATCTCGACGCAGCCGTACTGGTGGCAGTAGAGCTGCGGCTGGGGATTGCCGTCCTCGTCGAGGTTCTCGTAGTAGTCCTCGGCCTCGGAGGCGTAGTTCTCGTCGGTGTCGGGGTCGTACTCCGAGCCGCCCTCCCCGGAGGAGAAGGAGTCGCCGAGGGCGACGTACTCGCCGGCCTCGGCCTGCTCCTGCGGTGTGAGCGACGGGTCGAGATAGGTCGGCACCGTCGAGTCGCCGGGCAGGGGTGCCGTGGGCTCCGGCACCTCGCCGCAGTCGCTGCCGCCGGTGATCTCGCAGATCTTCGTGCTGACGGTGGCCCTGATGGGCTCGCTGTTGGCCGTGATGGTCCAGACGATCCCCCCGACCAGGATCGCGGCGAGGACGATGACGCCCACGAGCTCGAGCGAGCCTTGGCCCCGCTCGAAGCGTCGTGGTCGCACGGTCTGCATGGCTCCATGGAAGCGAGACGGGTACCCGGGCGCCCAGGGCCCTGGGACCCAGATGCTCCGCTGCGGCGTCCGTCGGTCGTGCAGCCCCGGTCGTGCACGGTGCCCGTACTCTGGCGCCATGGGGATCGGACGCAGGATTCGCGACATCTGGCGGTCGCGGTCGCACCAGGAGCTCGACGGCGACGCGTTGCGCAGCTCGCTCGACGACACGTACCGCGGTCAGCTGGCCCACCTGCAGCGCGTGCGTCGCGGCGTCGCGGACGTCACCACGAGCCGCAAGCGCGTCGAGGTGCGGCTCCGCCAGCTCGAGCAGCAGTCCAGCACCTTCGAGGGCCAGGCGCGCGAGGCCGTCGCCCGGGGTGACGACGACGCGGCCCGCGCGGCACTCGGGCGCAAGGTCGGGCTCGAGGAGGCCCTGGCGGACCTGCGCGAGCGGCACGCCGCCCTCCAGAAGGAGGAGGCCACGATCACCGACGCGGCGACCCGCCTGGAGCAGAACATCGAGGACTTCCGGCTCCGCAAGGACACGCTCACGGCCCGCCAGTCCGCGGCCGAGGCCCGTTCTCAGCTGACCAGCGCCGACTCCGGCATCACCTCCTCGCTCAGCACCGTCAACCAGCAGATGGAGGCGGCCGAGCGGCACACCCGAGAGCTCGAGGCCAAGGCCGACGCCGTGGACGAGCTCGTCGCCGACGGGGTCGTCGCGCGGCCGGGCGAGGACACCGCCGACCTCGAGGCGCGCCGCTTCGACCGCGAGCTCGGGATCGACCCGTCCTCCACGGACACCGAGTCAGGGGAGGATGGCCGTGGCCCGCACCAGATTCAGGCCTGACGCGGGGCTCTCCCGACGGATGTTCGGGGTGAGCCTCGGGCTCGGCGCCCTCTACGTCGCCTTCGGCGCGATCCTGATCAACTTCTCCGGCAGTGCGGTCGTCGGGCTCGTCATCGTGATCGCCATGGCCTGGGGCCAGTGGTACTTCTCCGACAAGCTCGCCCTGCGGTCCATGGGCGCGAAGGTCGTGACCCCGGAGCAGGCCCCCGAGCTGCACGCCATGATCGACCGGCTGTGCGTCATGGCCGACATGCCCAAGCCGACGGTGGCCGTCGCGGTCACCGACATGCCGAACGCCTTCGCGACCGGCCGCACGCCCAGCCACTCCGCGGTGTGCGTCACGACCGGCATCATGCAGCGTCTCGACGCCGACGAGCTCGAGGGCGTGCTCGCGCACGAGCTGGCCCACGTGGCCAACCGCGACGTCTCGGTCATGACGGTCGCCTCGTCGCTGGGCCTGCTGGCCGGCTTCATCACCCGCTGGGGCCTGTACTTCGGCCGGGGCGGCAGCAACCGCAACGGCAACAACGTGCCCTTCATCGTCGTGTTCCTCGTGAGCATGGTGGTGTACTTCATCAGCTTCCTGCTGACCCGGGCGCTGTCGCGGTACCGCGAGCTCAGCGCGGACCGCAGCGGCGCGTACCTCACGGGGCGTCCCTCGAAGCTGGCGTCGGCCCTCACCAAGATCTCGGGCGACATGAGCCGCATCCCCAACAAGGACCTGCGCGACTCCCAGGCCCTGAGCGCGTTCTTCTTCGCGCCGGCCATCAGCCGCGCGTCGGCCGGCGCCCTCATGGCCACCCACCCGCCGTTGGAGCAGCGCCTGGCGCAGCTGGCCAAGGTCGGCGCCGAGCTCTCGGATCCGATCTGATGGGCCCGATCTGATGGGCTGGCTCGACGGGATCCTCGGGCGCTCCAAGCCGCCGGAGGCCGACCTCGACGTGCTGTTCGGAGTGCCCCAGGCGGGGTTGTCGCTGCAGGCTGCCGGCTTCACGGCCACGGGCGCCGGAGCCGTGTGCTTCCGCGACGTCGACGGCGTCAGCGACGACCAGGTCGTGGCCGAGGTGCAGCAGGTCATCGGGACCGACGCCTCGGCGGCGGTCGAGCTGAGCGACGACGGGCGAGGCTTCCGCTGGATGCAGGTGACCCGGTCGCCGGGCGACCTCACCGGCCTGGTCACCGACCTTCACGCGGCGAACTCCTCGCTCGCCGACGCCGGGTACGGACCCCAGCTCCTGTGCTCCACGGTCCTGTTCACGGCACCTTCCGGCGGAGCGCTGGCGCTGGTCTACCTGTTCAAGCAGGGCACCTTCTACCCGTTCGCGCCGGTCGCCGGCCAGCGTCGGGACAACCCGGTCGAGATCCAGGTCCGCGCGCTCGTCGAGGGTGACGTCCCGGTCGAGCCGAAGCTCGAGCGGTGGCTCGCGCTGTGGGGTGCGCCGGGCCTGTCCGTCTAGGGCACTGGGGCGCGCACTGCGGCTGGGGCGTCCGGGTCGGCCGGTCTTGGGTAGGTTGGGACCGTGAGCCTCGACACCCTCTCGACCGCAGAGATCAGCGCCCTCCACGACGAGCAGACGGCCGCCTACGAACGCCTCAAGGCAGCCGGTCTCGCCCTCGACATCACGCGCGGCAAGCCGTCCGCGGCCCAGCTCGACCTGTCGAACGCCCTGCTCGACCTCCCGGGCCAGGACTACAAGGACGGCGCGGGCACCGACACCCGCAACTACGGCGGCATCGTGGGCAACACCGACCTGCGCGGGATCTTCGCCGAGCTGCTGCACGTGCCGGTCGACCAGGTGGTCGCGGGCGACAACGCGAGCCTGGCGATCATGCACGACCTGGTGGTGCTCGCCATGCTCAAGGGCACGGTCGGCTCGACGCGTCCGTGGTCGCAGGAGGACGAGGTCGTCTTCCTCTGCCCCGCGCCCGGCTACGACCGGCACTTCGCGATCTGCGAGCAGTACGGCATCACCATGCGCACCATCGAGATGCACGACGACGGCCCCGACATGGCCGCCGTGCGCGAGGCCGTCACCGACCCGGCCGTCAAGGGGATCTGGATCGTCCCCACGTACGCCAACCCCACGGGTGCGGTCGTCAGCGAGGCGAAGGCCGCCGAGCTGGCCGCCCTCGAGACCGCCGCACCCGACTTCCGCATCTTCTGGGACAACGCGTACGCCGTGCACCACCTGACCGAGGAGCGCACCAAGACCGCCGACATCGTCGGCCTGTGCGCCGCCTCCGGGCACCCGGACCGTCCCTTCGTGCTCGCGTCGACCTCCAAGATCACCTTCGCCGGGTCCGGGGTCAGCTTCTTCGCCTCGTCGCCGGAGAACGTCGCCTGGTACACGGGACTCATCGGCAAGCGGACGATCGGGCCCGACAAGGTCAACCAGCTGCGCCACCTGCGGCACCTCGTCGACGTCGACGGCGTGCACGCGCTCATGGACCGGCACCGCGAGATCCTCGCCCCGAAGTTCGCGGTGGTGCTCGAGGTCCTGTCCGAGCGACTCGGGGGACACGACGTGGCCACGTGGACCGAGCCCAAGGGCGGCTACTTCGTGAGCCTCGACGTCCCGGACGGCTGCGCGACGAGGGTCGTGCAGCTGGCCAAGGAGGCCGGCATCGCCCTCACCCCGGCCGGTGCCTCGTTCCCGTACGGCAAGGACCCGCGCGACCGCAACATCCGCATCGCGCCGTCGTTCCCGCCCATCGAGGAGCTGCGGACGGCCATGGAGGGACTCGCCACGTGCGTGCTCCTCGCGGCCACCGAGCAACGACTGGCCTGACGACCGTGCGGGTGCTCGTGGCGCCGGACACGTTCGCCGGGACGCTGGGCGCCCCCGAGGCGGCCAGGGCGATCGCGCGCGGCTGGGCCCGTGCGGCGCCCCACGACGAGATCGTGCGGCTGCCCATGGCCGACGGTGGCCCCGGCTTCGTCGACGCGCTCCACGACGCCCTCGGCGGTCACCTCCACGTCGTGACGGTGACCGGGTCGACCGGGGTCGACGTCCCGATGACGGTCCTCGTCGTCGACGACGTCGCGTACCTGGAGTCGGCACAGGCCTGCGGGCTCCAGCTCGGACCGCCGTCGGCGAGGTCGGCGAGCACGTGGGGCGTGGGTCAGGCGATCGCGGCCGCCGTGGAGCTCGGCGTCGAGTCGGTGGTCGTGGGTCTGGGCGGCAGCGCCACCAACGACGGGGGCGCCGGACTGCTGGGCGCGCTCGGAGCGGTGGCCGACCGCCCGCTCGACGCCGGGCCCGACGGGCTCGGCGGCATCACACGGGTCGACCTCGAGCCGGCTCGCGCGGCAGTCGGCCAGGTGCGCCTCGTGGCGGCGAGCGACGTCGACGTGCCCCTGCTCGGGATGTTCGGTGCGACCAAGACCTTCGGGCCGCAGAAGGGCCTCTCCGACGCCGACGTGGTCGAGGTCGACGGACTGCTCGACCGGTTCGTCGAGGCGGCCTGCGGCTCGTCCCCGGCGGAACGGCGGGTCGCGGACTCGCCGGGTGCCGGCGCTGCGGGCGGCCTCGGGCTCGCGCTCCTCCTCCTGGGCGCGGAGCGCCGGCCCGGTGTCGCGGTCGTGGCCGACGCCGTGGGTCTGGACGCCGCGTGCGCCGCGGCCGACCTGGTGGTCTCGGGGGAGGGTGCCTACGACCACACGTCGCGCAGCGGCAAGGTCGTGCACGGCGTGGCGCAGGTGGCAGCACGCCACGCCCGTCCGTGCGTGGCGATCGCCGGCCAGGTCACGGTGGGCGCGCGCGAGATGCGCGCCATGGGCGTGGAGTCGGCGTACGCGGTGCTCGACGTCGTGGGGGAGGAGCGTGCCTTCGCCGATCCGGCCGGCTCGCTGAGCGAGGTGGCCGAGCGGGTCGCCCGCACCTGGTCCAGGTGAGCCCGCGGCGGAGCACGTGGTGATCGCGCCCAGGTCGAGCACGTACGATGGAACAGAACCGGCCTCCTCCTGGTTTGCACCAGGGAGACCACCCGAGACCGACGGAGATGACATGAGCGTCGACAGCAGCACGACCCCCGACACGGCCACCACCGCCACCGACGGCGTCACCGCGCCCGCCGAGGGCGTGACGTTGTCCGCCAACGCCGCCGACAAGGTCCGGAGCCTGCTCGCGCAGGAGGGTCGCGACGACCTCGCCCTGCGGATCGCCGTGCAGCCCGGTGGCTGCTCCGGCCTGCGCTACCAGCTCTTCTTCGACGAGCGCACGCTCGACGGCGACGAGGTCCGCGACTTCGACGGCGTCAACGTCGTCGTCGACCGCATGAGCCTGCCCTACCTGGGCGGCGCCACCATCGACTTCGTCGACACGATCGAGAAGCAGGGCTTCACCATCGACAACCCAATGGCCACCGGTTCCTGCGCCTGCGGCGACTCGTTCCACTGATGGAGTGACCTCGCGAGCCTTGCGAGCGACGGTCACGACACGCCGAGCAGTCCACGCCGAAGGCGTCCAGCTCGGTCGAGGTGCCCCGACGGCCCGGACCCAGCCGGCGTCCGGGGCCACGCTTGCACAGCTCGTGAACGCACCAGCACGCCCGAGGTCACGCACGACCTCCTCACACGACGGCCTCCTGCGCACGCAGGGGGCCGTCGTCTAGTCTCGTCGGGTGCATCTCGCGATCGCCGGTTCCGTGGCCACCGACCACCTGCAGGTCTTCACGGGAAGGTTCTCGGACTCCCTGGTCCCCGACCAGCTGGACAAGCTGTCCGTCTCCTTCCTCGTCGAGGACCTCGACATCCGCCGAGGAGGGTGTGCGGCGAACATCTCCTTCGCCCTGGCCGCGCTCGGCCACCGACCGACGCTCGTGGCCTCGGTCGGCACCGACTTCGTGGAGCAGGGCTACCGCACCTGGCTCGAGGACGCGGGCGTCGACTGCTCCCTCGTCCACGTCTCGCCCACGGCCCACACGGCCCTGTGCACCATCACGACGGACGACGCCCACGCGCAGATCGTCACGTTCTACCCCGGCGCCATGGCCGAGGCGCGGCGCATCGACGTGGGGGAGATCCACCGCGAGCGGCCGATCGACCTGCTGCTCATCGGACCGGACGACCCGGCCGGCATGCAGCGCCACACCGAGACGGCCCGGTCGCTCGGCATCCCGTTCGCCGCGGACCCCTCGCAGCAGCTCGCCTGGGCCGGCGGCGACCTGATCCGTGACCTCGTCGACGGTGCCGCCTACCTGTTCAGCAACGACTACGAGGACGCCCTCATCCAGAGCAAGACCGGCTGGTCGGCCGACGACGTGCAGGCGCGCGTCGGCACCCGCGTCGTCACGCGCGGCAAGGACGGCGTCACGGTGTACCCGTCCGAGGGCCCGGCCGTCGAGGTCGCGGCCATCCCGGGCGTGACGTCGGTCGACCCGACCGGCGTCGGCGACAGCTTCCGCGCCGGGTTCCTCGCCGGTGTGGCCGCGGGCCTGACCCTCGAGCGGTGCGCCCAGATCGGCTGCACCATCGCCGCGAGCGTCGTCGAGACGACCGGCACGCAGGAGTACCGCCTGACCCGCGAGGCGTTCCTCGGACGGCTCGAGGGAGCCTACGGCGAGGCCGCCCGGGTCGAGGTCGACGCCGCCCTGAGCCTGGTGTGAGCTCACCCCGCGAGTGCACCCTAGGAAGGGTGCCCTTACCTCCCCGTCACGGACGACGTCGGGGTACTGTTCTTGTGTCATCGCATGACTGGTGTGGACTAGAAAGGCGCCTCGTGGGTCGGATGAAGTTGGCGGCTGCTGTCGTCCTCGCGGTTCTCCTCAGTGCTTGCTCGCCCGTCGCGGACAACGACATCGAGCGGCTCGCGCTGCCGGTCGCCGCGAGCGATCGGTCGCAGCCCGTGTGGGACCTGTGGCTCGGCGCCTGGATCGCCGTCCTCGTCGTGTTCGTGCTCGTCTTCGGCCTGATCGTCTACGCGTCGGTCCGGTACCGGCGTCGCAGCGACGACGAGATCCCGACGCAGGTGCGCTACAACCTCCCGCTGGAGGCGCTGTACACGATCGCACCGGTCGTGGTCGTCGCGGTCTTCTTCTTCCACACCGTCACGAGCCAGAACGAGGTGCTCGAGGAGGTCGAGAACCCCGATCACACGATCCAGGTCGTCGGCTCCAAGTGGCAGTGGGCCTTCAACTACCTCGACGAGCAGGCCACGCAGGGCGAGGACGTGTACGACTTCGGCACGCCCGCCCAGCCGGCCGAGCTGTGGCTCCCGCTGGGTGAGTCGGTGCGGTTCAACCTGACGAGCCCCGACGTGATCCACTCGTTCTGGATCCCGGAGTTCTACTTCAAGATGGACGTCGTCCCGGGTCGCGACAACAGCTTCGACATGACGCCGACGCGTGAGGGGACCTTCACCGGGCGGTGCGCCGAGCTGTGCGGGCTCTACCACTCGCGGATGATCTTCAAGGTGAAGGTCGTCTCCCCCGAGGAGTACCAGGCACATCTGCGGGACTTGGCCGAGCTCGGCCAAGTAGGCGCACCCGCCGGCCAGAAGGAGGCCGACACGGTCACCGGGCTCGACGGCCCAGACACGTCGAACACGGACGACGAGAGCGTCCAGGAAGGTGCGGGCAACTGATGGCCACCACTGCGGCATTCGACGACGGTCGGGAGCAGACCGCCGTCCGTGAGACGACGCTCGGCCAGAAGGTCGTCACGATCATGACCACGACCGATCACAAGGTGATCGGCAACCTGTACCTGGTCACGTCGTTCGTGTTCTTCCTGATCGGCGGCGTGCTCGCCCTCGCGATCCGGGCGAACCTGGCGCAGCCGGGCTCCAACCTCTTGAGTGACGAGGCCTACAACCAGGCCTTCACGATGCACGGCACGATCATGCTGCTGATGTTCGCGACGCCGCTGTTCTTCGGCTTCGCCAACGCGATCATGCCCCTGCAGATCGGCGCCCCCGACGTCGCGTTCCCGCGTCTCAACATGTTCAGTTACTGGTTGTACCTGTTCGGCTCGACGATCGTCGTGGGCGGCTTGTTCGTGCCCGGCGGAGCTGCGAGCTTCGGCTGGTTCGCCTACGCCCCGCTGTCGGACAGCGTGAACTCTCCGGGCGTCGGCGGCGACCTCTGGGTCATGGGTCTGTGGATGTCAGGTCTCGGCACCATTCTCGGAGCCGTCAACTTCATCACCACGATCTTCTGCATGCGCGTGCCCGGCATGACCATGTTCCGCATGCCGATCTTCGTCTGGAACACGCTCGTCACCAGCCTGCTGGTCCTCATCGCGTTCCCGATCTTCGCCGCTGCGCTGCTCACCTTGGCCGCCGACCGCATGCTCGGGGCCAACGTCTTCGACGCGGCCAACGGGGGACCGATCCTGTGGCAGCACCTGTTCTGGTTCTTCGGGCACCCCGAGGTCTACATCATCGCGTTGCCGTTCTTCGGCATCATCTCCGAGATCCTGCCGGTCTTCAGCCGCAAGCCGATCTTCGGGTACGTCGGCCTGGTGGCAGCGACGCTGCTCATCGCGGCCCTCTCGGTTGCCGTGTGGGCCCACCACATGTTCGTCACCGGGGCGGTCGACCTCGCGTTCTTCAGCTTCATGACGTTCTTGATCGCGGTACCGACCGGCGTGAAGTTCTTCAACTGGATCGGCACGCTGTGGGGGGGGAGTCTGTCCTTCGACACCCCCATGATCTTCTCGATCGGCTTCCTCGTCACCTTCCTCTTCGGTGGTCTGACGGGTGTCATCCTGGCCTCGCCCACCCTCGACTTCTCGCTGTCGGACTCCTACTTCGTGGTGGCGCACTTCCACTACGTCGTGTTCGGCACGGTGGTGTTCGCGATGTTCGCCGGCTTCTACTTCTGGTGGCCCAAGCTCACCGGCCGCATGCTGGACGAGAAACTCGGCAAGGTCCACTTCTGGCTGCTGTTCATCGGCTTCCACCTGACGTTCCTCGTCCAGCACTGGCTGGGCGTGGAGGGCATGCCGCGCCGCTACGCGGACTACGGCCCCAACGACGGCTTCACGACGCTCAACGAGATCTCGTCGATCGGCGCGTTCCTGCTGGGCGCCTCGACCCTGCCGTTCCTCTGGAACGTCTGGAAGTCGCGCAACAGCCCGCTGGTCAAGCTCGACGACCCGTGGGGCTGGGGCCGCTCGCTGGAGTGGGCCACGAGCTCGCCCCCGCCGCGCCACAACTTCCACTCCCTGCCGCGGGTGCGCAGCGAGAGCCCGGCGTTCGACCTCCACCACCCGGAGATCGCCGAGCTGGAGCTGCTGCACAACCCCGACGAGGACAGCGTCTTCGCCGACGCCCCGAACACCAACGGCAAGGCGGACGTGGTCGACGAGCACCAGAAGTCCCAGAACCCCGAGAAGGACGGTCACTGAGCCATGAAGGGCATGAAGGCCGAGTACTGGACGATCATCTCCTGCGGGATCTTCTTCGTCTTCATCGCGCCGGTGTACTGGGTGCTGACCGGGGACCCCACGGGCACCACGGCGCTCGTCATGACGTTCCTGCTGTGCGCCCTGCTGGGCTTCTACCTGTACGTGGTGGCCAAGCAGATCCCGAGCCGTCCGGAGGACCTGGACGACGCCGAGATCGCCGACGGCGCCGGC
This sequence comes from Aeromicrobium sp. 50.2.37, assembly GCF_024655735.1. NCBI lineage: Bacteria > Bacillati > Actinomycetota > Actinomycetes > Propionibacteriales > Nocardioidaceae > Aeromicrobium > Aeromicrobium sp. 50.2.37. Next base: position 20,754 of record NZ_JANLGG010000003.1, read on the forward strand.
GAGCTGGGCTTCTTCCCGCCGTACAGCTGGTGGCCGCTCTACTGCGCCCTGGCGCTCGGCACGATCGTGCTCGGCGTGGTCATCGGCTGGTGGTTGTTCATCATCGGCGCGACGATCGGTGCCGTGACCCTCTGCGGCTGGATCTTCGAGTACTACCGCGGCGTCCACGCCCACTGATCAGCCTGGATGTTGGTCCCCGCCGCGTAGGATGACGCGGTGAGGTCAACGTTCTTGGGGCACCGCGTCGTGCTCGTCGTCGTGGCGATCGCGTCGCTCCTGGCAGCCTGCACCTCGGGCGGATCGCTTCGTGAGGCCGTGGCCCCCAAGGAGCCGGCCGTCGTCACGGCCAACGTCAAGGACAAGGCGGCCGACGTGCCCGTCGACACCCTCGTGGAGGTCGACGTCGAGCACGGGACGATCGTCGAGGCCTCCCTGTCCACCGAGGACGGCGCCGACGCCATCGAGGGCGAGGGTGGCGAGTCCGGCTGGACGGCGGCCTCGCGGCTCGAGCCCGGCACGGCCTACACGCTCACCGCGCAGGTCCGTGGCGACGACGGCAAGGACGTCGACCTCGTGCGCACGTTCACGACCCAGACGCTGACCCTGGACGACCAGACCTATCCGTCGGTGGCTCCGCTCAAGGGCGAGACGGTCGGCGTGGGCATGCCGGTCATCGTCACCTTCGACATCCCCGTGAAGAACCGGGAGCTGTTCGAGGAGAACATGCACGTCCGGTCCACCCCCGAGGTCGAGGGGTCGTGGCACTGGATCAGCGACTCCGTCGTGCACTACCGCCCCGAGCGTTACTGGCCCGCCGGGACGAAGGTGACGGTGGACCTCGACCTCAACAGCCTTCCCGCCGGGGGAGGGGTGTACGGCCAGCAGGACCAGGACATCCCCTTCACGATCGGCAAGAAGGTCGTGACCACGGTCGACGTCGCCAAGCACACGCTGACGATGAGCGTCGACGACGAGAAGCTGCGCACGATCCCGGTGTCCACCGGCAAGCCCGGGAACGAGACCCGGCGCGGCACCAAGGTGATCATGGAGAGGTTCTCCTCGGTCGACATGGACGCCGCCACCACCGGCGTGGACTCCTCCGATCCCGACTACTACGACATCAGCGACGTCCGCTGGGCCATGCGGGTCACGAACTCCGGGGAGTTCCTGCACGCCGCCCCCTGGTCGGTCGGCTCGCAGGGTCGGGAGAACGTGAGCCACGGCTGCGTGGGCATGAGCACGGCCGATGCCAAGTGGGTCTACGACCGCTCCCGCCGAGGCGACGTCGTGCGCTTCGTGAACAGCCCCCGGTCCCTCGAGGACAACAACGGCTGGACCGACTGGAACGTCGACTGGAGCGAGTGGACGAAGGGGTCGGCGCTGGACCCTGCGGCGTCCTGAGGGGCGTTCTGCGTCGCCGAGGGGGCTCTGGGACGTCCGGGGTGGCTGCGTCCCGTTCCGGTGGGCATCGCGCACGCTGCTGCGCCGCTGCAGTGGGCTTTCGGGTGGTGCTGCGTCGCTGCCGTTGACCTTCACGTGCTGCTGCGTCGCTGACGGGAGCGGCGCGCTTCCTGCGGCTGCGTCGCTGGCGGGAAGGCGCGCGTCCTGCGGCTGCGTCGCTGGCGGGAAGGCGCGCGTCCTGCGGCTGCGACGCTGCCGGTGGGCCTTCACCTGCTGCTGCGTCGCTGTGGCTGCGAGTCGGGGCGGCCTCCGAAAGGGCCTCGACCGCAACAGGGGGTCTGGGCTCGAGTGGGTCTGCGGGGCGCGGCCACGATTCTTCATCTGTGCGGGATCCACGCACGACTCTTCCTTCGCGTGGACCGTGCCTCGCGAAGGAAGAATCGTGGCGACGACCAGGGGCCCCGTACGGGCAGGGATTCTCCTTTCGCGTGGAACGGTCCGCGCAGAGGGAGAATCTCTGCCCACCCGATGCACGCGGGGCTCTGCCGGACGCAGGATTCTGCCTTCGTGTGCAGGAACCCGAATGATGCTGCGTTGGTGACGGGATCCCGTAGCCAACGCAACATCCTTCGCCCCCTCACGCACGAACGCAGAATCGTGCGTCCCCCGACCCGCGCTCCGAGAGCCCACCCGAGCCCGGACGCGTCCGCCGGTCGAGGCCCTTTCGGAGAATGACCCGACTCGCAGCCACAGCGACGCAGCAGCGAGTGAAGAGCCAGCCGGAGCGACGCGGCAGCGAGTGAAGAGCCAGTCACAGCGACGCAGCAGCGAGTGAAGAGCCGGCCGGAGCGACGCAGCAGCGAGGAGCGACCCAGCCGCGGCGACGCAGCCGCAGGGCGAAGCTCCGTCGCGCCGGCCGCGCCCGGCGGTTCGCCCAGGTTCGCCGGTCGGTCGTCACCCCCGCGCAGACGTCACCGCGCCGGACGCACGATTCTGCCTCCCCGCGCAGAAGCGCGAACGATGCTGCGTTCGCTACGGGATCCCGTCACGAACGCAGCATCCTTCGGCCGGCCACGCACGAACGCAGAATCCTGCGTCGCCGGGAACGCAGAGTCCTGCGCCACCCGGGAACGACGAAGGCCCCCGCCGGAGCGGGGGCCTTCGTGCGGTGATGGTGCTCAGTGCGACTTCGGGATGCCGGTCTCCGACACGCCCTGGAAGTCCTCGCCGAGGTGCACGGGGTGCCCCTCGATCTCACCGAGATGCTCCTCGGCGTGCTCGACCTCCGCCACGGTCGGCTTGTCGATCGCGCCGTGGTAGTAGAACGAGCGTGCCTTGTGGCGCAGCTTGGCCTTGCGTCCGGCCGGAGCGGCCACGCCGTTCTCGTCCGTCTCGGCCGGGGCCTCGAGGGCCGGGACCCGGTCGTGGGCCGTGAGGCGGTACTGCTCGAGGACCGGGAGCGGAGCGTGACGCTCGGCGTAGCTGCCGTCGGGCGAGCGCTCGATGACACCCGTCTCGTAGCCGTGCAGGATCTTGTTCTGGTCGGCCCGCTGCAGCCCGATGCAGATGCGGCGGGTGATGAAGAACGCGAGGACCGGGAAGACGAACAGTCCGATCCGGAAGACCCAGGTCAGGGCGAAGATGTCGAGACGGAACTGGGTGGCGATGATGTCGTTGCCGCCGGCCGCCCAGCCGACGCCGTAGAACGTCATGCCGGCGACACCGAACGCGGTGCGCGTCGGGGCGTTGCGCGGGCGCTCGAGCAGGTGGTGCTCACGCTCGTCGCCGGTGATCCAGCGCTCGATGAACGGCCACAGGAAGAGCGTCGTGAACAGGACGCCCAGGCCACCCACGCCGGGGATGAAGATGTTCCAGCTCCACGTGTAGCCGAGGAACGTGCTCTCCCAGGCCGGCATGAGGCGCACGAGGCCCTCGGAGAAGCCCATGTACCAGTCCGGCTGCGAGCCCGCAGTGACTTCCGACGGGTTGTACGGGCCGTACGCCCACACCGGGTTGATCTGGATGATGGCACCCATGAGGGCGGTGAAGCCGAAGACGACGAAGAAGAAGCCGCCGGCCTTGGCCGCGTACACGGGGAGCATCGGGTAGCCCACGACGTTGTCGTTGGTGCGTCCGGCGCCGGGCCACTGCGTGTGCTTGTGGTAGATCAGCAGCAGCATGTGCGCGGCGATGAGGCCGAGCAGCAGCGCCGGGATCAGCAGAATGTGCGCCATGTACAGACGGGGGATGATCTCCTCGCCCGGGAACTCGCCGCCGAAGATGAAGAACTCCACGTAGGAGCCCACGATGGGGACCGAGCGGATCATGCCGTCGACGAACCGCAGGCCCGTGCCCGACAGCAGGTCGTCGGGCAGGGAGTAGCCGGCGAAGCCCTCGACCATGCCGAGCGTCAGCAGGCCGACACCGATGACCCAGTTGATCTCACGCGGCTTGCGGTACGCGCCCGTGAAGAACACGCGGAGCATGTGGGCGATCATCGCGCCGACGAACAGCGCCGCCGCCCAGTGGTGGATCTGCCGCATGAGCAGACCGCCACGGATGTCGAAGGAGATGTGCAGCGTCGAGGCGTAGGCCTGCGACATCTCCAGGCCCCGGAAGGGGGCGTAGGAGCCGTCGTAGACGACCTCGGCCATGCTCGGCTGGAACCAGAACGTCAGGAAGACGCCGGTCAGCAGCAGGACGACGAAGCTCCAGAGCGCGATCTCTCCGAGCATGAAGGACCAGTGCTCGGGGAAGACCTTGCGCAGGTTCTTCTTCGCCACACCGGCGAGCCCCAGACGGTCGTCGAGCCAGCCCACCGGCCCGGCGGCCTTCTTGCCGAAGGCCGTGTCCTCGACCGGGGTGTAGGTGTCGTTGCTCATGACTCACCATCCAGTCTCTTCTGGTCGCGCGCAAGCTCGGGGTAGCTCGGCGCCACGATGTCGGGGAAGTCGCTCATGGCGATGATGTAGCCCTCGGAGTCGACACCCAGCGGCAGCTGGGGGAGAGGGCGGTGCGCCGGGCCGAAGATGACCTTGCCGTTGTCGGCCAGGTCGAACGTCGACTGGTGGCACGGGCAGAGCAGGTGGTGCGTCTGCTGCTCCCACAGGGAGATCGGGCATCCGACGTGCGTGCAGATCTTGGAGTAGCAGAGGATCCCGTCGATGCCCCAGTTCTCCTTGCCCTGCTCGGGCGTGATGTCCTCCGGGCGCATGCGCACCACGATGATCGCCGCCTTGGACTTCGCGGCCAGGAGCTCGTGGCCGTGGTACTCGGCCTCCTCCTCGCCCTCGGCGGGGAAGAACACGGCCGGCTCGGCGTTGATGAGCTGACCGACCTCGATCTCCTCCGGACGCATCGGCAGGCCGGACACGTCGTTGACGACCCGCATGCCCTTCTTCCACACCGTCTCGTCCTGGCCGTGGGGGAGCGGACCGAGGTCACGCAGGAGCACCACGGACGGCAGCGCCAGCGCGCCGACGGAGAGGAACAGGCTGTTGCGGATGAGCGGGCGTCGGCCGAAGGTCGACTCCTCGATGCCGGCATTGATGTCGGCCATGACCGCCGCGCGGTCCTCGTCGGAGGACTTGGCGGGGTGGCGCATCTCGACCATCTCGTGGTCGCCCATGAGCTTCTTGGCCCACTGGATGATGCCGACGCCGATGAGCAGCATGCCGCCGCCGAGGGTGGCGCCCAGCGCGAAGTTCGAGGCGGACCAGTTGAGGAACGTCTGGTCCTCGTCGATCAGGAAGTAGGAGAAGCAGAACACCACGAAGAGCAGGGCCGCGGCGAAGAACATGCCCGAGACCTGACGCTCGGCGCGACGCTCTTGTGCCGGGTCCACGTCGGTCGGACGCCACTGGTGGGGCGCTAGTCCCGGGTCCTGGACGGGCTCGGTCCGGGCCGGGGTGCCGGAGCTGTCGCGCCGCTCGAGGTCCTCGCTCATGATCAGGCCTTCTTCTTGTTCTTCACACGTGCCCCGTGGGCGCCGATCCAGATGGCGAATCCCACGAGGCCTCCGATGCCGACGAACCAGACGAAGACGCCGTCGACGACCGGGCCGAGGCCGCCGCCGGCGACGCCTCCGTAGTTGGGCTGCTCCTGCACGTTCTTGATGTACGCGATGATGTTGCGCTTGTCCTCCGGCGTGATGAGCTCGTCGTTGAACACCGGCATCTGCTGAGGGCCGGTCTGCATGGCCTCGTAGAGATGCTTGGCGCTGACGCCCGACAGCGTGGGGGCGTAGCGCCCGTTCGGGAGGGCACCACCGGCACCGACCGAGTTGTGGCACGCGGTGCAGTTGGTGCGGAAGAACTCCCCGCCCTCCTTCAGGCCGTCAGCATCGACGGTGCCGTAGTCGAGGTACTCCTCCGAAGGGATCGCCGGTCCGGGCGCGAGCGAGGCGATGTACGCAGCGAGCTGCTTGGTCTCCTCGGCGTCGTACTCGGGCTCCTTGCGCGGTGCCTGCGGCGCGGTCTGGGCCATGGGCATGCGGCCGGTGCCGACCTGGAAGTCGACCGAGGCGGCACCCACGCCGATGAGCGACGGACCGTAGTTGCCGCCGTCCTTCGTCGTGATGCCCGTGGCGTTCTTGCCGTGGCAGCTGGCGCAGCCGACGAGGAAGAGCTCGCGCCCCACCTCGACGTCGCGCGCCGTGTACTCCTCGGCCTGCGCGGGCTTGGGGGCTGCGGCGGCCCAGAGGGATCCGGCCGTCACGAGTCCCACCAGCAGGACGACGAGTCCGGCGAGGGGATGACGGCGGCGGGTCGACAGAGTGCGCACCGAGAACCTCATTCCTGTTAGGGGACCTCAGCGTACCTAGCGTCGTCGCAGGTCGCCGGGGTTAGGTTGGCCTAAGAAGGGAAGGTCCGGCGTGGAAGCGCCGGATCGACTACTTGATCACGTAGATCGTGAGGAACAGCGCCACCCACACGATGTCGACGAAGTGCCAGTAGTAGGACACGACGATCGCCGAGATGGCCTGCTCGTGGGTGAACCGGCGGGCGACGAGCGTGCGGCCGATGACGAGCAGGAAGGCCAGCAGACCGCCGACCACGTGGATGCCGTGGAATCCGGTGGCGAGGTAGAAGAGCGAGCCGTAGGCCGAGGACGGGATGGTCACGCCCTCCTGGATGAGCTCGGCGTACTCGGTGGCCTGGCCGCCGATGAAGACCGCGCCCATGACGTACGTGAGGATGAACCACTCGCGCATGCCCCACTTGCCCATCTGCCAGATGGTCCCGGTGCGCCCGGCGCGGCCACGCTCGGCGGCGAAGACGCCGAACTGGCAGGTGAGTGACGACAGCACGAGGATCGTGGTGTTGATCGTCGCGAACGGGACGTTGAGGAGCTGGGTCTCCTGCGCCCACAGCTCGGGCGTCACGTTGCGCACGGTGAAGTAGGCGGCGAAGAGGCCGGCGAAGAACATCAGCTCGCTGGAGAGCCAGACGATCGTGCCGACGGTCACCATCGAGGGACGTCCCTCGGTGCCGTGGAGTCGGGACGCGGGGATCACGGAAGTAGTGGCCACGCGCTCATTATGTACGATTCGAACGTGACCGAGAGCAGCAGGTTCCACGTCCTGGTCTACAGCGACGACCGAGACGTCAGGAATGCCGTCATCACAGCGCTCGGCACGCGTCCGCACCCGGACCTTCCACCCTTCGAGTACGTGGAGTGCGCCACCGAGCCGGTCGTGTGGCAGCACCTCGACGACACGCGCCGTCGACCCGACCTCGTGATCCTCGACGGCGAGGCCAACCCGGCAGGTGGGCTGGGCGTGGCTCGTCAGATGAAGGACGAGATCTTCCAGGCGCCGCCGGTGCTCGTGCTCACGGGTCGCCCGCAGGACGCCTGGCTCGCCACGTGGTCGCGGGCCGAGGCCGCCGTCTCGCACCCGATCGACCCGCTGCGGCTGGCCGAGGCGGTCATCGGGCTCGCGCGGTCCGTGCTCACGGCGTGAGCGCCCACACCTGGCCCGACGTGCTCGACGCCCTGGTCCTCGGGCACGACCTCGACGCCCGGTCGACGGCGTGGGCGATGGCCTCGATCCTGGACGGGGAGAGCACGCCCGCCCAGATCGCTGCCTTCGCGGTCGCGCTGCGCGCCAAGGGGATCTCCCAGGCCGAGCTGCAGGGCCTCGTCGACGCGCTGCTGTCGAAGGCCGTCCTCGTCGACGTGCCCGGCCGGGTCGTCGACATCGTCGGCACCGGGGGAGACCGGGCCAAGACGGTGAACATCTCCTCGATGTCGGCGGTCACGGCAGCCGGTGCGGGCGTGCCCGTGGTCAAGCACGGCAACCGGGCGGCCTCCAGCGACAGCGGCACGGCCGACGTCTTCGAGGTGCTGCAGATCCGTCTCGACGTTCCGGCGGAGGCAGTGCCGACGGTGCTGGAGCGAGCCGGCATCACCTTCTGCTTCGCCCCCCTGTTCCACCCCGGGCTGCGCTTCACGGGGCCGCCGCGACGCGAGATCGGCATCGCGACGCCGTTCAACGTGCTCGGCCCGCTCGTGAACCCGGCCCGTCCGGCGGCGTCGGCCGTGGGGTGCTCGGACCTGCGGACCGCTCCGCTCATGGCGCAGGTGTTCGCCGACCGCGGTGACGACGCGTTCGTCTTCCGGGGCGACGACGGTCTGGACGAGATCACCACCACCTCCACGACTCGGGTCTGGACCGTCGCGGACGGGCAGGTCGTCGAGGAGCTGCTGGACCCGCGGGACCTCGGTGTCGACCTCTCCTCGCCCGAGGCGTTGCGCGGGGGCGACCCGACCTACAACGCCGACGTGTTCCGGCGCGTGCTCGACGGTGAGACCTCACCCGTGCGCGACGCCGTGCTGCTCAACGCCGGAGCGGCCCTGGCGGCCCACGCCGGGGGGAGCGGGCCGTTGCTCGAGCGGCTGGGGGCCGGGATGGAGCAGGCGCGCACGTCGATCGACAGCGGCGCAGCGCGCGAGGTGCTGGCGCGCTGGTCGACCGTGACGCAGGAGCTCGCGCCCCCTCGCTGACGACGCGACGGCCGCGTGCGGACGTCAGAGGCCGATGCTGAACGCGTCCTCGAGGTCGTGGCGGCTGAACGTCTGGAACGCGATCTGGGTCTGCGTCGACAGCACCCCCTCGACCTTGTTGAGCCGGTCGGCCACGACGGCGGCGACGTCGTCGATGCGCTGCACCCGCACCATGGCGACGAGGTCGTGGTCGCCGGTGACGGAGTAGACCTCGCTGACGCCGTCGAGGTCGGCGATCTGGGCGGCGGTCTCGGGAAGCCGCGAGACCTCGGCCTGGATGAAGACGATGGCGGTGATCACGCCGTCAGCCTAGACCGGTTCGCCCGGTGGACGTCGGACTCGACCGGCAGGTCGGCGACGTGCCGAGCAGCGCCGGCGACGGGCACGTGCCAGCTGCCTCGCACCATGCGCACGCCGGGCGTCTCGAGCCATCGCAGGAGGGTCTCGGTCTCCTCGACCGAGGCGACCGGGGCGGGGTGGGCGGCGTGCGCAGGAGCGGGTACCTCCTCGGCGGTGGCCAGGAGTGCCTCGACCCACGCGGACGGGTGGACCGTGCGGGGCAGGAGCCCGGCGGCGGCGAGGCGACCGTGCCGGACCACGTGGACCTCCCAGCCCCTCTCGCCGGGCGCCGCCGCCACGAGCTCGTCGACCTCGGTGAGCTGGCGCAGTCGTTGGGTGCGGTCGACCGCCCGCAGGGACGCGGTGAGCCGGTCGCGCACGGCGGCGGCGTCCTCGTAGCGCTGCTGGTCGCCCAGCTCGGTCATCCGCAGGCGCAGCCGGTCGACGACCTCGAGCGGGTCGCCGGTGAGCGCCTCGCGCAGGCGTGCGACCTCGGTGTCGTAGAGGGCGGGGTCGAGGTCGCCGGTGCACGGCGCGAGACAGCGGCCGAGGTCGGCCAGGGCGCACGCGCTGCCGCGCGGGCGTCGGCCCATGCGGGTGGTGCACTGACGCACGAGGAAGGTCTCGTGCAGGGCAGCGAGGGCGAGCTCGCTCTGGCGTCGGTTGCCGAACGGTCCGACGTAGTCGGCGTCGTCGTCGAGGACGCGGCGCACCACCGACAGGCGGGGCCACGGCTCGCGGGTGAGCTTGATCCACGTGAGGCGCTCGGGGAACCGCGAGCGCCGGTTGTACGGGGGACGGTGCGCCGCGATGAGCCGGAGCTCGCGCACCTGCGCCTCGAGCGCCGTGGCGCAGACGACGGAGTCCACCCGCTCGGCCAGACGGACCATCTCGCCCATGCGGGTGCGGGTCTCCGACGCCGTGAAGTAGCTCGCGACCCGCTTGCGCAGGTCGCGGGACGTGCCGACGTAGAGCACGTGGTCGCGGACGTCGCGGAACAGGTAGACGCCGGGCTCGTGCGGCAGGTGCTGCGCCAGGTGGCGCTTGCGACGCTGCTCGGGGGAGACCCGCGACGTGAACGTGACGGCGTCCTCGAGGCTGTTCACGCCGAGGGAGCCGAGCCGCTCGAACAGGCCGTGCAGCACGTCGACGGTGGCGCGGGCGTCGTGCAGGGCCCGGTGGTCGGGCGTGGTGGTGGCGCCGAAGTGGGCGGCGAGGGTGGAGAGCTTGACGTTGCGCACCTCGTCGCGCAGCAGCGCCCGCCGGGCCAGCACGGCCGTGTCGAGCACCTCGAAGCGCGGCCAGGGGATCCCGAGCTCCTGCGCGGCGTGCTTGAGGAACCCGACGTCGAAGGGGGCGTTGTGCGCCACGAGCACGCTGCCGGCGGCCAGCTCGAGGAAGCTGGGCAGCACCTCGGCGATGCGGGGCGCCTCGACGACCATGGCGTCGGTGATGCCGGTGAGCACCGTGATGAACGCCGGGATGCTCTCCTCGGGGTTCACCAGCGTCTGAAGCTCGCCCAGCACCTCGCCACCGCGCACCTTGACCGCACCGATCTCGGTGATGCGCGACCCGGCCTTCGGCGAGCCGCCCGTGGTCTCGAGGTCGACGACGCAGAACGTGACGTCGCTCAGCGCTCGACCGAGGTCGTCGAAGCTGGCCTGGTGGGGGAAGGGACTCGTCACAGCGCCGACGCTAGGCGCGGCGTCCGACAGAGTGGGCGATTCCCTTGGTGTCGTCGGTGGGGTGGGTCTTCTCCTGCGGCTGCGTCGCTGTGGCTGCGCGTCGGGGTGGTCTCCGAAAGGCCTCGACCGGAGCGGTGGGTCTGGGCTCGGGTGGGTCTGCGGGGCGCGGCCACGATTCTCCCTCGGCGCGGGATCCGCGCACGGTTCTTCCTTCGCGTGGACCGTGCCTCGCGAAGGAAGAATCGTGGCGACGAAAAGGCGCCCTGGAGGGCAAGGATTCTCCTTCTGCGTGGAACGGTCCGCGCAAAGGAAAAATCCCTGCCCACCCGCCGCGCACCGAAGCCCCGCTGGACGCCCCGGGCCGCGCTCCGAGAGCCCGACCCGAGCCCGGACCCCGCCGCCGGTCGAGGCCCTTTCGGAGCGCAGGTCCACTCGCAGCCACAGCAACGCAGCCGCAGGAGAAGACCCACCCGCGAGAGCGCAGCCGCAAGGCACGACCCACCCCGAAGCCCCGCAGCCGTCGGGGACCACTCACCGCAACCCCGCCGCATGACGACTGAACCGTTTCTGTCGGGACGGCTGCCTAGCGTCGGCGACATGAACCCCGAATCCGTCGTGATCGACTGCGACAGCTGCCTCGTCCGCAGTCCCAGCGCGTGCGGCGACTGCGTGGTCAGCGTGCTGCTCGGCGGTCCGCCCCAGGGTGTCGAGGTCGACGCCGAGGAGATGGCCGCACTCACCGCCCTCGCCGACGAGGGTCTCGTGCCCCCGTTGAGGCTCGTCACCCCCGTCTCCGGACCCGACGTCCAGGCCGGGTGACGCACCTCACCCCGCACAGGGCCCACGCGGTCCGTCGAGGCGTCGGGTTGTCGCCCGCTTCCTCGCGCCCTCGGTTAGACTCGGCAACCGTGCGTCCGGAGCATGCTGCTCACCCAGAGCGACATCGGAGGCACCGCCGAACCGCCGCGGACGTGGGGAAGACGTCCAGGGCGGACCGGGGAACCACGTTCCTGGGGTGAATCGCACGGGCGCTCGCGCCCGTGGGTAGGGCAGACCTTGGCCCGAACCCGTCAGCTCACCCGGTAGGCGTCGAGGACACTGGAGGGTGCACGTGCACCGACGAGGCCTGGCCCGTACACGCAGCACACGATCGACCCTGGCCACCGCAGCGGTGGCGGCCCTGACCATCGGCGTCACCGTCGGAGTGGTCGGCCCCGCGCAGGCGGACCCGGTGACCACCGAGGACGTCGAGGCCGCGTTCCACGACGTCGAGGTGGTGGCCGAGCAGGTCAACCAGCTCGACGAGGACGTCAAGGACACGCGCGCCGAGATCGCCGACCTCGACGACGACATCGCCGACCAGCTGGCCGTCTACCGCAAGCAGCGCGACGCGCTGGGCGCCTCGGTCGTGCAGCAGCAGCTCGACTCGCCGCTCGGCCCCACGGTGAGCCTGTTCGGCAGCCAGGACCCCGAGGAGTTCCTCGAGGGCCTCGGTGCGGTCCAGGCGCTCAACAGCACGCGCGCCGACGCCGTCGAGTCCTTCGCCGCCACGGCCAAGGAGCTCAAGAACCGACGCGCCAGCCTGAAGGACCGCAAGACCGAGCTCGAGCGCGATCGCAAGAAGGCTGACGCGAAGCGCGCCCAGATCAAGGCCAAGTACGAGGACGCCAAGGCCGAGCTGGCCCGTCTGACGGCCGCCGAGCAGGCCGCCTTCAACACCAGCGACGTCGAGATCGGCTTCGAGGTCGACGCGAGCGGCCGCGCCAAGGCCGCGATCGACTTCGCGACCGCCCAGCTGGGCAAGCCCTACATCTACGGCGGCACCGGGCCGAAGGGCTACGACTGCTCCGGCCTGGTCATGAAGGCCTTCGCCGCGGCCGGCGTCTCGCTGCCCCGCGTCGTGGGTCCGCAGTACGCCGCGTCGCGCAAGATCTCCATGAACGAGCTCCAGCCCGGCGACGTCGTCTTCTACGGCGACATGTCGCACAACGGCATCTACATCGGCAACGGCAAGGTCATCCACGCGCCCCGGCCGGGCAAGAGCATCGAGGTCACGAGCGTGTCCTACGGGTTCACCAAGGCCGGACGCGTCGTCTGAGCCGACCCGTGCCGGGTGTCGGATGACGACGAGATCATGACGGGCGCCCCGTGAGGAGGCCTTCGGCCAACATCACGGCCGCGCTCGTCCTCCTCGGGGTCGCGCTCGCGGTGCTGCTCTGGCAGCGGCCCTGGTCAGGCGGGTCGGAGGACGCAGACGTCGTCGCGATCCCCGACGACGCACGTGTCGTGCTGGCGGACCAGCTGACCGCGCTCTCACGGGCCACGACGGAGCAGGAGTTCGTCGCCGCAGCCGGCGAGGGGTCCCGGGCGCGCACGTTCGCCGAGCAGGCCTGGCAGGCGCGCGAGGCGCTCTCGGTGACCGACGTGTCGCTGCGCTACGTCTCGGGCGGTGACGTGGCGGACCGCGCCGACGGCTCCACCCTCGCGACGGTCGAGGTCTCGTGGCGAGCCGGTGACGCGTCGCCCGTGGCCGGCACGAGCGTCCGGTCCACGCAGGTGGGGCTGCGCCTCGACCCCCGGGACGACGGCACGTTCGCCGTGCGCGGGGCCGCGGCCGTGGGGGACCGCCTTCCGCTCTGGCTGGCGGGCGACGTGCGTGTCCAGTCGGCAGGCGACGCGGTCCGCGTGGTGAGCATCGACGGTGGCGTGCCCGACCTCGACGCCCTGGCCGCGGCCAGGGCTGCGGACCGCAGCGTGCGGGCGACGGTGCCGGAGGCCGACGGTCGGCTCACGGTGATCGCCCCCAGCAGCAGGGCCACGACCGCGGCGCTGGTGGGCCAGTCCCAGGAGGACGTGGCCGCGATCGCCGGCGTCACGACCACCGTCGACGGCTCCACCGGGACCGCGCGGGTCGTGGTGCTCAACCCCGACCTCTTCGCCGGCATGGACGCCCGCGCCCGGCAGGTCGTCATCACGCACGAGGCCGCGCACCTGCTCACCGGAGCGGTCGGGACCTCGATGGTGACGTGGGTGGCCGAGGGCTTCGCCGACTACGTGGCGCTGCGCGACGACGACGCGCCGCTCGCGGTGAGCGCCGGGCAGATCCTCGCCCAGGTCCGTGCCGACGGCCCGCCCGACGCCCTTCCCGACGCCCAGGCCTTCGCCTCCGCCGGCGGGCACGGGCTCGGCGCGGTGTACGAGTCCGCATGGCTCGTCTTCGAGATGCTCGCCGACGAGACGTCGAACGACCGGATCGTGGCCTTCTACGAGGACGTGCGTGACGGTGGCGACGTCGCGGACGCCGCCCGGGAGCGCCTCGGGCTGAGCGTCGAGCAGATCACCGCCCGGTGGCGCGCCTACCTGGAGAAGAGCGCCTCGACCGTGTCGTGAAGGTCGCGCAGCACCGCGGTCCGCTTGACCTTGAACGACGGCGTCAGGTAGCCGTTCTCCTCGGTCCAGTCGTCGTCGAGGATGACGAACTTGCGGATCGACTCCGCCTGCGAGACCAGGGCGTTGGCGTCGTCGACGGCCTGCTGGACCTGCGTCTCCAGCTCGGGGGAGTCCAGGGGTCCGGTCCAGGCCTCCCGGTCGATCGTCACGAGCGCGGCGATGAACGGCTTGCCGTCGCCGACCACGAGGCACTGGCTCACCAGCGGGTGGGCGCGGACCCGGTCCTCGAGCACCGCGGGGGCGACGTTCTTGCCGCCGGCGGTCACGATGATCTCCTTCTTGCGACCGGTGATGCGGACGAAGCCGTCGTCGTCGACGTCGCCGAGGTCGCCGGTGGCGAACCAGCCGTCGGGGTCGAGCGCCCCGGCCGTGGCCTCGTCGTTGTTCCAGTACCCGGTGAACACCTGGGGGCCGCGGAACAGCAGCTCGCCGTCGTCGCCGACCCGTACCTCGGTCTCGGGGAACGGACGCCCGACCGTACCGATGCGCTGGTCGGACGGCGTGTTCACGCACAGTGCTGCCGTGGTCTCGGTGAGGCCGTAGCCCTCGAGCACCGTGACGCCGATGCCCCGGTAGAAGTGCGCCAGCCGGTCGCCGAGCGGCGCGCCGCCGGAGATCGCCCACTCGGCGTGGCCACCCAGCGCCTGACGCAGCTTGGCGAACACCAGCCGGTCGAAGAGGGCGTGCTTGGCGCGCAGCGCCGCCCCCACCCGCTTGGGCTTCCCTCGCCTCGTCGTCGCGTCCTGGGCCTTGCTGTAGGCGATCGCCGTCGCCACGGCCCGGTCGAAGATCGGACCCTTGCCGTCGGCGTAGGCCTTGGTGCTCGCGGAGTTGAAGACCTTCTCGAACACGCGGGGGACCGCCAGGACGAACGTGGGCTGGTACTCGCCGAGGTCGGCCACCAGGTCCTTCACGTCGGCCGTGTGGCCCAGCCGGGTGCCGGAGCGGATGGAGCCGACCTGGATGATCCGCGCGAACACGTGCGCCAGCGGCAGGAACAGCAGCGTCGAGGCGTTCTCGCGGCCGAACAGCTCGGGCAGCTGCTCGAGCGCCCCGGAGAGCTCGGCCCGGAAGTTGCCGTGCGTGAGCCGGCAGCCCTTGGGGCGGCCCGTGGTGCCCGACGTGTAGATGAGGGTGGCGAGCGAGTCCGACGTGAGGGTCGCCCTGGCCTGCTCGAGCTGTGCGTCGCTGACGCCCGCGGCGGCGGAGCGGACCTCGTCGAGGCCGCCCTCGTCGATGATCCACACGTGCTTCAGGTCCGGAGCGTCACGGCGGGCCTCGTCGACCCGTCCGAGGTGCTGTGCGCTCTCCACGACGGCTGCGACGGCGCCGGAGTCGGAGAGGATCCACGCCACCTGGTCGGTCGAGGACGTCTCGTAGATCGGCACGGTGACCGCTCCGGCCCACCAGACGGCGTAGTCCACGAGCGTCCACTCGTACCGCGTGCGCGAGAGCAGTGCGACCCGGTCGCCCGGTCGGACACCGGCCGCGACGAGCCCCTTGGCGACGGCGACGACGTCGGCGTGGAACGCGCCGATCGTCACGTCGGACCAGCCGTCCGGCCCACGTCGGGCGAGGGCCACGGCCTCCGGGTCGGCCGCGAGGCGGTCGAGCACGTCGTCGGTCAGGTTGCCCCGGTCGGGGCGTCCGTCCGACGCGGCAGGGTCAGGTCGGTCACCGTCCGCAGCGTTCACGTACGGCAGGCTACTCGGCGTCGAACGGGCACGGGAGCCGCGGGGCGGACGCGGAGCGGCGTCCCACTACGATGAGGATCCCGAGGAAGCGAGGAGGGCCCATGGCGCGCACCACGAGCGACATCGTCATCGATGCCGCACCGTCGGACGTCATGGCCGTGATCGCCGACTTCGACGCCTACCCGTCGTGGGCCACCGGCGTCCGCAGCGCCGAGGTGGTCGAGCCGGGAGCTGCCGGCGATCGGGCCGACCGGGTCCGGTTCACCCTCGACGCCGCACCCATCCGCGACACCTACGAGCTGCTCTACACCTGGGACGGCGACCGGTCGGTGTCGTGGAGCCTGGCGGAGAAGGCGACGGTGCTGACCGCGCTCGACGGCACGTACGCCCTGGCCGAGGTGGCCGGCGGGACGCGGGTGACCTACCAGCTCGCCGTCGACGTCGCCGTGCCGCTGCTCGGCACGCTCAAGCGCAAGGCCGAGAAGGTCATCATCGACGCGGCCCTGAGCGGCTTGAAGCAACGGGTCGAGACTCTTGGCTGACGACGAGGTGGGGTCGCTGGGACAGGAGACCCTCAAGCTGTTGCGAGCGCTCGCCGTCGACGCCGACACCACCGCGCCCCGGCGGAACGACGCCGACGCCGGGTCGCCCGCCGCCGACGCGCACGTGTGCACCACGTCGTGGTGCCCGGTGTGCCAGGTGGTGGGCTTCGTGAAGACCAATCCCGACGTGGTCGAGGAGGTCGCCGTGGCGGCGCTGCACCTCGCGCGCACCGTGCGCGACGCGTTCGAGACCGCGCTGCGCCAGGGCGACGGCACCCACGACACCAGCGACCGACGTACCGACGAGGGAGAGGCGAGCCGATGAGCTCGACGCACGACCACGACACGCGCCTCGGCGTGGGGGTCGACATCGGCGGCACCAAGATCGCCGCCGGCCTCGTGGGGCCCGACGGCACCATCCTGGCCAGCGTCTCGGAGCCCACGCCCGACGCCGACGCCATCGCCGGGCTCGTGGCCGACCTGGTGGGCCGGCTCCGCGCGCAGGCGCAGCACCCGGTCGCCGGGATCGGTGTGGGTGCGGCGGGGTTCGTCGCGGCGGACCGGTCCACGGTCACCTTCGCCCCCAACATCGACTGGCGCGACGAGCCGCTGGGCGAGCGGATCGCCCAGCTGGTCGAGCTGCCCGTCGTCGTCGAGAACGACGCCAACGCCGCGGCCTGGGGCGAGTACCGGTTCGGCGCCGGCGCCGACTCCGACGACCTGCTGCTCGTGACCATCGGTACCGGGGTCGGTGGTGGCGTGATCCAGGACGGCGACCTCATGCGCGGCGGGTTCGGCGCGGCGGCCGAGATCGGGCACCTGCGGCTCGTCCGCGACGGGCGCCTGTGCGGGTGCGGTCAGCACGGGTGCTTCGAGAAGTACGCGAGCGGCAGCGCCCTCGTGGCCGAGGCACGTGAACGGGCTGCGAGCGACGACCCGGCAGCGGCGGCCCTCGTGGCCCGCGCCGGTGGCGTCGCGAAGATCAAGGGTCCGCTGGTCACCGACCTCGCCCAGGAGGGCGACCCGTTCGCGGTGGACCTGCTGCGCGACCTCGGGGCCTGGATCGGCGAGGGCTGCGCCTCGCTCGCCGCCGTGCTCGACCCGAGCGTCATCGTGATCGGGGGCGGGGTCGGGGCAGCCGCCGACCTCCTGCTCGACCCCGTGCGGGAGGCCTTCGAGGAGCACCTGCCCGCGCGCTTTCACCGTCGTGTGGCCGAGGTGCGCCTCGCGACCCTCGGCAACGACGCCGGCATCGTCGGCGCCGCCGACCTCGGCCGCTCCGCCCGCAGGGCGACGGCGCAGAGGGTCGGCTCCGCACCCGGCTCAGGAACAGAGGACTGACATGGCGGACAGGTTGGCCGTCGGCATCGACATCGGCGGCACCAAGATCGCGGCCGGCGTGGTCGACGAGGACGGACGGGTCGTCGCCCGCACCCGCCGCGAGACGCCCACGACCGAGCCGGAGGCCGTGCTCGACGCGATCACCGAGATCACGGCGGAGTTCCGCGCCGAGCTTCCGGTCAAGGCCGTGGGCATCGGCGCCGCGGGCTTCGTCGACGCCTCGCAGTCGACCGTGCTCTTCGCGCCGCACCTGGCCTGGCGGCACGAGCCGCTGCGTGACCGGGTCGCGCGCCGGACCATGCTGCCCGTGATGGTCGACAACGACGCCAACACCAGCGGCTGGGCCGAGTGGCGGTTCGGGGCCGCGCAGAACGAGCCCGACCTGGTCCTCATCACGCTCGGGACCGGCATCGGCGGAGCGCTCGTCATCGACGGACTGCCGTACCGCGGCCACTTCGGCATCGCGGGGGAGTTCGGCCACATGCAGGTCGTGCCCGGCGGCAACCGGTGCGAGTGCGGGAACCTCGGCTGCTGGGAGCAGTACGCCAGCGGGCGCGTGCTCGGGCGCCGGGCGGCGGCGGCGGTGGCCGAGGGCTCACCCATCGGCCGTCGGCTGGCTGAGGCCGCCGGTGGTCCGGACCGTGTCGAGGGGGCGCACGTCACGCCGCTCGCGCAGGACGGCGACGAGGAGGCGATCTCCTGGATCGCCGACGTCGGCGACTGGCTCGGCGTCGGCATGGCCAACCTCGCCGCGGCGCTCGACCCCGGTCTGTTCGTCGTCGGCGGTGGGGTGAGCGACGCCGGCGAGATGCTGCTGGGGCCTGCACGCGAGGCCTACTCGCGCACGCTGACGGGTCGCGGCTACCGGTCCGAGGCCCGGATCGTCCGCGCCCACCTCGGCCCCGAGGCCGGGCTGATCGGCGCGGCCGACATGGCCCGACTCACAGCGCGGCGCCGTCGTCCGGCCAATCCCGCTGCGAGGGTCCGTGTTCGGGCAGCTGCGCGATCAAGTAGATCGCCGAGGCGACGAAGGTGATGGCCGCGCCGAGCAGGACGGGGCTGGACAACCACTGACCCGCCAGCGAGGCGAGCATGAGCAGCAGCGGCGATCCCACCAGGCCGCCCCACGCGGCGGCTCGCCCACGGTGCATGGGCCGACCCGGACCGGGGTCGACCCGACGGTAGAACTGCTCGTCCACCGGGTCGGGCTCGTCGTCGAGCTCGAACGGCTCGGGTTCGGCGGGCTCCTGTGCCGGTGGGGTGTCCCGGGGCTCGTCGGCCTCCGCAGGGAAGGGCAGGTCGAGGTCGAGGCGGCTCACGATGTCGTCGAACGCGTCGCGCCCGCCGTCGTCGGGACCGTTCCTGTCCGGTCCCGTGTCGCCCGGCCCCCTGCCGCCCGACCCCGTGCCGCCCGACCCCGTGCCGCCCACGTCAGCCACCGGCGCGCCCCGGCCCTGCGTGCTCGGCGATGAAGGCGGCGGAGCGCTCGAAGATCTCCGGGGCGTCGTGGTCGAGGGTGGCCACGTGGTAGCTGTTCTCGAGCGTGACGAACTCCCCGAGCCCGGGGCGCAGACCCTCGCGCACCAGCGACAGGGTGCTGTCGTCGACGACGTGGTCGTCGGTGGACCGGAAGAACAGGACCGGCGCCTTGATCCGTCCGAGGTCGGCGCGCACGTCGCCCCAGAGCTGCATCATCGAGTGCAGGGCCTTCAGCGGCGTGCGGTCGTAGGCGTTCTCCTCGATGCCCGGCTTCTTGATGTCGCCGCCGATCGCCTCGAGGGACGGGACGACCCACTTGAGAAGGGGGACGGCCTTCAGTCGCGGGTCGCGCGAGGCGATGGCGGGATTGACCACGACGACCGCGTCGACGTCGTGCGGGCGCTGCTCGGCCAGTCGCAGGGCGAGGCAGCCGCCCATGGAGAGCCCACCCACGACGACCCGCTCGCAGGTGTCGCGCAGGATGTCCAGCTCGGTCTCGAGCGCGCCGTACCAGTCCGACCACGTGGTGCGGTTCATCTGCTGCCAGGTGGTGCCGTGGCCGGGTAGACGGGGGACTCGCACCGTGTAGCCCCGGTCGGCGAGGTCGCGGCCCCAGGGCGCCATCGAGTACGGCGAGCCGGTGAAGCCGTGGCTCAGCAGGACTCCGACGGGTCCACCGTCGCTCGTGAAGGGCTCGGCTCCCGGCACGACGGAGGGCTGCGACGGTGTCGATCCGGAGGAGGTGGGGCTCATGGATGCATCCTCCCTCACGGTGTCGCCACCGTGCACCCCCCTGAGCGCGGTAGTGTCCGGGTGACGCTGAGGAGGCGACGTTGTTCTACTGGTTCCTGAAGTTCCTGGCGCTGGGTCCGCTGTTGAAGCTGATCTTCCGGCCCTGGGCCGAGGGCACCGAGAACGTGCCCAAGGACGGGGCGGTCATCCTGGCCAGCAACCACCTGTCCTACAGCGACTGGCTGTTCATGCCGCTCGTCATCCCGCGTCGCGTGACCTTCGTGGCCAAGGCCGAGTACTTCGAGTCGCCCGGCATCAAGGGCTGGTTCCAGAAGAAGTTCTTCTCCGGTGCCGGCCAGGTCCCGATCGACCGGTCGAGCGGCTCCGCCGCCGCCGGCGCCATCGCGACCCAGCTGCGGCTGCTCTCCGAGGGCGAGGTGTGCGGGATCTACCCCGAGGGCACGCGCTCCCACGACGGAAAGCTGTACCGCGGTCGCACGGGCGTCGCGCGCATCGCACTGGAGGCCGGCGTGCCGGTCATCCCGCTCGCCGTCATCAACACCGACGTCGTCGCGCCTCCCGGCAAGGTCTTCGGCAAGATGGCCCGCCCGGGCGTCCGCTTCGGCGAGCCGCTGGACTTCAGCCGCTACGAGGGCCTCGAGGGCGATCGCTTCATCCTGCGCGCCGTCACCGACGAGATCATGTACGAGATCATGCGTCTGTCGGGCCAGGAGTACGTCGACCTCTACGCCCAGGACGCCAAGAAGCGCGACAAGGACTCGGAGCGCGCGGCCGCCAAGGCGGCGGAGCGCGCCGAGTCCGACGAGGTGTGGGACGAGATCAAGCCCGAGTGAGGCCCACCCCGGCACGAGGCGGGCACGACGTCGGTACCGACGAAGGAGCGAGCCATGCGGATCGGAGTACTGACCGGGGGCGGTGACTGCCCCGGACTGAACGCGGTGATCCGGGCGGTGGTCCGCAAGGGGGTCCAGACGTTCGGCGACGAGTTCATCGGGTTCCGCGACGGTTGGCGGGGTCCCCTCGAGGACGACGCCCGTGAGCTGGGCGTCGCCGACGTCCGGGGCATCCTGCCGCGGGGCGGCACCATCCTGGGCTCCTCGCGCACCAACCCGTTCGCCGTCGAGGGCGGGGTCGAGCGGATCCGCGCGACGTTGCAGTCCCGTGGGTGCGACGCGCTGGTCGCCATCGGTGGCGAGGACACCCTCGGTGTCGCCACCCGGCTGGCCGAGCTCGGCGTGGCCGTCGTCGGCGTGCCGAAGACCATCGACAACGACCTGTCGGGGACCGACTTCACGTTCGGCTTCGACACCGCCGTCAACATCGCCACCGAGGCGATCGACCGGCTGCACACGACGGCCGAGTCGCACCACCGGGTGCTGGTGGTCGAGGTCATGGGGCGCCACGCCGGCTGGATCGCCCTGCACTCCGGGCTCGCCGGGGGAGCGAACATCATCCTGATCCCGGAACGGCCGTTCGACATCGACAAGGTCTGCGCGCAGGTCGAGAGCCGGTTCGCGACCCGGTTCTCGCCGATCGTGGTCGTGTCCGAGGGAGCCGTGCCGATCGCCTCGCCCGACGGGTCGGGCATGACGTTGCAGTCGGGCGACAAGGACGCCTTCGGCCACGTGCGGCTCGGTGGTGTGGGGGAGCGGCTGGCCCAGGAGATCGAGGAGCGCACCGGCAAGGAGGCACGGGCCGTGGTGCTGGGCCACGTGCAGCGCGGCGGCACCCCGACCGCGTTCGACCGGTGGCTCGCGACCCGCCTGGGGCTGCACGCCATCCAGGCCGTGCACGACGGTGACTTCGGCATGATGATGGCGTTGCGTGGCACCGACATCGTCCGGGTCCCGCTCAGCGAGGGGACCGGCGAGCTCAAGCTCGTCCGGCCCGAGCTCTACGAGGAGGCCGAGGTGCTGTTCGGATGAGTGCAGGACGCGACGTCGAGGACGTCTGGAGCTACCCGCGACCGCCCGCCGTCGAGGCCAGCGACGAGCTGGTCGTCGTCGAGCTCGGCGGCGTCGAGATCCTGCGGACCACGCACAGCTACCGCGTGCTCGAGACCAGCCACCCGCCGACCTACTACCTGCCCGTCGACGCCGTCGCCGACGGCGTGCTCCGGCCGATCGCCGGCACCACGGTCTGCGAGTTCAAGGGCGAGGCCAGCTACTGGGACCTCGTCGTCGGCGACCGCGTCGTCCCCGCCGGAGCCTGGACCTACCCCCGGCCCCGGCCCGGGTACGAGATGCTCCTCGACCACCTCGCCCTCTACCCCGGCCGCATGGACCGTTGCACCGTCGACGGCGAGGTCGTTCAGGCCCAGGACGGCGACTTCTACGGCGGCTGGATCACGTCGCGCGTGAGCGGACCGTTCAAGGGGGCGCCGGGGACGCTGGGATGGTAGGCGGCTCGCGGCTCGTCCCTCGCCGCTTCGGCGGCTCCTTCGTCGCCGCCCTGGGCTCCGCCCAGCCGCCTGTCTCGCTTCGCTCGACCTGTGGTGGCTGAGGTCGCCGACCTTGGCTCCGGCCGGCAGCGTGTCGCCCCGGGGGCGTCCACGTGTGCGTGGGTGGTCGTGGGCGCCGACGGGCTCCCCGTATCCTTGACCGGTGAGCATTCCGAGCCTTGATGACCTTCATGCGATGGGTGCTGCCCAGCAGCCCACGTATGCCGATCCTGCTGCCCGCGAGCGTGCGCTCGGGCAGCTGCGCCGGATGCCACCGCTCGTGTTTGCCGGCGAGTGCGACGACCTCCGCGACCGGATGGCCGCCGTCGCCCGTGGCGAGGCGTTCCTGCTGCAGGGCGGTGACTGCGCCGAGACGTTCGAGGGCGTCACCGCCGAGAACGTCCGCAACAAGCTGCGGGTGCTGCTGTCGATGGCCGTCGTGCTGACGTACGCGGCGAGCGTGCCGGTCGTCAAGCTCGGCCGCCTCGGTGGCCAGTACGCCAAGCCGCGGTCCCGCGACACCGAGACCCGCGACGGCATCACGCTTCCGGCGTACCGCGGCGACGCCGTCAACGGGTTCGACTTCACCCCCGAGTCACGCGTGCACGACCCGCAGCGACTCGTCGACGTCTACAACGCCTCCAGCGCCACCCTGAACCTCGCCCGTGCCTTCACCACCGGTGGCTACGCGGACCTGCGCCAGATGCACGAGTGGAACAAGGACTTCGTCAAGAACAGCCCGGTCGGCGTCAGCTACGAGAAGGTCGGCGGCGAGATCGACCGCGCCCTCGCCTTCATGGACGCCATCGGCGTGGAGCCCGACGCCTTCCGCTCCGTCGACTTCTACTCCTCCCACGAGGCGCTGATCCTCGAGTACGAGCACGCCCTCACCCGCATCGACTCGCGGACCCAGCAGCCCTACGACGTCTCCGGCCACTTCGTGTGGATCGGCGAGCGCACCCGCCAGCTCGACGGCGCCCACGTGGAGATGCTGAGCCACATCGCCAACCCCATCGGAGTCAAGCTCGGCCCGACCACGTCGGCCGACGACGCGATCGCCCTCTACGAGAAGCTCAACCCCGAGCGCACGCCCGGCAAGGTCACGTTCATCACGCGCTTCGGCGCCGGCAAGATCCGCGACCTCCTGCCCGCCCTCGTCGAGAAGGTCACCGCTGCGGGCCTCGAGGTCGCGTGGGTGTGCGACCCGATGCACGGCAACACGTTCGAGGCGTCCACCGGCTACAAGACCCGGGAGTTCGACGACGTCATCGACGAGACCCGGGGCTTCTTCGAGGTGCACCGCTCGCTCGGCACGTGGCCGGGCGGGCTGCACGTCGAGCTCACCGGCGACGACGTCACCGAGTGCGTCGGAGGCGGGCGCCGGCTGTCGGCCGAGGACCTCGCGACGCGCTACGAGACGTTGTGCGACCCGCGCCTCAACCGGGAGCAGTCGCTCGAGCTCGCGTTCCTCGTCGCGGACATGCTGCGCGACCGCTGATCGACCCCCGGCCGGTCAGCGACCGTCGAGCGGCACCCGCAGCGTCATGAGCGTGGTGGCGAGCGCGTCGTACTGCCCGCACAGCATCAGCAGCTCGATCGCGGTGGCCTCGTCGAGGTGCTCGCGCACACGGGCCCACGTGGCGTCGTCGAGGTCGCGGTCGCGCACCAGCGACGCCGTCGCGTCCAGCAGCACGCGCTGACGACCGGTCCAGCCGTCCCACGTGGCGTCACCGACGTGCTCGACCTGCTCGGGCGTCAGCCCCACTCTGCGGCCGATCCGTCGATGGTGGTCGAGCTCGTAGTCGCACCCGCGCAGGGTCGCGACGTGCAGGATGACGAGCTCGGTCTCGGTGCGCGGGAGACGTCCGAACGGCATGAGCGCCGCGCTGAACATCAACCAGGCGCGGAAGAGTCGCCGCTGGCGCCCGAGCGTGGTGAACACGTTCGGGCGGTGGCCGCCGATGACGCGACCCGCGATGCTACTGATGCCGTGGTTCACGAGGCCGAGGTCGCGTCGGTCACCCGGAGCGATGCGTGGCGCGGTGGTGGCGGGCTCGGGGGAGGCAGGGGGCGTCGGGGAGGCGGTCACGGGCCCAGCCTAGGGGTAGAACTGGGACGTGTGCACCAGAAACTTCCGTGGGATGCGTCGCCCACGACCCCGCGGGTGTGGATGCAGGCGCCCGACCGCGAGGTCAGACGTAGATCGTGATGGTCGAGCCGACCTTGGCCTCGCCCGAGCCGGGCTCCTGGAACACGACGCGGTCGGCCCCGGGGATGCGGTTCTTCACGTCGACCTTGAAGCCGGCCTTCTCGAGAGCGGCCACGGCCTCGGTGCGGGGGCGGCCCATGACGTCGGGGACGTCGACGTTCTCGGGCCCGCGGGAGACGACGATCGTGATCGTGTCGCCCTTGAAGCGGGTGCCGTCGGACGGGGACTGGCTGATGACCACGCCCTTGTCGACGTCGTCGGAGAAGCGCTGGGTCACGTTCACGTCGAAGGACGCACCCTCCAGCGCCTTCACCGCGTCGGCCTGTGACTTCCCGGTCTGGTCGACCACGTCGATCGGCTGGCGACCGCGACTCACGACGAGGTCGATCACGGTGCCGCGCTTGACCTGCTGACCGACCTTCTGGTCCACGGCGCGGACGATGCGACCCTCGGGGATCTTCTCGCTGTAGGCCTCGGTCACGTCGCCGACCTGCAGCGTGAGCTCCTCGAACGCGACGCGCGCCTGGTCCACGGTCTGTCCCTGTACGTTGGGGATCGCGTACCGCTCCTTGCCCTTGGAGACCACGGCGTGGATCGTGTCGCCCGGCAGCAGGCGGTCGCCGGCCGCGGGGTCGGTGGAGAGCACCGTGCCGAGCGGGGCGGTCTCGGAGAACGCTCGACGGGTGACGTCGAGCGTGAAGCCGGCGGCCTCGGCCTCCTCGGCGGCCTGAGCCTCGGCCTGGCCCACGAGCTGGGGCGTGTCGGCGTAGCGGCCCACGCCCAGCCAGTAGCCGAACGCGGCCAGCAGCAGTGCGGCGACGACCGCTGCGACCAGGAGCACGCGTCCGCGCCTGCTCGAACGGTCCTGGTCGCGGGACTGCTGGTAGTCCTCGGCGGTCATGGCGGGGTGGAGGCCCGGTGCCGCGGCGGCCGTCGTCGTCCGGCTGTCGGTCCATGTCTCGCTGCTCCACCGCATGGTGGGCTCGGCGCGCGCGACGACCTCGCCGGTCTCGCGGTCGACGAGCACGGTCTCTCCGCCGTCGTCGAGGTCACTCGCCTCGGCCGGCGTCTTCGGACCCGTGAGCTCACCGTCCGGTGCCTCGTGCTCGAGGTCGACGGGACGGGTGGGCTCCTCGTCGGCGGCCATCGGACGGGGCCGCAGGTCGGCGGTCAGGTCGGGGTCGTCGTCGAGCCCCTCGGCCAGGGCACGTTCGACGAGACGCACCTGCCGCAGCAGCACGCCGGCGTCCTGCGACCGCTGGGAGCGGTCGCGGACGGTCGCTCGGGCGACCAGGGCGTCGACGTAGGGCGGGAGGTCCGGACGCACCACCGACGGGGCGGCGATGTCCTCGTGCACGTGC
The DNA here is from genome assembly GCF_024655735.1 of Aeromicrobium sp. 50.2.37. Taxonomy (NCBI): domain Bacteria; kingdom Bacillati; phylum Actinomycetota; class Actinomycetes; order Propionibacteriales; family Nocardioidaceae; genus Aeromicrobium; species Aeromicrobium sp. 50.2.37. The sequence goes on from NZ_JANLGG010000003.1 coordinate 46,453, forward strand.
TTGTAGGCCACCTGGATGGGGGAGTCGCCCGTGTGCGGCTTGGTGCCCGTGAGCATCTCGTAGAGCAGCGCGCCGCACGCGTACACGTCGGACCGTGCGTCGGCGCCCTCGTTGACCACGATCTCGGGCGCCAGGTAGGAGACGGTGCCGATGAGCGTGCCGCCGGTGGCGGTGGTCGCGGCGCTCACGGCCCGCGCCAGGCCGAAGTCGGCGACCTTGACCTCGCCGTCGGGCGTGATGAGGACGTTCTCGGGCTTGACGTCGCGATGCACCAGGTGGGCCCGGTGGGCCGCCGAGAGCGCGGTGAGCACGTCGGCCAGCAGGTGCAGGGCTCGCAGGGGAGGCATCGGCGTCTCCGCGCGCATGACGTCGCGCAGGGTGCTGCCGGGGACGTACTCCATGACGAGGTAGGTGACGTCGCCGTCGCGCCCCTGGTCGAAGACCGCCACCACGCCACGGTGGTTCAGCTTGGCCGCGGCGCGGGCCTCGCGCTCGAAGCGCTGGGAGAACTCGTCGTCGTCGCCGAGGCCGGCGTGCATGACCTTGATCGCGACGGGGCGGTCGAGCCGCTCGTCGTGGCCGTGGAACACGCTGGCCATGCCGCCACGAGCGATCCGTTCGTCCACGCGGTAGCGACCGTCGAGGACGCGTCCGACGAGGGCGTCGTCGCGGATGACCGTCACGCCGGACCTCCTCACGTCCGCTCCCAGGGCCGGCTGACCCTGCGACGAGTGTAGAGAACGCCCGCGCGCCGGGCGTGCTCCGCCGCCCGTGTTCTGCCCCGCTGTTCGGCCCGGGCGCCCTTGCGGGTCAGGAGGTGCGGCGGGTCGCGCTCAGGGCCAGAGGGCGGAGGACGGACCGGGCGTGGTCGCCGAGCGCGGTGATCGCGGCGTCGGACTCGTCCTCGAGGCGCGCGATGTCACGCTCGACGGCCGCCAGGGCGCCCGTGCGCACCATCAGCTCCGTGAGCGGCTCCACGCCTTCGCGGGTGCCAAGGAGGCGGGAGAGGAGGGCGCGGTCGTCGTCGCTGCCGAGCTCGGTGGCCCGGGCGACGAGGACGGTGCGCTTGCCCTCCCGGAGGTCGTCCCCGGCGGGCTTGCCGGTGACCGCGGGGTCACCGAAGACCCCGAGCACGTCGTCGCGCAGCTGGAAGGCCTGGCCGAGAGGCAGGGCGACGGCGCTCAGACCGTCGATGAGGTCGGCGTCGGCGCCGGCGAGGGCCGCCCCGATGTGCAGGGGCCGCTCCACCGTGTAGGAGGCCGCCTTGAACCGCACGATGGTCATGGCCTCCTCGACCGTCACGGTCGGACGGGTCTGGGCGAGGACGTCGAGGTACTGGCCCGCCACGACCTCGGACCGGCACAGGTCGAGGAAGTGCAACGCCTCGGGGACGCGCGGCAGACCGGACGAGCGCAGCTGCTCGTCGGCCCACGACAGCATCAGGTCGCCCAGGAGCACCGCCGTCGACAGGCCGAAGCGCTCGGCGTCGCCCACGGCGTCCTGGCCCCCGGCCCGGTGCTGCGCCTCGAAGGCACGGTGGACGCTGGGGTTCCCGCGGCGGGTGTCCGAGCCGTCCATGAGGTCGTCGTGCACCAGCGCGCTGCCCTGCAGCCACTCCAGCGAGGCGGAGGCCGTGACCACGGCGGGGTCGTCGGGGTCACCACCTGCCACCAGCCAACCCGCCCGGCAGAACGCCGCCCGCAGCCGCTTGCCCCCGGCCACGAACGAGGTCGCCGCGTCGAGGAAGGGGGCCAGGTCGGGGCCCACCGTGACGAGGGCCGCACGCCGATCGTCGCCGAAGCGAGAGAGCTCACGTGCGACGTCGTCCCGAAATCGGTCAAGGTCGGCTGCTCCCACCGTTCGGACGATACCGTTGGTCCGTGACTGACGGTCCTGCGCCCACGTCCTCGCGATCGCTTCTCGAGGACCTCCGCCACCCACGCCCGTGCGTGTCGTTCGAGTTCTTCCCGCCGAAGGACGATGCGGGCGAGGAGGTGCTGTGGCGCACCATCGCCGACCTCGAGCCGCTCCAGCCCACGTTCGTCTCGGTGACCTACGGGGCCGGCGGCACGAGCCAGGAGCGCACGGTGCGCGTGACGTCGCGCATCGCCGAGCAGTCCCGCATCTGCGCGATCGGGCACCTCACCCTCGTGGGACAGAGCCGCGCGGAGATCGAGCAGGTGCTCAAGCAGTACGCGAGCGCCGGGATCCACCACGTCCTCGCGCTGCGCGGCGACCCGAAGGGTGGCCCGCGGGAGCCCTGGGAGCCGCACCCCGGGGGCATGGACCACGCCATCGAGCTGGTGGAGCTGGCACGCGAGCTGGGTGACTTCTCGATCGGCGTCGCGGCCTTCCCCGAGGGCCACCCCGATGCCGGGGGCCGCGACCCGGACGCCGACGTCCTGGTCGCCAAGCACCGGGCAGGCGCGGAGTTCGCGATCACGCAGTTCTTCTTCCGCGTGCAGGACTACGTCGACCTCGTCGAGCGCACGCGGGCGCGAGGCAGCGACCTGCCGATCGTGCCGGGCATCATGCCGATCCTGAACTTCGGCCAGGTCGCGCGCATGGCCGAGCTCTCGGGGGCGGAGATCCCGCGGGAGGTGCTCGACGTCATCGAGCCGGTCGCCGACGACAAGGACGCCGTGCGCACGCGCGGCATCGAGCTAGCGACGCAGCTGTGCCGCGACCTGCTGGCCGCCGGTGCCCCCGGGCTGCACTTCATCACGCTCAACCGGTCCAAGGCGACACGCGAGATCTTCCAGACCCTGCGGAGCGAGGGCCTGGTCTGAGGTCTCCTCAGGGGGCGGGACGACGGGGCACGGGACCGAGACGTTCGGCCAGGGCCTCGGTGGCCAGGCCGATCTCCTCGAGGGAGCCGCCCGGGTAGGCGTGGGCCCCGGCCATGAGCAGGCCCGGTGGCAGGCGCGGCCCCGGTCGCTCGAGCATCGTGCGCCAGCCCCGCCACTGCCAGCCCCAGTGGCCGAGACGCACCAGGTCGGCCGGCCGCAGGTCGTGGCGCTCGACGACGTGCTCGCGCAGGTCGACGCCCACGCGGACGAGTGCGACGAGGGGGTCCTCGGCGTTGTGGTGCGTGATCGTCCAGCAGCCGGGCGAGGACTCCCACAGCTGCATGGGCGGGTCCGAGTGGACCGCCACGTCCCGGGGGAGGTCGGGGGCGTCCGCCGCCAGGCGCACCAGCGTGCGGTGCGCCGGGATCCGCGGGTGGAGCGTCGGCTCCGGCAGACCGTCGGGCCACCACGGCGCGCACCAGGCGACGACGTCGGCCTCGACCGGACCGCCGTCGGTGGTCACGCCGGTCACGGACCCCCCGTCGCGGGTGATCCCCGAGGCCGCGGTGTGCAGGCGCACCTCGACACGACGCTCCTGCAGGCGGGTCGTCAGGGCGTCGGCCAGCGCGGGCATCCCGCCGTCGACGGCCCACCGCCCGAAGCCCCTCTCCACGTGGTGGACGACGGCTGCGGCGGCGGGCACCAGGCGGGGGTCGTCGCCGGCAAGGACCACGGGGTCCAGCACGATGCGCCGCAGCTGCCGGTCGTCGAGGACCCGCTGGGTCTCCCGACGCAGCGTGCGCCGCGCCTCGAGGGTCCGGCGGGTGGGGCGGTCGAGCGCGTCCTCGTCCGGGACCTGGTTGAGCAGACGTCGGCGCACCGTGTCCCAACGGTCCGACATCGTGTCGAGCCAGGGGCTCCACGGGTCGACCCCGAAGGCCTCGACGAAGGCGTCGACCTGGCCCGACCGTCGGCCCATGGGCAGGTCCATCACCGTGCGGTCGGCGAACACGTGGCGTCGCCCGGGGACGGTCTCGATGGTCAGTGCGGCGTCCAGGGGGCGGCCGGACTTGCGGAACAGGTCCCGCAGCACCCCCGGGAGGGTGAACGTGTCGGGGTCGAGCTGCCACACGCCGTCACCGACCCCGTGACCGCGCAGACGACCGCCGAGCCGGTCGGAGGCCTCGAGCAGCACCACCTCGTGCCGCAGCTTCGCGAGACGCGCCGCGAGCGAGGTGCCGGCGAAGCCACCGCCGACCACCACGATCCTCGCCATGCCCGCACCCTAGGTCATGCGCGAGGAGCCTCGGTGCGGACCGAGGCGCTGTGACACAGTGGCGCCATGCGTCCGGTGCGTCAGGAGATCATGTGGCAGGCGGTCCTCGACGCGATCGCGGCCGTGCCGGGGGAGGGCCCCTTCGACGTGCTCGACGTCGGGGGAGGAACCGGCGGTGACGCCGTCCGCCTGGCGGCGCTGGGCCACCGGGTGACCGTCGTGGACCCCAGCCCCGACGCCCTGGCGTCCCTCGGTCGTCGGGCCGCCGAGGCCGGCGTCCAGGACCACGTGGTCGGCGTCCTGGCCGACACCTCCGACCTGGGCGAGCACGTCGCTGCCGCCTCCACCGACCTCGCGGTCCTGCACGGCGTGCTCGAGTACGTCGACGATCCCGCCGAGGCCCTGGCCGCGGTCGCCGGCGTCCTGCGCCCGTCGGGCGTGGTGAGCGTGGTCGTGGCCGGCCGGCCGGCAGCGGTGCTCGCCCGCGCGATCACCGGTGACTTCGACGGTGCCGCCACGATCCACGGCTCGACGGCGCCGACCTGGGACCTCCGCGCCCAGGGGCCTCGGCGGTACGTCGAGAGCGAGCTCGCCGCCGAGCTGGAGGGAGCCGGGTTCGCCCTTTCCTCCGTGTCGGGACTGCGGACCTTCGCCGACCTCGTGCCCAGTGCGGTGGTCGACACGGAGCCCGGCGCGCGGGAGCGGCTGTACGCTCTCGAGCGACTCGTCCGGTCGTCCAGCGAGTTCTCAGCGATCTCGGGTGGTCTGCACACCATCGCCCGCCTAGACTTGACGTAGTTCCACCTGACCAGGAGGCCCCCGTGCCACTCTCCGACGAAGAAGCCCGCCTGCTCCAGCAGCTCGAGCAGTCCCTTGCGGCCGAGGATCCCGACTTCGCCTCGACGTTGCGCGGGTCCAAGCAGGCGGCGCGCAACCGCAAGATCGCCGTCCTGGCGGGACTCGGCTTCCTGGTGGGCCTGGGCGTCATGTTCGCCGGTGCGGTCACCGCCACCACGTGGCTCGGTGTCGCCGGGTTCCTCGTGATGCTGGTCGGCGCCTACTTCTTCGTCACGGCCTGGCGCCACGGTCTGGCCGCGTCGCCCGACGCCGCTCCCTCGCGCCCGTCCTCGCCCAAGCCCTCCGGGTCGTTCGTCGACCGCATGGAGGAGCGCTGGCAGCGTCGCCAGGAGGGCGACGACCTCTGACCCACCCGAGCCCGCGACGCTGAGTCGCCGGCTCTCGCACCACACCCGACGCCGGGTCCCGCACACGCGGGGCCCGGCGTCGTCGTGCGTGCGGGGTCTCGTGCGTCCTCGAGCGGGCGTCGGGGCCCGTGCGCCCTCGGTGAGGGCCGAGGTCGCTCCACCACGCTCCACCACGCGCCCCGGGCCGGTGTGCTTCCGGGTCCAGCGCTGCAATCCCGGCGTAGGACCGTCCTGGCGCCGGGGGAGAGGGCGGGCGGAAAGGTGCCGCGAAACCAGGCGAATCGGCTTGACGGTGGTGGAGTGTGGGGTACTGTGGTGCGAAATGGAGCGTTCGTGGCGCGGTGGTCGCACCACGGGGCACGTCGCAGAGGGCGAGGTGGAAGGAGGTGGGCATCGATGCGAACAACTTCTTCGGCACCTACACGCCGCGTCTGGACGACAAGTCCCGCCTGTTCCTGCCCGCCAAGTTCCGCCCCCGGCTCGAGGGCGGCATCGTGCTGACCCGCGGGCAGGAGAACTGCATCTACGGCTGGACGACCGACTCGTTCAGCGCGTTCACCGACCGCATCCGCGAGACGCCGTTCACGAACCGCGAGGCACGCAACTTCGTGCGCATGCTCTACTCCGGGGCCTCCTCGGAGGTGCCGGACAAGCAGGGACGCATCTCCATCCCGCCGGTGCTCCGCAGCTGGGCCGGGCTCGAGCGCGACGTCGCGGTGGTCGGGGCCATGGACCGCCTCGAGATCTGGGACGCCCGCCGCTGGGACGAGTACTCCTCGTCGCAGGAGGAGCAGTTCTCCGACATGTCCGACGAGGTGATGCCCGGCATCTTCTGACCACGCCCGCAGGGTCCGACCTCCGGCTGTCCGGTCCTGGCATCACTTCCCCGGTGCCAGAGCCGTACGGACGGGGATCAGGCCACACGGTCTCCACCACCCCGCTCCACGTCCAGCACGACCACCCCGCCACACCCCGACCCTCGAGCGCCCGAGGAGGTGCCATGAACCAACGACGCCGTGTCCGCCACGAGGTCGCCGACGCTGCTGTGCTCATGGCCTTCTCCGCCGGCGTGTCCGTGGCGATCGCCGTGGTGCTGGGCGTCGTGGTCGCGCTGACGGCAGGCGCCTCGTGACGACCGAGGAGCCCGGCGGGCCTGACGCCCGCCACGTCCCCGTCCTGCTCGACCGCGTGCTCGACCTGCTGGCCCCGGCCATCGAGTCGGACGCCACGACGGGCTCGGGCGGACGGACCCCGGTCGTCGTCGACGCGACGCTGGGCCTCGGCGGGCACACCGAGGCGATGCTGCGCCGCTTCGAGCACCTGCGGGTCGTCGGGGTCGACCGCGACACCGAGGCGCTCAGCCGCGCTCGCGCCCGCCTCGCGGAGTTCGAGGACCGGGTCACCTACGCGCACGCGGTGTACGACGAGCTGCCCGAGGTGCTCGCCGACGCCGGCCTGCGCCACGTCGACGGCGTGCTCTTCGACCTCGGCGTCTCGTCGATGCAGCTCGACCTCGCCGATCGCGGCTTCGCCTACGCGCAGGACGCCCCCCTCGACATGCGGATGACGCCGGGCGTGGGCATGACGGCCGCCGACATCCTGAACACCTATCCCGCGGACCGGCTCGCCCGCGTGCTGAGGGTCCACGGCGAGGAGAAGTTCGCCAAGCGCATCGCCGAGGCCGTCGTCGCCGCCCGGGACACCGAGCCGTTCACGCGAAGCGCCCGCCTGGTCGACCTCGTCCGCGACAGCATCCCCGCCGCGGCGCGGCGCACCGGCGGCCACCCCGCCAAGCGCACCTTCCAGGCGCTGCGCATCGAGGTCAACGACGAGCTCGCGGTCTACGCCCGGGCCCTGCCGGCCGCCCTCGACGCGCTCACCGTCGGTGGCCGGGTCGTCGTGCTGGCCTACCACTCCCTCGAGGACCGCATCACCAAGCGGGCCCTGGCCGAGGTCACCACCCTCAAGGTCCCGCACGGCCTGCCCGTGGTCCCCGCCGAGCTGGAGCCGCGGTTCCGTCAGCTCACACGGGGTGCCGAGCAGGCGAGCGACGCGGAGTCCGCGGAGAACCCGCGCGCCCGCTCGGTGCGGCTGCGGGCCGTGGAACGGACCGCGGCATGAGAGGACACGACGTGGCGAAGGGGGAGGGAACGGCATGAGCACGATGCACGCGGCACGTCCGCGCCAGAGGACCACCCGGCAGGCTCGACCCACGAGCCTGCCGCTGCGTCTCGTCGCGCCCGTGCGCAGCCGCGCGAGCCGGGCCCCCTTCGTGGTCGTCGTGCTGACGGTGCTGGGTGCCGGACTCGTGGGTCTGATCCTGCTGAGCACGGTCCTGCAGGCCCAGGCCTTCGAGATCGCCCGACTGTCGACCCGAGCCGACGCCCTGGGCGTCCAGCAGCAGGAGCTGCGCCGCGAGGTCGACCGCCTCCAGGCGCCGGCTGCGCTCGCCGAGCGAGCGATCCGTCTCGGGATGGTGCCCAACGCCAACCCGGCCTTCCTGCGACCCAGCGACGGCGAGGTCATCGGTGACCCGGAGCCGGCGGAACCGCGCAGCAACGTGACGAGGGTGGACCGATGAAGCGCCAACGACTGACCCGCTCCCGGCTGCGCATCAGCCTCGTCCTGGTGGTGACGCTGTTCTGCCTCTTCGGCGTCCGGCTGTTCTGGATCCAGGGGCTCGACGCCCAGGCCTACGCGGCCATGGCGCGCCAGGCCGGGACGCAAACGACGACCATCCCGGCCCCGCGCGGCGACATCCTCGACCGCAACGGCGAGGTGATCGCCACGAGCGTGGACGGTCTGACCCTGACCGCGGACCCGACGATGACGGCGGACAAGGCGCCCAAGATCGCCCGCATCCTCGTGACCTCGCTCGGCGAGGACCGGATCGACTACTTCGAGACGATCGAGAAGCTGCGCACCCCGAAGACCCAGTACGTGGTCCTCGAGAAGAACCTGCCCGCAGCCAAGGCCGACAAGGCGTTGAAGGCCGTCCGCAAGGCCGGACTGACCGGCGTGTTCGGCGAGAGCGTGACGCTGCGCAGCTACCCCGGAGGGAAGCTGGCCGCCAACCTCGTCGGCTACATGAGCCAGACCAAGGAGTCCGACAAGCCCGTCGGCGTCCAGGGCATCGAGCGGCAGTACGACGACCTGCTCACCGGCAAGGACGGCTCGGCCACCTACGAGGTGTCACCGAGCGGTCAGCGCATCCCCATGGCCGACAGCACCGTCGTCGAGATGGAGCCCGGCCAGGACGTCAAGACCACGATCGACCGGGACCTGCAGTGGTACGCCGACCAGCGGCTGGCGGACGCCGTGCGCTCGTCGAGCTCGGACTGGGGGCTCGCCATCACCATGGACGTGCGCACCGGACAGGTCGTCCAGCTCTCCCAGGCGCCGACCTTCGACCCCGAGACGCCCTCGACCCGCAACGACGGGAACACCGTCTCGCGCTTCGTCCAGACCGTGTACGAGCCGGGCTCGGTGCTGAAGACCGTCACCATGGCGGCGCTGGCCGACCAGGGCAAGATCACGCCCGAGACCCAGATCAAGGTCCCCGGCAGCATGACGATCGACAAGTACCCCATCGGTGACTACTGGAAGCACGGCACGATCAACCTGACCGCGGCCGGCGTCATCGCGAAGTCCTCCAACCTCGGCACGATCGTCGCGGCCCAGCAGATGAACAACCAGACCATGCACGACTACTTCCGGAAGTTCGGCTTCGGCGTCGGCTCCGGCGTGGAGCTGCCGGGCGAGTCCAAGGGCATCCTCAAGCCGGCCGCCGAGTGGACCAAGGCCAACCACGCCACGATCTCGTTCGGCCAGGGCATCTCGGTCACCGCGCTGCAGGTGGTGCGAGCGGTCGGCGCCATCGCCAACGGAGGCGTCATGGTCGACCCCTCGGTCGTCAGCGGGTACGTGGACCAGGAGGGTGCCACGACGAAGACGCGGGAGACGCCCACCCGGCGCGTGGTCTCCAAGAAGGCCGCCGCCCAGGTCACCCGCATGATGGAGGCGGTCACGGCCGACGACGGCACCGCCCCCGCCGCCCAGATTCCCGGCTACCGCGTCGCAGGCAAGACCGGTACCGCCTGGCGTGTCAACCCGGTCACGGGACGCTACGTGCGCGGGCAGAACACCGTCTCCTTCATCGGCTTCGCCCCGGCCGACGAGCCCCGGTTCGTCACCTACGTCGTCCTCGACAAGCCCTTCAGCAACGCCGGTGGTGGCTCCACCGCCGCCCCGGTCTTCCACGACATCATGTCGATGGCGCTCGAGCGCTTCGGCGTCACGCCCACCGGGTCGAAGAGCCCGAAGGTCGAGCAGGAATGGTAGGCGGGGCGCACTCGTCGTTCCTCCTCGTGCTCGGTCGCGGCTCCCTCGCTGGCGCTCGGTCACCGCTGCCCGCCTCGGCTTCGCTCGCTGGCGCTCGCTTGCCGTTGGAGGTGGGTCTACTGCTTTCTGGCGATCGGTTGCTGTCGGTGCTGGGTTCGCGGGGGGTATCGCATGGTGGGGGTGGAACGGGTTCCGGGGCGGGGTGAGGAGATGGCGGAGAGTCGCTACGTTGGCATCGTGACGGACTCCGACGGCTCCACGGCGACGATGCGGACCCGGCCCAGGGAGGTCGGGGCGCGCACCCTCGCGGACGTGGCCGACCACCTCGGCGTGCCGGCACCGGGGGCTCCCGCCGACGCCACGTCGGTCACGGGCATCACGCTCAGCACGCGCACGGTGCGCCCCGGGGACCTCTATGCGGCCCTGCCCGGCGGCCGTGTGCACGGGGCCGACTTCGTCGACGCCGCCGAGGCGGCAGGTGCCGTCGCCGTCCTGACCGACGCCGAGGGCGCGTCCCGCCTCCCCACGCTGCCCACGATCGTCGTGGACGGACCCCGGTCACGACTGGCCGAGCTCAGCACCTGGTTCCACGACCACCCGACCACGGCCTTCACGACCCTCGGCATCACCGGCACCCAGGGCAAGACCACCAGCACCTACCTGGCCGAGTCGGCCGTCGGCGCCGCCCGCAGCGCGGTCGTCGGCACCATCGGGACCCGGGTGCGGGGGATCGCGGCCGACTCGGCGCTGACGACACCCGAGGCACCGGACCTCCAGGCCCTCTTCGCGGTCATGCGCGAGGAGCAGGTCGAGCTGTGCGCGATGGAGGTCTCCAGCCACGCCCTCGTGCAGGGTCGCGTCGACGGCTTCGCCTTCGACGTCGCCACGTTCCTCAACCTCGGACGCGACCACCTCGACTTCCACCGCGACCTCGAGGAGTACTTCGCCGCCAAGGCGAGCCTGTTCACCCCCGAGCACGCCCGGCGCGCCGTCGTGAACGTCGACGACGAGCACGGCCGACGCCTCGTCGAGCTGACCTCCCTGCCGGTCACGACCTTCTCGACGGAGGGGCGGGTCGCCGACTGGCGCGCGGCCAACGTGCGCCCGCACCGCCTCGGGACGGACCTGGAGGTCCTCGGCCCCGACGGCCTGGAGCTGGAGCTGCACGTCCCCCTGCCCGGCGTGTTCAACGTGGCGAACGCCCTGGCGGTCATCTCCTCCCTCGCGACAGTGGGTCACGACCCCGTCGCGCTCGCCGCCGGCATCGAGACCAGCCGGGGCGTCCCTGGCCGCATGGAGCGGGTCGAGGCCGGGCAGACCTTCACGGCCGTCGTCGACTACGCGCACAAGCCCGACGCCGTCGAGGCGGTCCTGACGGCCCTTCGCCCGGTCACCGCAGGCCGGCTCGTCGTCGTGATCGGCGCCGGCGGCGACCGCGACCACGGCAAGCGTCCGCTCATGGGCGAGGTCGCGGCCCGCTACGCCGATCTCGTGGTGGTCACCGACGACAACCCCCGCACCGAGGACCCTGCCGCGATCCGCCGTGCCGTGCTCTCCGGAGCCTCCGGCGGCGCTGCCACGGTCGTCGAGGTCCCGGGACGTCGCGACGCGATCGCGCACGCCGTGTCCGTCGCCGAGCTCGGCGACACCGTCGTGGTGGCGGGCAAGGGACACGAGCAGGGCCAGGAGGTCGGCGACGTGGTCCACCCGTTCGACGACCGGGACGTGCTGCGTGCCCTCATCGAGGAGCACGCATGATCCCGATGAGCCTCTCCGCGGTGGCCCAGGTCGTCGACGGCGTCGTGCACGGCGACGGCGACGTCGTGGTCACCGGCCCCGCCACCCTTGACTCGCGCGCGGTCGAGGGCGGCGGCCTCTTCGTCGCCCTGGCCGGTGAGCACGTCGACGGCCACGACTTCGTGCAGTCCGCGCTCGACGGGGGAGCGGTCGCGGTCCTCGGGTCCCGACCGGTCGAGGCGCCGACGGTCGTCGTCGAGGACGTCACGGTCGCGCTCGGACGTCTGGCACGCCACGTGGCCGACGAGATCGACGCCGAGGTCGTCGCGATCACCGGCTCGCAGGGCAAGACCAGCGTGAAGGACCTCGTCGCCCACCTGCTGGGGGCCGCGGGCCCGACCGTGGCCACGGCCGGCAACTACAACAACGAGCTCGGTGTCCCGATCACGGTCCTGCGGGCCGGGCGCGACACCCGCTACCTGGTGGTCGAGATGGGCGCCCGTGGGATCGGGCACGTCGCCCGGCTGTGCCGCATCGCGCCCCCGGACGTGTCGGTGGTGCTGAACGTCGGCAGCGCGCACGTGGGCGAGTTCGGGTCGGTCGACAACATCGCCGTGGCCAAGGGCGAGATCGTGGAGGGTCTGCAGCCCGGCGGCGTGGCGGTGCTCAACGCCGACGACGCACGAGTCGCCGCCATGGCGGCCCGCGTGCCGGCCGGTGCCTCCGTGGTGCGGTTCGGCCGGACGGCCGACGGCCCCGACGACGTGCGCCTGGACGACGTCCACGTCGACGGGCGGGGCGAGCCCGACGTGACGCTCGCACAGGCAGGCCGACGCTGGACGACGCGCGTGCCCCTGCCCGGTGCCCACCAGGGGCTCAACCTCGCGGCGGCCGTCGCGGTCGCCGCTGCCCTCGACCAACGGGTCGACGCGCAGGCGCTCTCGGACTACCGCTCCGCCAGCGCTCAGCGGCTCCAGCGGCTCGAGCGGTCCGACGGCGTCGTCGTGCTCGACGACTCCTACAACGCCAACCCCGAGTCGGTGGTCGCCGCGGTCGAGACGTTGCGGACCATCGACGCCACGCGCAGGGTCGCGGTCCTGGGGGAGATGCTCGAGCTCGGCGCCGAGGCCCACCTCAGGCACGTCGAGGTCGGCCGAGCGGCGGTCGACGCGGGCCTCGACCTCGTGCTCGCGGTCGGTCCTGGGGCGCGCGGCGTCGCCGAGGGTGCCGGGGCCCTCGCCCTCGAGGTGCCCGACGTCGACGTGGCGCTGACCACACTCCGCGCGTGGCTCGAGCCGGGAGACGTCGTGCTCGTGAAAGCATCGAGGGGAGCGCGCCTCGAGCGCGTCACGGCAGGACTCCTCGACGCCTGACCGGCATACTCGTGCACGACCCTGAGCCAGCCCACGTCCCCCCACCCCCCCAGAACCGCCGAGAGGATCCCGCCCCCATGCTCGCCGTCCTGATCGCTGCAGCCCTCGCCCTCGTCGGCACCCTCCTGGGCACCCGTGTGGCCATCCGGGTGCTCGTCAAGAAGGGCTACGGCCAGCTGATCCGCGACGACGGTCCGACGTCGCACCACGTGAAGCGCGGCACGCCCACGATGGGCGGCACGGTGATCATCCTCGCGTCGCTCGTGGCCTACGCCGTCGCGAAGCTCGTGACCGGCTACGCCCCCAGCGCATCGGCGATCCTGCTGCTGTTCCTCTTCGCCGGACTCGGCCTCATCGGCTTCCTCGACGACTACATCAAGATCTCCAAGCAGCGCAGCCTCGGGCTGCGCAGCAAGGCCAAGATGATCGGCCAGGTGCTCGTGGGCCTGGTCTTCGCGATCCTCGCCATCGGCTGGGAGGACGAGAACGGTCGCACCCCCATCTCGCACGCCATCTCGTTCACGCGGGACATCCCGGGGACCCAGCTGCCCACCGTGCTGCTCGTCGTGTGGGTGCTGCTCATGATCGCCGGGGCGAGCAACGGCGTGAACCTGACCGACGGTCTCGACGGTCTCGCGACCGGTGCCTCCGTCATGGTCTTCGGCGCCTTCATCATCATCAACGTCTGGCAGTACAACCAGAGCTGCGCGACGGAGGACGTCCTCGGCTGCTACGAGGTGCGGGACCCCCTCGACCTCGCCGTCGTGGCGGCCGCCATCACGGGCGCCTGCTTCGGCTTCCTGTGGTGGAACGCCTCCCCGGCCAAGATCTTCATGGGCGACACCGGCTCGCTGTCGCTCGGCGGCGCGATGGCCGGCTTCGCCCTCATGACCCGCACCGAGCTGCTGCTCGTCATCATCGGCGGTCTGTTCGTCGCCATCACCGCGTCGGTCATCCTGCAGGTGGCCTACTTCAAGGCCACCGGCGGCAAGCGGATCTTCCGCATGGCACCGCTGCAGCACCACTTCGAGCTGCTCGGCTGGGCCGAGATCACCATCGTGGTGCGCTTCTGGATCATCAGCGGCCTCTGCGTCGCGGCCGGGCTCGGCGTCTTTTACTGGGAATGGCTCGCCCGCCTGTGAGCGCGGCACCCACCACGGACGTGGTCGCATGAGCGCCGCGGAGCGTCCCGACGTCGGGTCCCTCGGCCGCGACGACGACTGGTCCGCCGTACGCGCGGTGGTCACCGGCTTCGGCGTGAGCGGGTTCGCCGCCGCCGACACCCTGCAGCACCTCGGGGCCCACGTGGTCGTGCTCGACGAGAGCACGCCCGCCCCGGGCTCGGCCCACGAGGAGAGGGCCACGTTGCTGGACACGCTGGGGGTCGACCTGCGACTGCGTGCCGGCAGCACGACCGAGCTGCCCGACGACGTCGACCTGGTCGTCACCTCGCCCGGCTGGCGTCCGGAGGCGCCGGTCCTGCAGGCGGCCGCCGACCGTGGGCTCCCGGTGTGGGGCGAGGTCGAGCTGGCCTGGCGGCTGCGGGCCGCCGACGCGCCGCCCTGGCTCTGCGTCACCGGGACCAACGGCAAGACCACCACGGTGCAGATGCTGGACTCCATCCTGCGTGCTGCGGGCCTGCGCAGCGCCGCGGTCGGGAACGTCGGCCGCCCGGTGCTCGAGGCGGTCATGGACCCCGAGCCGCTCGACGTGCTGGCGGTCGAGCTGTCGAGCTTCCAGCTGCACTGGAGCGACTCGATCGCGGCCGAGGCAGCCGCCGTGCTCAACGTCGCCGACGACCACCTCGACTGGCACGGCTCGCTCGACGAGTACGCCCGCGCCAAGGGGCGCGTCTACGAGCACGTCGAGAAGGCGTGCGTGTACGCGGTGGAGGACCCCACCACCGAGCAGCTGGTCCGCGACGCCGACGTGCAGGACGGCGCCCGCGCCATCGGGTTCACGCTCGGGGTCCCCGCTCCCGGCATGCTCGGCGTGGTCGACGGCCTGCTCGCCGACCGTGCCTTCGCGCCCGACCGTCACACCAGTGCCGCCGAGCTGGGATCGGTGAGCGACCTGCCCGACGACGCGCCCCACACCGTGGCCAACGCCCTCGCCGCGGCCGCCCTGGCCCGCGCCCACGGGGTCGAGCCCCGTGCCGTGCGCGACGGGCTGCGTGACTTCCGGCCCGGGCCCCACCGCTCCGAGCTGGTGGCCGAGATCGGCGGCGTCCGCTACGTCGACGACTCCAAGGCGACCAACCCGCACGCCGCGCTCGCGTCGCTGCGGGGGGTCCCGTCGGCCGTCTGGATCGCCGGGGGACTGGCGAAGGGTGCGCGCTTCGACGACCTCGTCGAGGCCGTCGCCGGTCGGCTGCGCGGCGTGGTGCTCATCGGTGCCGACCGTGCGGTCGTCGCCGAGGCGCTGGCCCGACACGCGCCGGATGTGCCCGTGACGGAGGTCCTGGCCGGGGAGGATGAGCTCATGGACGACGTCGTCGCGGCTGCTGCAGCCATGGCCCGGCCCGGTGACTCGGTGCTGCTGGCCCCCGGATGCGCGTCCATGGACCAGTTCCGCGACTACGCCGCCCGAGGCGATGCGTTCGCCGCGTCGGTGCGACGGCTCCCGACGGGGTGAGCGGCCGATGAGCACGACCGATCGCCGCCCCGCTCCCGGCGCAGGCGCCGGAGGCCCGATGAGCGGTGCCCAGCGCCTGCTCGACCGGCCCCTCGCGTCGTACCAGCTGGTGCTCGGGACCACGGCCCTGCTGCTCGGGCTCGGCCTGATCATGGTGCTCAGCGCGAGCTCCGTGCTGTCGCTGCAGGTGTACGGCAACTCCTTCGCGATCGTCCAGCGTCAGCTGGTGCTGGCCGTCGTCGGCCTGGTCGGTGCCTACCTCGTGACCCGGCTGCCGCTCGCGACCCTGCGCAAGCTCATCCTGCCGGGGCTCGTCGTGTCCATCGGCCTGACGCTCGCCACGTTCATCCCGGGCGTGGGCGTGGAGGTGAACGGCAACACCAACTGGATCCCGGTGGCCGCGGGCTTCCGGCTGCAGCCGTCGGAGTTCCTCAAGCTCGCGCTCGTGCTCTGGATCGCCGACCACTACGCGCGCCGGCAGAAGCACCTGGACACGCCGCGCCTGATCCTGCTGCCCATGCTCATCGTCGCCGGGGCGTGTGCCGCGCTCGTCGTGGCGCAGAACGACCTCGGGACGGCGCTCGTCCTGTTCGCCGTCATCGTCGGCATGCTCTGGGTCGCCGGGCTGCCGGGGCGCTACCTCGGCGCCATCGTGGCGTTCGTCGGCGTCCTGTGCGTGTTCTTCGTCGCCACCGCGCCGCACCGCGTGGCGCGCATGCTGAGCTTCCTCAACCCGCTCGCCGACCCGGACAAGGACGGCTACCAGGCCGTCCACGCCATGATGGGGTTCGCGCGGGGCGGCTTCGGCGGCGTCGGCCTCGGTGGCAGCCGGCAGAAGTGGGGCTCCCTGCCGGAGGCGCACACCGACTTCATCCTCGCCGTCGTCGGCGAGGAGCTCGGCCTGCTGGGCAGCCTCGTCGTCCTCGTGCTGTTCGTGCTGCTCGCCGTCGCGGGCGTGCGGATCGCCACGCGCAGCCGCGACCCCTTCGCGCGCTACGCCGCGGCCGGCATCACCGTCTGGATCACCGCCCAGGCCATGATCAACATCGCCATGGTGCTGGGCCTGCTCCCGGTCATCGGCATCCCGCTGCCGCTGCTCTCCTACGGCGGCTCGAGCGTGCTGGTCACGCTCGTGGGCTGCGGCGTCCTGCTGAGCTGTGCCACGACGGAGCCGGGAGCCAAGCGCGCCCTCGCCGCCAGCAAGGCCCGTCGCGCCCGACGCAACGCTGCCAGGAGGCGATGAGCGGTGCGAGCCCTGCTCGCCGGCGGTGGCACCGCCGGCCACACCTCGCCCCTGCTCGCCACGGCGGCCGTCCTGCGCGACGAGGGGGTGGAGGTCACCTGCCTCGGCACCCCCCGTGGCCTGGAGACCACGCTCATCCCGGAGGCCGGGTTCCCGCTCGAGCTGGTGCCCCCGGTGCCGCTGCCGCGACGTCCCGGGATGGCCATGCTCCGGGTGCCCGGCCGTCTGCGCGCCGCCGTCGCCCAGACGCAGGAGGTCTTCGAGCGCGTCAAGCCGCACGTGGTCGTGGGGTTCGGCGGCTACGTGTCGGTGCCCGCCTACCTCGTCGCCCGGCGGATGCGCATCCCGCTGGTGGTGCACGAGGGCAACGCCAAGCCCGGCATCGCCAACCGGCTCGGGGCGCGCTTCACGACCCACGTGGCCACCAGCTTCCCCGACACGCCGCTGCGGCACGGGCGCTACGTCGGCCTGCCGATCCGGCGCCAGATCTCCGGGCTCGACCGTGCGGCCTCGCGGGCGGAGGGCCGAGCGCACTTCGGGCTCGACCCGGACCGTCCGACGCTCCTCGTCACGGGCGGCTCGCAGGGTGCCCGACGCATCAACCACGCGGTCAGCGGGGCTGCGCGTGACCTCGCAGAGGCCGGCATCCAGGTGCTGCACGCCGCCGGTCGTCCCGACGAGGTGGTGCTCGACCGTCCGGAGGGCGCGCCGCCCTACGTGGTGGAGCAGTACATCGACCGGATCGACCTCGCCTACGCCGCGGCCGACCTCGTGGTGTGCCGCGCGGGCGCCAACACGGTCACCGAGGTCGCGGCCGTGGGCCTCCCTGCGGCCTTCGTCCCGCTGCCGATCGGCAACGGCGAGCAGGCGCTCAACGCCCATCCCGTGGTCCAGGCCGGCGGCGGGCTGCTGATCGACGACGAGGCCATGACGCCGTCGTGGGTCGACCACGTGGTCGTCCCGCTCGTGCAGGACACGGAGCGCCTGGCCGCGATGTCGGCGGCCGCGCGCGACCTCGTGCCGCGCGACGCCGACGTCCGTCTCGCCCGCATGGTGGTCGCCGCCGCCGGACGGCAGCTGGGCCGATGAAGGTCCCCTTCCCCGACGCCGTGCCCGGACCCGACCAGCTGGGCCGCGTGCACCTCGTCGGCATCGGCGGCGCCGGACTGTCGGCGATCGCCCGGCTCATGGCGCAGCAGGGAGTGTCGGTCAGCGGCAGCGACGCCGCCGACACCGACGTCGTCCGGGCTCTGCGGTCCGAGGGCATCACCGTGCACGTCGGTCACGCGGCCGAGCACGTGGCGGGTGTCGACACCGTGATCGTCTCGACCGCGGTCCGCGAGGACAATCCCGAGGTCGTCGCTGCCCGCGCGGCCGGCGCGCGCCTCTGGCCCCGGTCGGCCGGGCTGCGCTCGGTGATGTCCGGCCGACGGACCGTCGCCGTGGCGGGCACCCATGGCAAGACCACCACCACCGCGATGCTCACGTGCGCCCTGGTGGGCGCGGGCGCGGAGCCGTCCTTCGCGATCGGTGCGGAGGTCGCGAGCCTCGGCACGAACGCCCGGCTCGGCGCGGGCCACCTCCTCGTCGCCGAGGCCGACGAGAGCGACGGGGCCTTCCTGCACTACGAGCCCGCCGTGGCCGTCGTCACCAACGTCGACGCCGACCACCTGGACGTCTGGGGCACCGAGGAGGCGTACGCGGCCGCCTTCGACGAGTTCGTCGGCACCGTCGCTGAGCTGCTCGTCGTCAGCTCCGACGACCCCGGTGCGGCGGCCCTCGTCGCGGTCGGGCGGGCTCGTGGCCTCGACGTGGTGACCACGGGCATCGACCCGACGCGGGACCTCGA
Source organism: Aeromicrobium sp. 50.2.37 (assembly GCF_024655735.1). Classification (NCBI taxonomy): domain Bacteria; kingdom Bacillati; phylum Actinomycetota; class Actinomycetes; order Propionibacteriales; family Nocardioidaceae; genus Aeromicrobium; species Aeromicrobium sp. 50.2.37. The sequence continues at coordinate 64,900 of NZ_JANLGG010000003.1, forward strand.
CCACCCCGACCACGACCTCCGGGCCCGCGACGTCCGTGTCGTGGACGGCGCCACCACCTTCCTCGTCGACGGCATGGGCCTGTCCGGCCTTCCGGTGCAGCTGGCCGTGCCTGGTGCGCACTACGCCCAGGACGCCCTGCTGGCCCTGGCCGTCGGGCTGCGTCTCGGACACCCTCCCGACGCCCTCGTGGCCGGCCTGGCCACGTACGGGGGAGCCCGACGCCGCATGGAGCGCCTCGGCGCCGTCGACGGCGTCACGGTCTACGACTCGTACGCGCACCATCCCACCGAGATCCGTGCCGACCTGGCGGCCGCCAGGTCGCTCGCCGGGGACGGCCGCCTCGTCGTCGTCTACCAGCCGCACCTGGTCAGCCGCACCCGTCGCTACGGCGCGGAGATGGGGCAGGCCCTCTCGTCCGCCGATCGCGTGGTGGTGGCCGACCTGTACCTCGCGCGGGAGGATCCCGATCCTGCTGTCACGGCCGCGCTCGTGGTCGACGCCGTCCACGGACCGCCGGCGTCGGCCGGTGGACCGGTCGAGTCGGTGCACGTGGCGCTCCTGCCCGAGCTGGGCGACGGCGACCTCGTGCTCACCCTCGGGGCCGGCGACGTCACCACGGTCGGACCGCGCATCCTCGAGGGTCTACGGACCCGCGAGGCGCCGGGAGCATGAGCGAGGAACGGTTCGCCCTCCGGCGACGACAGGACCGCCGTCGGCGCCTGCTGCGCTGGCTGGGGGGCGTGCTCGGCGTCGCCGCGGTCGTCGGTCTCGTGTGGGTGATCTGGTTCTCGGACGTGCTCGGTGTCCGCACGGTGCAGGTGGAGGGACTCAGCACCTTGAAGCCCGACCAGGTGCGCACCGCGGCCGCCCTGACCCGCGGCACTCCGCTCGCGCGGGTCGACACGTCGGCGGCCGCGGCCCGCGTGGCCCGGCTCGAGCGCGTCGAGCACGTCGAGGTCGAGCGCAGCTGGCCGCGCACCGTCACGGTGGTCGTCACCGAGCGGACGGCGGTGGCCTGGACGAGCGTCGACGGCCAGGTCCGGGCCCTCGACCGGTTCGGCGTGGACTTCCGGACCCTGTCGAAGGAGCCGAAGCAGCTGGTGGAGGTCGCCACGACCGCCACCGAACCACGGCAGCGCCAGCTGGCGCTCGTGGCGGCGGCGTCGGTCGTCTCCCGGCTCAGGACCGACGCGCCCGCTCTCATGAAGCTTGTGCAGTCGGTCGACGCGCCGAGCCGTGACGCCGTCACGCTGGACCTGACCAAGGGCCGCACCGTCACGTGGGGGAGCGCAGCCAAGCCGGAGCAGAAGATCCGGGTCCTCGAGGCGCTGCTGCGGATCGACGCGACCGGGTACGACGTGAGCGCGCCCGAGCAGCCGACCACGCGCCAGTAGGTCCAGCCGTCGGTCTCGGCGGAGACCGCACGGCAACGAACCGGCGACACGCGGCGTGTCTGCGGGGTGGCCGTCGTGGTCGCGCGTAGCGTGAGCGTCAGACAGCAGGTTGACATAACTATAACCCTGTCGTTGACGTTAAGACTTGAACCCCATCGGCCCCAGAGCCAGCTCACCTCTCCTGAAAGGCATCGCACATGGCGGTCCAGAACTACCTCGCCGTGATCAAGGTCGTCGGCATCGGCGGCGGCGGCGTGAACGCCGTGAACAGGATGATCGAGGTCGGCCTCAAGGGCGTCGAGTTCATCGCGATCAACACCGACGCGCAGGCCCTGCTCATGAGCGACGCCGACGTGAAGCTCGACGTCGGCCGTGACTCGACCCGTGGGCTCGGCGCCGGCGCCAACCCCGAGATCGGCAAGCGCGCCGCCGAGGACCACGCGGAGGAGATCGAGGCCGCCATCAAGGGCGCCGACATGGTCTTCGTCACCGCGGGCGAGGGCGGCGGCACCGGAACCGGCGGTGCGCCGGTCGTCGCCCGCATCGCGCGCTCCCTCGGTGCCCTGACGATCGGCGTCGTCACGCGCCCGTTCACCTTCGAGGGCCGCAACCGCTCCGGGCAGGCCGATGCCGGCATCCAGGCGCTGCGCGAGGAGGTCGACACCCTCATCGTCATCCCGAACGACCGGCTGCTGTCGATCAGCGACCCCAACGTGAGCCTGCTGGACTCGTTCCGCCAGGCCGACCAGGTGCTGCACCAGGGCGTGTCGGGCATCACCGACCTGATCACCACGCCGGGCCTGATCAACCTCGACTTCGCCGACGTCAAGTCCGTCATGTCCGACGCGGGCTCGGCCCTCATGGGCATCGGCTCGGCGCGCGGTGAGCAGCGCGCGGCGGTCGCCGCCGAGATGGCCGTCTCCAGCCCGCTGCTCGAGGCGTCGATCGAGGGGGCCCGTGGGGTCCTGCTCTCCATCGCCGGCGGCTCCGACCTCGGCCTGTTCGAGATCAACGAGGCAGCCGGCCTCGTCGCCGACGCCGTGGACCCCGAGGCCAACATCATCTTCGGTGCCGTCATCGACGACGCCCTGGGCGACGAGGTCCGGGTGACCGTGATCGCGGCCGGGTTCGACGGTGGCGAGCCGAAGTCGCGCGACTCCTCCCAGCCGGCGCTGCTCAAGGAGCAGGGTGCCCAGGAGCAGGCCGCCACGCCTCCGCCCACGGCCGAGACCTACACCGGCGGCAAGTACTCCGCGTCCACGCAGGCCGACCCGGTGCCCTCGGGCGACCCCCGGTCCGTGCCGGCCCGTGAGCCGCGCGAGGTGCCCTACGGCGACGACCTCGACATCCCGGACTTCCTGCGCTGAGCAGGGCGTCGGGGCACGCGGCTACCGTCGGGGACGTGTTCTTCCACCGCGACGACCTGGGGTGGGCCGAGATCGGCTTCACCGATGCCTCGACCGACTTGGGGCGCACGGACGACCCCGAGCACGTCGCCACCCGTCGGCGGGTGGCCGAGACGCTCCGGGGTGGGGAGGCGACCGAGCGGCTCGAGGTGGCTTCGATGCACCAGGTGCACGGGGCCGACGTCGTGTCGGTGCGGCGGGAGTCGCCGGGGGCATCGTCACCGGCCCCCACGGCCGACGCGCTCGTCACGGGCGACGCCGACGTCGCGCTGGTGGTGCGGGTGGCCGACTGCACGCCGATCGTCCTGGTCGGCGAGGTGGATCGCCGGGCCGCCGTCGTCCACGCAGGGCGCGAGGGGCTCGTGCGGGGTGTCGTGCCCGCAGCGGTCCAGGCGCTGGGCCTCGGCGAGCGTCCGTCCCAGCTCCACGCCTGGGTCGGTCCCCGAGCCTGCGGACGCTGCTACGAGCTCCCGGAGGAGATGGCCGACGCCGTCGAGGCGGCCGTGCCCGGCACCCGGTCCACCACGTCGTGGGGGACACCAGCGGTCGACGTCGGAGCCGGCGTGGTCTCCCAGCTGCGGACGCTCGGCGTGACCGTGCACGACATCGGCCGCGACGTGTGCACGATCGAGGACGACCGCTTCTGGTCCCACCGCCGCCAGGGCGAGGCCGCGGGCCGCATGGGCGCCGTCGTCGTCCTGCGTCACTGGACGAAGGAGAGACAGCCATGAGCCGTCACGACGAGCTGGCCGCCAACCTGGCCGAGGTGCGCGAGCGGGTCGACGCCGCGTGCGCCGCTGCCGGCCGTGAGTCGGCGGACGTGACCACGATCGTGGTCACCAAGACCTACCCGGCCTCCGACGTCGCGCTGCTGGCCGAGCTCGGCGTCACCGACGTGGGGGAGAACCGTCACCCCGAGGCCGGCGACAAGCGGGCCGAGCTCGACGACCTCCTCGCCGACGGAGTCGCCGCGCCGCGCCTGCACTTCGTCGGGGGCCTGCAGACCAACAAGGCCGGGGCGGTGGCGCGCTACGCGGACGTGGTGCAGAGCGTCGACCGGGCCAAGCTGGCCCGATCCCTGTCCCGTGGGGCCGAGGCGGCCGAGCGTGACCTCGAGGTGCTGCTCCAGGTCGACTTCGACCTCGCCGACCCCGGTCGCTCCGGCGCGGCGCCCGCCGACGTGCCGGCCCTGGCCGACCTGGTGGCGGAGCTGCCGCGGTTGCACCTGGGTGGCCTCATGACCGTCGCGCCCCTCGGTGTGGAGCCGCGGCCGGTGTTCGAGCAGCTGCGTGAGCTCGGTGACGCGGTGCGCGCGACCCACCCGGGCGCGGACGTCGTCTCGGCCGGCATGAGCGGCGACTTCGAGGACGCCGTCGCCGCCGGCGCGACACACCTGCGAATCGGGCGCGCGGTCCTGGGGGAGAGGGCATCTCTCCGGTAATCTCACCAGTGTCGTTCACGACACTTCGACCACCCGCTCACCGGCGACCCTCACCTGCAAACCACGGAGACATCATGGCTGGCGCAATGCGAAAAGTAGGCGAGTACCTCGGCCTGGTCGAGCAGGCCGACTACGACGAGTTCGACGACGAGCCCACCGGGCCGATCGCCGTCCGGCGCGACGACGAGCGCAGCGCCGCCGTCGTGCGCACCCCCGAGCGTCGGGCCCAGGTCGCGTCGATCGACGAGCACCGCCGCGCGCCTCGCGCCGTCGAGCCGGCCCCGTCGATGCTCGCGCGCATCGAGACGGTCACGCCGCGGACCTACAACGACGCCCGCACCGTCGGTGACCACTACCGGTCCGGCGTGCCGGTCATCATGAACCTCTCCGAGATCGACGACGACGACGCCAAGCGCCTGGTCGACTTCGCCGCTGGCCTCGTCTTTGCCGTGCATGGCACGATCAACCGTGTCACCGCCAAGGTCTTCCTGCTGTCGCCCGAGAACATCGAGGTGACCGACGAGGACAAGCAGCGCATCGCTGCGGGCGGGTTCTACAACCACGGCTAGGGAGACATGGCGCTGAACTCCATCGGGCAGGTCATCAGCTTCATCCTGCTCGTCTGCATCCTCGTGCTCCTCGCGCGGTTCATCCTGGACTGGGTCCAGCTGCTGGCGCGCTCCTGGCGCCCCAGCGGGGCCGTGGCGGTCCTCTGCGAGGGCATCTACACCGTCACCGACCCGCCGCTGCGCGTGGTCCGTGGCGTGATCCCGCCCATCCGTCTGGGTGGGGCGGCGCTCGACCTCTCGCCGATGATCCTGCTGGTCGTCATCTACATCCTGCAGGCGATCGTCAACCGCACCATGGTGCAGTGACGTGCCGGTGGATCCGGCTCGACTGGGACGGGTGTGGCAGCAGTGAACGGTGACCGAGTACGGTGGGTCAGAACCACAGATCTTGCGACGAAACCACGACACGAGGTGAACTCATGCCCCTGACGCCAGAGGACGTGCGCAACAAGCGCTTCACTCCGGTACGTCTCCGCGAGGGTTACGACATGGGCGAGGTGGACCAGTTCCTCGACGAGGTCGAAGCCGAGCTGGAGCGACTCACCGTCGAGAACGAGGAGCTGCGTGCCAAGGTCGCCGCTGCCTCGACCGGCGAGCCCACCGGCCTGATCCCGGCGATCAAGCCCGAGCCGACGCCGCAGCCCGTGGCCGCCGAGCCCGAGCCCGAGCCGACCCCCGAGCCCGAGCCGGAGCCGGTCGTCGAGAAGAAGCCCGAGCCCGAGCCGGAGCCCACTCCTGCACCCGTCGTGGCGGCTGCGCCCGCGCGCAGCAGCATGGGTGAGGCGTCCACCGCCGCGGCACGTCTGCTGGAGATCGCGTCCAACAACGCGGACCAGCTGATGGAGCAGGCCAAGGAGGAGGCCGACCGCATCGTCGGTGAGGCCCGCACCAAGGCCGAGCGCCTGACGAACGAGTCGCGCGGCAAGGCCGACCGGCTCGAGACCGACGCCCGCATCCGCGCGCAGAAGCTCGACGACGAGACGAACGAGCGTCGCCAGCAGGCGGTCGCGGCCATCGAGCGGGAGCGCTACGAGCTCCAGCGCGAGGTCGAGCACCTGCGGGCGTACGAGCGTGAGTACCGGGCCCGGCTCAAGAACTACTTCCAGAGCCAGCTCGACCAGCTCGCGGCCAACGAGAACACCCCGGCCCCGGCGCAGAATCAGAACGACGGCTCGCCCCGTCGTCTGCGCTCGCTGCTCGGCGACGAGGACAGCAACGCCTCGCTCTGAGTCGCAGCCACCACGCAGGGCCCGCCACCGTCACGGTGGCGGGCCTTCGTGCGTCGCCGGGTGGGTCTTCGCGTGCTGCTGCGTTGCTGTGGGTGGGTCTTCGCCGCTGCTGCGTGGTTGTGGGTGGGTCTTCGCCGCTGCTTCGTCGTTGTGGGTGGGTCTTCGCGTGCTGCTGCGTCGCTGTGGCTCCGAGTGGGTGTGGTCTCCGAAAGGGCCTCGACCGGGGCAGGGGGTCTGGGCTCGGGTGGGTCTGCGGGGTGCGGCTGGGCCTTCGCTCGCTGCTGCGGCGCTGTGACGCCGAGTGGGGTCGTTCTCCGAAAGGGCCTCGACCGGAGCAGGGGGTCTCGACCCGGGTGGGTCTGCGGGGCGTGGCCACGATTCTTCATCTGTGCGGGATCCACGCACGATTCTTCCTTTGCGTGGACCGTGCCTCGTGAAGGGAGAATCGTGGCGACGACGAGGGCCCCGAGCGGGCAGGGATTCTACCTTCGCGTGGAACGGTCCGCGTAGAAGGAGAATCCCTGCCCACCGGTCGACGAGTCGCCCCGGATGGACGCAGGATTCTGCCTTCGCGTGCTGAAGCCGAACGATGCTGCGTCCACGACGGGATCCGACCACGAACGCAGCATCCTTCGCCCCGTCACGCACGAACGCAGAATCTTGCGTCCGCGGGCAGCCGCGCTCCGAGAGCTCGTCCGACTCCGGACCCCGCCGCCGGTCGAGGCCCTTTCGGAGGCCGACCCGGCTCCGAGTCACAGCGACGCAGCCGCAGGATGAACGTTCACCGCGGGGCGACGTCGACCGGGGAGCGGTGCTCGCGGCGATGCGGCTACAGGCGAAGACCTACCCACAGCGTCGTAGCAGCCTGGCAGGACCCAGCCGATCTCCGCAGCAGCACGGGAACCTCACCCCAGCACGGAGAGCAAGCCGTGCGGACGTGAGAAACCCGTGCGCGGCGGGAGATTCCCAGGTCGACCTGGGAATCTCCCGCACTCTGGCGGGGTGGGTCAGGCCTTCGTGACCGTGACGCGGGCGGTCGCGCCGGTGACGTCGATCGGGGTGCCGTCGGGGAGGTCGCCCAGGGAGACCGAGGTCGCCAGGGTCTCGCCCGCGACGAGCGCCTCGTGGGTGCGGACGGCGGCCAGCACGGCGTCGTCGCCGTCCAGGTGCAGCGCGATGCGGTCGGAGACGGACAGGCCGGCGTCGCGCCGGGCCTGCTGCACGCCGCGCACGACGTCGCGCGCCAGGCCCTCGGCCTCCAGCTCCGGCGTCACCGTGGTGTCCAGCGCCACGAAGCCGCCGCCCGGCAGCACCGCGATCTCCGTGCCACCGGAGGACCCGGCCACTTGCTCGAGCGTGTACTCGCCCTCCTGCAGCTCGATGCCGCCGGACGTGACGGTGCCGTCGTCGGCGACCGACCAGTCGTCGGTCTTCGACCCGCGGATCGCGTGCTGGACGTCCTTGCCCAGCCGGGGTCCGGCCGCGCGGGCGTGCACGGTCAGACGCGACGTCAGCCCGTGGGCGGCCGCCTCGTCGGAGTCGGCCGCGATCAGCCGCACGTGCTTCACGTTGAGCTCGCGGGCCACCACGGACTCGAAGCCCTCGAGGGCGCCGGGATCGGGCACGGCCACCTCGAGCGACGCGAGCGGGAGCCGCACCCGCAGGGCCGATGCCTTGCGCAGCGCCGAACCGGTCGAGCAGACGGCGCGGACCTGGTCCATCGCGTCGACGAGGGCGTCGTCGCGCACGTAGGCGTCGGCGTCGGGCCAGTCGGTGAGGTGCACCGACCGTCCACCGGTGAGACCGCGCCAGATCTCCTCCGTCGTCAGGGGGAGCAGGGGGGCGACGACCTGGCAGACGGTCTCCAGGACCGTGTGCAGCGTGTCGAACGGCGCCTTCTGCTCGGCCGTGAGCTCAGCGCCGGCGTCGGCCAGCCAGAAGCGCTCCCGCGAGCGTCGGATGTACCAGTTCGTGAGCACGTCGAGGAACTCGCGGGTCGACTCGCAGGCCTCCGCGATCGCGTAGTCGTCGAGCTGGGACGTCATGTCGCGCACCCACCGGCCCAGCTTGGCCAGCACGTAGCGGTCGAGCGGGTCGCTCGGAGCCGACGTGAGCGGCTGCCCCTCGTAGCCGGCGGCGTTGGCGTAGAGACCGAGGAACGCCCAGCTGTTCCAGAGCGGGATCATCACCTGGCGGACGCAGTCGCGGATGCCCTGCTCGGTGACCACGAGGTTGCCGCCCCGCAGGATCGGCGACGCCATGAGGAACCAGCGCATCGCGTCGGCGCCGTCGCGGTCGAAGACCTCCGAGACGTCGGGGTAGTTGCGCAGGGACTTGCTCATCTTGTTGCCGTCGGACCCGAGCACGATGCCGTGGCTGATGCACGCCTCGAACGCGGGACGGTCGAACAGCGCCGTGGCCAGCACGTGAAGCGTGTAGAACCAGCCGCGCGTCTGGCCGATGTACTCGACGATGAAGTCAGCGGGGAAGTGATCCTCGAACCAGTCGCCGTTCTCGAACGGGTAGTGGACCTGGGCGAAGGACATGGAGCCCGAGTCGAACCAGACGTCGAGCACGTCGGGCACGCGACGCATCATCGACCGGCCGGTCGGGTCGTCGGGGTTCGGGCGCACCAGGTCGTCCACGTACGGGCGGTGGAGGTCGGGGACGCCGTCCTTCATCGGGAGCGTGCCGAAGTCCCGTTCCAGCTCCTCGAACGAGCCGTAGACGTCGAGCCGCGGGTAGGCGGGGTCGTCGCTCTTCCACACGGGAACGGGGGAGCCCCAGAAGCGGTTGCGCGTGATCGACCAGTCGCGCGCGTTCTCGAGCCACTTGCCGAACTGGCCGTCGCGGATGTGGTCGGGGACCCAGCGGATCTGCTGGTTCAGCTCGACCATCCGGTCCTTGAACGCCGTGACCTGGACGAACCACGACTCCACCCCCTTGTAGATGAGGGGCTCGCGGCAGCGCCAGCAGTGCGGGTAGGAGTGGTCGTACGTCTCGCGGCGCAGCAGGATCGTGCCGGGGGAGACCGAGCCGGTGCCGTTCTTCAGGTCGTCGATGACGTGCGGGTTGGCGTCGAAGACCTGCATGCCCTCGTAGTCGGTGACCGGCACGGTGAAGCGGCCGTCCTTGCCCACGGGCATGACGGCCACGATGCCCTCGCGGTCGGTGACCTCCTTGTCGACCTCGCCGAACGCACCGGCGCTGTGCACGAGGCCCGTGCCGTCGGTGGTGGTCACGGCGTCGTCGGCGGCCACGACGCGGAACGCGTTCTCGTGACCGGCGAAGTAGCCGAACGGCGGGGTGTACGACAGCCCGAGGAGGTCGGCGCCGGTGCCGCGCCAGACCACGGTGGGCTCGTCGCCGAGCTCGCGGGCGTAGGCGCCGAGGCGTGCCTCGGCCAGGACCATCCGGGTCGTGCCATCCGCCGCCCGTGGCCCGGCACCCCCGCCGGCGTCGTGCTCCACCGCGACGTAGTCGATGTCCGTCCCGACCATGACCGCCAGGTTGCTGGGCAGCGTCCAGGGCGTGGTGGTCCAGATCATCAGGCGCGCACCCTCGAGCTCGCCCGGTGTGGTGATCTGGAACCCGACGGTGACCGCCGGGTCCTGACGGTTCTGGTAGACGTCGTCGTCCATCCGCAGCTCGTGGTTGGACAGCGGCGTCTCGTCGTTCCAGCAGTAGGGCAGCACGCGGAAGTCCTCGTACACGAGGCCCTTGTCGTGCAGCTGCTTGAACGCCCAGATGACCGACTCCATGTACTCGGGGTTCAGGGTCCGGTAGTCGTTCTCGAAGTCCACCCACCGGGCCTGGCGGGTCACGTACTCCTCCCACTCGCCGGTGTACTTCAGCACCGAGGCGCGGCAGGCCTCGTTGAACCGGTCGATGCCCATCTCGACGATCTCGTCGGTCGTCTTGATGCCGTTGAGGCGCATGGCCTCGAGCTCGGCGGGCAGACCGTGCGTGTCCCAGCCGAACCGGCGCTCGACCTTGCGGCCCCGCATGGTCTGGTACCGCGGGACCACGTCCTTCACGTAGCCGGTCAGCAGGTGGCCGTAGTGCGGGAGTCCGTTGGCGAACGGGGGACCGTCGTAGAAGACGAACTCGTTCGAGCCGTCGGCGCCACCGTCGCGAGCCTCCACGCTCGCCCGGAAGGTGCCGTCGCTCTTCCAGTACGCGAGGACGCGCTCCTCGATCTCGGGGAAGCGAGGGGTGGAGGGGACGGCGGTCGCGGGCTGGTCGGTGCCCGTCTGAGCCTTCGGGTAGGTCATGGCGGCTGCTCCTCGGTGGTCTGCTCTGCTCGAGGACGACCCCGAAGGACCGCGGTACCACCTCGGTTGCCACCCCCGGACCTGCCGGCTGCGACCACTCGTCGAACGGCTGTGACGGGCCACCCGTCCGGTTCTACTGAGGGCCCGCGAGGGGCCCGGTTCTTCCGGAAGCTCGCCGCTGATGACGGCTCGAACGCTGTGCCTGACAGGGTACCCCGCAGACGGGGGAGCCGGCGCACAGGGCGAAGTTGTGCGGTGGACCCGCCGGGTCTACTGTCTGGCCATGCCCAAGACCACCCTGGCCGTGCGGGCGGACGAAGATCCGTGGACCGCCGACGAGACCGCGGCCATCCGCGTCGAGCTGGAGGACGACCTCCTCCGCCTGCGCAAGGAGCTCGACCTCTCCGCCAAGGAGCTGCAGGACCTGCTGCGTGACGGCGTCGACGGTGCCGGCAACGACCAGGCCGACGTCGGTTCCAACAGCCTCGAGCGTGACGCCGAGATGTCCCTCGCCGCCAACCAGCGCGAGCTGCTGCTGCAGACCGAGAAGGCCCTCGACCGGCTCGGCAAGGGCACCTACGGCGTGTGCGAGGTGTGTGGCGAGGCGATCGGCAAGATGCGTCTGCAGGCCTTCCCCCGCGCCACGCTGTGCAAGGAGTGCAAGCAGCGCGAGGAGCGTCGCTGAGCCGAGCCCGGCTCGTGTGGTGGCACGTGGGACGATGACCCACGACATGCCTGAATCCTCCGACGCGGTCCCCGAGTCCTCCGACGCGATGCCCGAGCCTTCCGACGCCGTGCCCGCGCCCCGCCGCCGCGTGCTCCCGCTGTTCCTCGCCGCCGTGGCGGTCGCCTGGATCGTCGACCAGGTCACCAAGATCCTGGCCGTCGAGCGGCTGGCCGACCGCGACGAGCCGATCCGGCTCCTGCCCGACGTCCTCGAGCTGACCTTCCTGCGCAACCCCGGCGCCGCCTTCGGCATGGGCGCGTCCATGACCGTCGTCCTCAGCATCGTCTCGGTCGCGGTGTGCGTCGTGGTCGTGCGCATGGCCGCCCGCCTCCGCGACCGGGTCTGGACCGTGGGCCTCGTGCTGCTGCTGGCCGGCGCGCTCGGCAACCTCACCGACCGCATCCTCCGTGAGCCCGGACCCTTCCGTGGCCACGTGGTCGACTTCATCGACTACGGCGGGTTCTTCGTGGGCAACGTGGCCGACATCTATCTCACCGTCGCCGCCGTCCTCGTCGTCGTGCGCACCTGGCAGGGCGTCGGCCTCGACGGCGCACGCACCGACCCGAAGGAGCGCGCGTGAGCGACACCGACCACGGCCAGGAGCCCCACCAGGAACACCGCGTGATCTCCGTGCCCGAGGGACTGGCGGGGGAGCGCGTCGACACGGCGCTCGCGCGTCTGCTGGGTCTCTCACGCACGCGTGCGAGCGAGCTCGTGGCCGACGGGCTCGTGCTCCTCGACGGCCAGGTGCCGCAGAAGTCCGAGCGGGTCGAGCCCGGCGCGATGCTCGAGGCCACCATCCCGGCTCCGCGCACCGCCACCGTCGTGGCCGAGGTCGTGGAGGGCATGAGCATCGTCTTCCAGGACGACGACATCGTCGTCGTCGACAAGCCGGTCGGCGTGGCGGCGCACCCCAGCGTCGGCTGGGAGGGTCCGACCGTGGTCGGTCACCTCGCGGGTGCGGGCGTGCGCATCTCGACGTCGGGCGCACCGGAGCGGCAGGGCATCGTGCAGCGGCTCGACGTCGGCACGAGCGGGCTGATGACGATCGCCAAGTCCGAGCGGGCCTACACGGTGCTCAAGCAGGCGTTCCGCGACCGGACCGTCGAGAAGACGTACCACGCGCTCGTGCAGGGACATCCCGACCCGCACACCGGCACGATCGACGCCCCCATCGCGCGTCACCCCCGGCACGACTTCAAGTTCACGGTGCGCGCGGACGGCCGCCCGAGCATCACCCACTACGACACGCTCGAGGCGCACCGCTTCGCCTCGCTCCTGACGATCAAGCTCGAGACCGGTCGCACCCACCAGATCCGCGTGCACATGAGCGCGCTGCACCATCCGTGCGTCGGTGACCTGCAGTACGGCGCCGATCCCACGCTCGCCGCCCGGGTCGGCCTGGACCGCCAGTGGCTGCACGCCAAGCACCTCGGCTTCGTGCACCCCACGACGGGGGAGCGTGTCGACTTCGAGAGCCCCTACCCCGCGGACCTCGCACAGGCCCTCGACGTCGTCCGCAGTGCTGACTGAGGAGCACCACGATGAGGTACTGGCTCGCGGGAGCCCTCGAGGCGAGGCCGCTGGCCGACGCTCCCGACCTGGCCGCTCCGTCGGTCGTGGCGGCCCTGGCCGCGGCCGGTCTCGACCGCGAGGTCGGCGTGGTGGCGATCGACCCCGCACTGTCGGACACCGCCGCCAACCAGGAGGCCTACGGCGTGCCGACGGAGGCGCTCGCGAACTGCGTGGTCGTGGGCGGTCGTCGTGACGGGCAGGAGCGGGTCGCCGCGTGCGTCGTCCTGGCGTCCACCCGCGCCGACGTGAACGGTGTGGTCAAGCGCGTGCTCGACGTGCGCAAGGCGTCGTTCCTGCCGCACGAGGACGCGGTCGAGCGCACCGGGATGGAGCACGGAGGCATCACCCCGTTCGGCCTGCCGGACGGCTGGCGGGTGCTCGTCGACGCCGCCGTCGTCGCGCAGCCGGTGCTGGTCATGGGCTCGGGCGTCCGGGCGTCCAAGCTGCTCCTGGACGGCTCGGTCCTGCCCCGTGTGCCGGGGGTCGAGGTCGTCGACGACCTCGGTCGCCGCGCCTGAGCCACGTCGTGGCCGGGGAGCCCGACCGGTCTGGGAAGATGAGCGCATGTCCAGCCAGCGCGTGCGCCAGTCCGAGAAGCTGAGGGATGTCCTCTACGACATCCGTGGACCCGTCAGTGCCCGTGCCGCCGCCCTCGAGGCCGAGGGCCACCGCATCCTCAAGCTGAACATCGGCAACCCCCAGCCCTTCGGCTTCGACGCGCCCGCCGAGATCCTCCAGGACGTCATCGCCGCCCTGCCCGGCTCGGCCGGCTACTCCGACTCCCGCGGCATCCAGTCCGCTCGCCGGGCGGTCGTGCACCACTACCAGCTCGTCGACGACTTCCCGGCGATCGACATCGACGACGTGTGGATCGGCAACGGGGTCTCCGAGCTGATCCAGATGGCGCTGCAGGCGCTGCTGGACAACGGCGACGAGGTCCTCATCCCGATCCCCGACTACCCGCTGTGGACCGCGGTCACGAACCTCGCCGGAGGAACGCCGGTCCACTACCGCTGCGACGAGCAGAACGAGTGGAACCCCGACCTCGAGGACCTCGAGTCCAAGATCACCGACCGCACGAAGGTGATCGTCGTCATCAACCCCAACAACCCGACGGGGGCGGTGTACTCGCGGGAGACGCTCGCCGGCATCGCCGACCTCGCCCGCCGGCACGGTCTGGTCCTCATGGCCGACGAGATCTACGACAAGATCCTCTACGACGACGCCCAGCACCACTCCATGGCCGGGATCGCCCCCGACGTGCTCACCCTCACCTTCAACGGCCTGTCGAAGGCCTACCGCGTGTGCGGCTACCGGGCGGCGTGGCTCGTGGTGACCGGTCCGCTGGAGGGCGCCCGCGACTACCTCGAGGGCATCACCCTCCTGGCGTCGATGCGGCTGTGCCCGAACGTGCCCGCGCAGAACGCGATCCAGGTGGCGCTCGGTGGCTACCAGAGCATCAAGGACCTGGTGCTCCCCGGTGGGCGTCTGGTCGAGCAGCGCGACACGGCCGTCGCGGAGCTGGAGAAGATCCCCGGGGTCTCCGTCGTGCGGCCCAAGGGTGCGCTCTACGTGTTCCCGAGGCTCGACCCCGAGGTGCACCCCATCAAGGACGACCAGCAACTCGTCCTCGACCTGCTGCTGGCCGAGAAGATCCTGCTCACGCAGGGGACCGGGTTCAACTGGCCCGAGCCCGACCACCTGCGCATCGTCACGCTGCCCTGGGCCGCTGACCTCAGCGACGCGATCCAACGACTCGGCAACTTCCTCAGCAGCTATCGACAGGACTGACGGCGTGGACTCCGGGACGCGCACGACGGCGACGTGGGCGGTGGCCGGTGCGCTGGTCGTCGTGGTGGTGAGCGGCGCGGTCGTCGGCACCCGCGACGTCGGCCGGTCGCTCACGCCGCAGGTCGAGCGGGCCGTGCAGTCGACGGCCCCCGACCAGGTCGGCGTCGAGGTCACGGGCCGCGAGGTCCGCATCGACCCGTGGTCGGCGTCGGACGCGGTGGTGCAGCGGACCGTCGACGCCGTCGAGGACGTGCCAGGGGTGCGCTCGGTGGAGGTGCGACCGATCGACGTGGGCACGTCGCCGCGACCGACGCCGACCGCGGAGGACATCGACCTCGCCCTCGAGGTGTCGCCCACCGGGGTGGCGTTCTCCAGCGCGGTGCCCAGCAAGGCCCTGGCCGACGAGATCGGTCGGCGGGTGGCCAGGGTGCGTGGCGTGCCGGTGGCGGTGGACCTGGCCGTCGACACCACGCTCCCGAGGCCACGCTGGTGGCCGGCGCTCGGTGCGGTGCTCGACGACACGGCGCAGGTCGACGACCTGCGACTGACGATCCGCGACGGCGTGCTCGAGGTCGAGGGGACGACCGCGGCCCCCACGACGCGCGCCCGTGTCACGGTCGCCCTGGAGCGGCAGCGGGTGGTCGACGACGTGCGGGTCTCGCTCGCGGCCGGAGCCACGCGCCTCGGTCCGCGGCAGGCCCAGGTCCTCGAGGGCACACGGATCACCTTCGGCATCGGGAGCGACGTGCTCGGCCCACGAGGTCGAGCCGACCTGGACCGCGTCGCAGCCGTGATGGCGCGCACCGACGTCTCGCTCGACGTGCTCGGTCACGCCGGGCCCGCCGACCCCGAGCGGGGAGACTCGCTCGCCGCCGACCGGGCGGCCGTGGTGCGTGCCTACCTCGTGGCGCGTGGCGTCCCCGCCGGGCGCCTCGTCTCCACCGCGATCGGCTCGGGGACCGATCGCGGCATCGACCCCTGGTCGCCGCTCTACCGTCGGGTCGACTTCCGAGTGGAGGAACGCTGATGTCCGTGTACACCGCAGGCGAGATCGTCGTGTGGCTGGTGCTCGCCGCCGCTCTCGGCGTCGCGCTGGGCTGGCTGCTCGGCTCGCGCCGACGCTCCGCTCCCGGTACCGGCCCGACCGCGCCCGCCGACCGTTGGACCGTCCCCGGCCCCGAGACGCGGTACGGCTCGTCGGACCCGGTCCGGCCGCGGCCGGCCGTCCAGCCGGATCGAGAGCCGGAACGTCCCGCCCCGGGCTCGACGGGTCCGTTCCGCGGCTCGGCCCTGCCCGGACCCGGGGGTGGATCGCCCGGCCCTGGGTACGAGGTCAAGGCGAACGTCGACTCCCTGACCTACTACCTCCCCGGGTCGCCGGCGCACGCCCGGGTGACCGCGGACGTCTGGTTCAGGGACGCCGAGGCGGCGCGAACGGCGGGCTTCCGGCCCCCGCCCTCGCAGGGCTGACGGTCCCGCGACGAGGAGGTTCGCGATCCGCGACCTTCGGCTGATGCGTTCTGTCCGTGGCACACGGCATGATCGTCCCAGCGGTCTTCCAGTTCGGAGGACCATCAGGAAGGTGTGCTCATGGCCGACATGATCCGGGCGACCGGTCTCGTCAAGCGCTACAAGGGGGTCGAGGCGCTGTCGGGGCTCGACCTCGCGGTGCCCGAGGGCACCGTGCTCGGCCTCCTCGGGCCCAACGGTGCCGGCAAGACCACGGCGGTCCGCATCCTCGCCACCCTGCTGAAGGCCGACGGCGGCACGGCCGAGGTCGCGGGCATCGACGTCGCGAAGGACCCCGACGGGGTCAAGGCCCGCATCGGGCTCTCGGGGCAGTACGCCGCGGTCGACGAGTACCTCACCGGCTTCGAGAACCTCGACATGATCGGCCGGCTGTACGGACTCGGACGCTCGGCGTCGCGGACCCGGGCACGTGAGCTGCTCGAGCGCTTCGACCTCGCGGAGGCCGGCGACCGGCCCTCCAAGACCTACTCCGGGGGCATGCGACGTCGACTCGACCTCGCGGGCGCCCTCGTCGCCGCCCCGCCGGTGCTCATCCTCGACGAGCCCACCACCGGGCTCGACGTGCGGGCCCGTCAGCAGATGTGGGGCGTCATCCAGGAGCTGGTCGACTCCGGCGCCACCCTGCTGCTGACCACGCAGTACCTGGAGGAGGCGGACCTGCTGGCCGACGACATCGTGGTCATCGACTCCGGACGCGCGATCGCCCAGGGCACCGCCGACGAGCTCAAGTCCCGTACCGGCGGCGAGCGTGTCGAGATCGTGGTCGCCGACCCCGCCCACCGGGACACCGCCGCCCGGATCCTGGCCGGCGTCGCCATCGGCGACGTCCAGGTCGACGCCAACGGCCGCGGGGTGGCCGCACCCGTCACCGACGGCGCCCGGCAGCTCTCGACGGTCCTGCAGGCCCTGCAGGACGAGCACGTCGCCGTGGTCGACATCGGGCTGCGGCGGCCGACGCTCGACGACGTGTTCCTCAGCCTGACCGGGCACGCCGCCGAGCGCGAGCCCGCTCCCGAGACCGACGAGCAGGAAGAGGCATCCGCATGAACGCCGCCCGAGTCGCGAGCGACGGCTGGGTCGTCGCCAAGCGCAACGTCATCAAGATCAAGCGGGTCCCCGAGATCCTGGTCTTCGTCCTGATCTCACCCATCATGTTCGTGCTGCTGTTCGCCTTCGTCTTCGGTGGCGCCATCGACGCGGGGGAGGGCCTCAACTACCGCGAGTTCCTCATCGGCGGCATCTTCGCCCAGACCGTGGTCTTCGGGGCCACCTTCACCGGGGCGGGCCTGGCCGAGGACATGCAGAAGGGCATCATCGACCGCTTCCGCTCGCTGCCCATGTCCAGCTCGGCGGTGCTCGTGGGGCGGACGACGTCCGACATCATCTACAACGTCCTCTCGCTCATCATCATGGCGCTCACCGGGCTGCTGGTCGGCTGGCGTGCACGCGAGGGCGTCCTCGACATGCTCGCGGGCTTCCTGCTCCTGCTGCTGTTCGCGTACGCGGTCAGCTGGATCATGGGCTACATCGGCCTGCTGGTGCCGAGCGTCGAGGTCATCAACAACGCCTCGTTCATCGTGATCATGCCGCTGACGTTCGTCTCCAACGCGTTCGTGCCCACGGAGAGCTTCAACTCCTTCCTCCGGCCGTTCGTGGAGTGGAACCCGGTCTCGGCCGTCACCCAGGCGTGCCGCGAGCTGTTCGGCAACACCAGCGCCTCGGTGCCAGTGCCCGACGCGTGGTCGATGCAGAACCCGGTGCTGTACACGCTCCTGTGGGTCGTGCTGATCCTCGCCGTCTTCGTCCCGCTCTCGATCCGTCAGTACACGATCGCCAGCTCCCGCTGAGGGCCGTGAGGGACGAACCGGGATGGATCTCCCGTAAGTCACGCGTGGCGCGTCGGCAGCGGTTAGCATCGGGCCGCACGTCACACCACCACGTCGGGGAGCAGCATGAGCGCGTTGGATCGTCGGACCCTTCTGATCGGCTCCGCCGGCCTGCTGGTGGCGTCGTGCTCGTCGGGTGGCTCCAAGCCCGGCGGTGAGGCGACGAAGGGCCCGAAGATCTTTCGCCCGAACGCCGGGAACGCGGTCACGCAGGACGACGTGGCCGCGCTGAGCGAGCAGCTGAACACTGCGTTCGGGACCGGGGACGTCGAGAAGCTCCTGCAGGTGATCAAGGGGGACGACTACTCCCTCGACGACGTGCGCGCGCGCTGGAGCCGGCGCTTCGAGAACTTCGGTCGCCTGGGCTTCATCGACGGCGAGTGGTACGTGGGCGTGCCGGGCGGGCGCACCCGCAACGGTGCCGGCGGCATCGTCGAGTACGACGGCGACCTCGTCTTCGCCCACCAGGTCCGCGGTGCCGACGGCCAGCAGGTGGTGGAGACCTACCGGGCCAGCTTCCGCAAGGCGGACGAGAAGTCCCCGCTGGAGCTGCTGAGGATCGGCGAGCCGGAGGAGAGCTACGACCCGTCCTTCTGGGACGTCGCCGACATCGACGCGATCGAGACCAAGCACACCTACCTCGCGTTCCGTTCGAAGGACGCGGCCACCGCCAAGCGCATCTCCGGCACGATCGAGGCCGGCGCCAAGCGCGCCTTCGACCTGATGCCACGGCCGAAGGGCGTCGACAAGGTCTTCTACGCGCTCACCTGGCCGGCCATCGACGGCAAGCTGTGGGGCGGAGTCGCTCTCGGCGAGGCTGACGCCCACGCCTACTACCACCCGTTCGTCGACCCGAAGGAGCTGGCGAAGGGGCAGAAGAAGGCCGCGTCGGTGAAGGGGCTGCCGCTCGGCACCGGTCGCGTCGGGATGCACCAGACGTCGTTGTCGCGTCCTGACTTCGAGGACGTCTGCTGCCACGAGGCCGTGCACGTTCTCGCGAACCAGTGGCTCGCCGGCGGAGGTGCCCCGTCGTGGACCGCGGAGGGGCTGGCCACGTGGGGCGACCGCGGCGCACGTCGCCTGATGGCGCAGGACGGCGCTCGCATCCGCGGCCGCTTCGGATCGTTCGTCAAGGCGGTCGAGAACGCTTCGAAGGGGCGCGAGTCCTTCTACTCGAAGGACCCGGACGCGCGCTACGGCAACTACGTGAGCGCCGCTGCCGTCTTCGCCTACGTGGAGGACCGGCGCGGCCGATCGGCCGTCTTCGAGGAGGCCGAGCACTACTACGGCGGGAGCGACGGCAGCGGTGTCGGTGGAGAGCTCGACGGTCGCACCCGCGACCTGTTCGACGCGACCAGGAAGTGGTTGAACGCATGACGAACCTCGGGGGACTCCGCAGCGGCGTCCGCACGACCTCGGCGCTGCTGGTGTGTGGCGCACTCCTGCTCGCGGGGTGCTCGGGGGGCGACGACGAGGACGAGAAGGCCTCGCTCCCGCTGCCCGACAAGCCGCCCGCCGCTGCCGGGCCCGCCACCGGGCCGGCCCTGGAGGCCAAGGCCTTGTTCGCCGCCGCAGACGAGCTCGAGGAGCAGGTCGGCTCGCTCGACACCGCGCTCGTCGAGCGTCGCTCCGGTGCGTTCATCAGCGGGTCGACGGCCGTCGGCTACTCCGTCGACGACATCTCCGGCTACGACCTGGAGTCCGGCGACCAGCTCTGGACGGCCAAGCTCGACCTCAAGGGAGGCTCGGTCTGCTTCGTGTCCCAGCCCGACCGGGCCGTCAAGCAGTTCACCGTGGTCTACGGCGACGGCTCGTACTGCTCGTCCGTCGCGACCGTCCGCGTGGCCGACGGCAAGGTCCTCTCGAACATGGTCGAGCAGGACCTGGGCGTGACCTTCGAGGGCGAGTCGGCGGGTGGGGCGTTCGAGAACCTGCTCACCGTCGACGGCAAGGACTACCTCATCGACATGCGCGGTGTCGTGTGGCGCTCGGCCGCGAAGGAGCCCGAGCCCATCGCCCGGCTGAAGGACGACTCCTACTTCGACCTCTTCCCGTCCGCCGACGGGACGCTGCTCGTCGGGTCGCGCCTGAGCGACCCCGAGTGCAACGTCGACGCCTACGAGCTGCCCTCGTTCGAGCCGGTCTGGACCACGCCGGGCGCCACCGCCTTCCCGGACCAGGCGTCCGACTGCGTGGTCTCGCTCTCCCCGGGCGACCCGACCTGGGCCGTGCAGCAGATCGGCACGACCTACCACATGACCAAGCTCGATCCCGCGAGCGGCAAGCCCGTGGGCACGGCCCAGGCGCCCACGTCGCCCCCGGAGAAGCCGCTGGAGGAGGGCACGTTCGACCTCGCGAGCGCCGCCAACCAGTTCGACCGCTCCTTGGCCGTCGGGAAGAAGGGCGAGATGATCTTCGCCCAGGCCCGTGGGCTGTCGCGCTACTCCTTGGAGACGAAGAAGCAGACGTGGGAGCTCGACCTGACGCAGCTCGAGCAGGCCTCCGACGAGCGGTTCCCGCTGCGGACCGTGCTGCCCCAGGGCCTGACCGCCGACGGGTACCTCGTGGCCACCGTCAGCAACGACACGACCACCGAGGTCATCGCGGTCGACGCCGCCAAGGGCACCCTCGTCGGACGGTGGCCCCTGCCGGAGGAGTACGCCAATGGCTTCCAGGTGGAGCCGGGCGCGACCCTCTACGAGGACGGGCTCGTGCTCACTCGCAACTTCGAGGCCTGGCAGCGGACGTTCGACGGCTTCGGTGAGCTCGAGGAGCCCGAGGGCGACCTCTTCGACATCGGGGTCTTCACGTTCCCCGAGCCCGGCGAGGAGGTCGCGCCGCAGGACCGTCCCGTGCCCACCGCGGGCCCGATCGACGTCGACGCCGAGCCGCTGGCCTCCATCGAGGCCGAGGACCCCGACGCCACGTCGTCCGTCGGCGCGGTCTACACCGGCTCGGCGGTCGTCACCTACGTGGACAACCGCCTGCAGGCGTACGACACGAAGGGCAAGAAGACCTGGAAGGGCACCCTCGGCGACGACCCCGAGGTCAGGGTCTGCTCGGCGTCCGACCCCGACCGCAAAGCCACGTCGATCCTGCTCTCGTACCGCGAGGGCGATCGGTGCACCGGCCTCATGAGGGTCGGTTCGGGCAAGGGCACGCAGGTCGAGGTCGAGGTGCCGGCGGCCAAGAAGTCCGTCGGGCGGATCGTCACCCACGACGGCACCGACTTCGTGATCGCCGAGGACGACACGATCAACCGCGTCGACGGCGACCGGCTCGTGGAGGTCGCCGACCTCGGGCTCACGCCGTACTACTGGCAGCGCACCCCGGAGGACCCGTCGCTCGTCGTCGTCTCCGCGAAGGACGCCAAGGGTGGTGACTGGACCGTGCAGGCCTTCCGGGCCCCGACGTTCCAGAAGGTGTGGTCCGCCAAGGCGTCCGCCCTGTTCGGCAAGAAGCCCGACGCCGACAACACCGTCTCCCCGTTCACCGGGAACGGACTCTGGGTCGGCGTGACGTTCGGCACCTACACGGGCCCGGAGTCGACGTTGTCGGACTCCCTCGTGAAGCTCGACCCGGCCACGGGCAAGGTCGTCGCCAAGACCGGCACGAAGGAGCGGGCCTACGGCGAGCCCGACCTGACGAAGCTCGACCTCTCGAGCGCCGTCGTGGGTGGCTACGCCTCGGTCGGCTTCGAGGACGGGTCGGTGGTGATGACGCAGAACGGCGGCATCGTCCGGTACTCCCTCGAGGACGACGAGATGCTCTGGACCGTCGACACCTCCTCGATCGAGACCTCGATGGAGAAGGCACGCCGCGGCACCTACCTGTCCGAGGACCTGCAGCTCACCGACGGTGGACGCTCGGTGCTCGTCACGTTGTCGAACGAGGTGAGCACCGAGCTCATGACGATCGACGCGAAGAGCGGGAAGATCACCGGCCGGTGGAAGCTCGGGGCCGACGCCCGCAACGGGCTGCAGGTCTCGCCCGACGTGACCCCGTGGAAGGGCGGCGTGGCCCTCACCCGCAACGACTACTCGTGGTCGTCGACGTACGGACCGGACGCCCCGAACGACCCGCCCGAGGGACCAGTGCTCGACGTGGGGCTGTTCGCCCTCGACAAGCCCGCCGCCCCGAAGGACTGATCGTGCCCGGGCCGCCTCGGCGGCCCGGGCGGTCCGCGTGCCTCGGCCGATGCGTCGGGAGGGTCACGTAGGCTGATGTCCTTCCCCTCCTCCGCCCCTCGGGGCCGTCCGTCCGCCATGTCTGGAGGCGCATCACCCGATGCCGAGCGACTCGTCCTTCGTGCACCTGCACAACCACACGGAGTACTCGATGCTCGACGGTCACGCGCTGCTCGACGGCATGTTCGAGCGCACCGCGTCGCTCGGGATGCCGGCCATCGCGATGACCGACCACGGCAACGTGCACGGCGCCTACGACTTCTGGTCCAAGGCCCGCTCGCACGGCGTGAAGCCGATCATCGGGCTCGAGGCCTACCTGACCCCGGGCACCCACCGCAGCGAGCGGCGCAAGGTCAAGTGGGGCCGCGGTGTCAGCGGTGACGAGGAGGAGGGCGGCAAGGACGTCGCCGGTGGTGGCGCCTACACGCACATGACCATGCTCGCCTCCACCACGGAGGGCATGCACAACCTGTTCCGGCTGTCGTCGCTGTCCAGCCTGGAGGGCTACTACTACAAGCCGCGTGCCGACCGCGACCTCCTGCAGCGCTACGGCACGGGGCTCATCGCCACCACGGGGTGTCCCTCGGGCGAGGTGCAGACGCGGCTGCGCCTGGGCCAGTACGACGAGGCGGTGCAGGCCGCCGCCGACTTCCAGGACATCTTCGGCAAGGGCAACTTCTTCCTCGAGCTGATGGACCACGGCATCCCCATCGAGAAGGAGGTCCGCGACGACCTCCTGCGGCTGGGCAAGCAGCTGGGCCTGCCGCCCGTCGCGACCAACGACTGCCACTACACGCACCCCGAGGACGCCGACGCGCACGACGCGCTCATCTGCGTCGCGTCGGGCAAGTCCGTCGCCGACCCCAAGCGGCTCAAGTTCGACGGCGGCGGCTACTACGTGAAGTCCGCCGCCGAGATGCGCGAGCTGTGGGAGGACCGCTTCGACATGAAGGAGGCGTGCGACAACACGCTTCTCATCGCCGAACGCTGCGACGTGGAGTTCACCGAGTCCAACGGCGGCTACATGGCCCGGGCCGACGTGCCCGCGGGGGAGACCGAGGAGAGCTGGTTCGTCCAGGAGGTCTGGCGCGGCATCGAGTCCCGCTACCCGGGCGACGCCCTCACCCAGGCCGTGCGCGACCGGGTCGAGATGGAGCTCGAGGTCATCAAGACCAAGGGCTACTGCGGCTACTACCTCGTGGTCGCCGACTTCATCAACTGGTCGAAGGACAACGGCATCCGCGTGGGTCCCGGCCGTGGCTCGGGCGCCGGCTCGATCGCCGCGTACGCGCTGCGCATCACCGACCTCTGCCCGCTCACGCACGGCCTCATCTTCGAGCGGTTCCTCAACCCCGAGCGTCCGTCGATGCCCGACTTCGACATCGACTTCGACGAGCGTCGTCGCAGCGAGGTCATCCGCTACGTCAGCGACAAGTACGGCAACGACCGCGTGGCCTACATCGCCACCTTCGGCCGGCTCAAGGCCAAGGCCGCCATCAAGGACGCCAACCGCGTGCTCGACTACCCGTTCAACATGGGCGAGCGCATCACCAAGGCGCTGCCGGCCGACATCATGGGCAAGGGCGTGCCCCTCAAGCAGCTGTTCGACCCCCAGCACAAGCGCTACAACGACGGCAAGGAGTTCCGCGACCTCCACGAGAGCGACGCCGAGGTCCGCAAGATCTACGACACGGCGCTCGGGCTCGAGGGCCAGATCCGCAACTGGGGCGTGCACGCCGCCGGCGTGATCATGAGCAGCGAGCCGCTCATCGACATCGTGCCGATCATGCAGCGCGAGCAGGACGGCGCGATCATCACGCAGTTCGACTACCCGATGTGCGAGGCGCTCGGGCTGGTCAAGATGGACTTCCTGGGGCTGCGCAACCTCACCGTCCTCGACGACGCGCTCATCAACATCAAGGCCAACCGGGGCGAGGACGTCGTCCTGGAGGACCTGACCTTCGACGACCCGGCCACCTACGACCTGCTGTCGCGAGGAGACACGCTCGGCGTGTTCCAGCTCGACGGCGGTCCCATGCGTGCCCTGCTGCGCAGCATGCGTCCGGACAAGTTCGAGGACATCTCGGCCGTGGGCGCGCTCTACCGGCCCGGCCCGATGGGTGCGGACTCGCACAACAAGTACGCCCGGCGCAAGAACGGGCGCGAGAGCATCGAGCCCATCCACCCCGAGCTGGAGGAGCCGCTCAAGGACGTCCTGGGGGAGACCTACGGCCTCATCGTCTACCAGGAGCAGGTGATGGAGATCGCCCAGGTGCTGGCCGGCTTCAGCCTCGGCCAGGCCGACAACCTGCGGCGTGCCATGGGCAAGAAGAAGAAGGAGGAGCTCGACAAGCAGTACGCCGGGTTCCAGGCCGGCATGCTCGAGCGGGGCTACTCCCAGCCGGCCATCACGGCGCTGTGGGAGATCCTGCTGCCCTTCTCCGACTACGCCTTCAACAAGGCGCACTCGGCCGCCTACGGCGTCATCTCCTACTGGACGGCCTACCTCAAGGCCAACTACCCGGCCGAGTACATGGCGGCGCTGCTCACCAGCACCCGCGGCGACAAGGACAAGTCGGCCATCTACCTCGCGGAGTGCCGACGGCTCGGCATCCAGGTCCTGCCGCCCGACGTCAACGACTCGGTCTCCAACTTCGCCTCCGTCGGGGAGGACATCCGCTTCGGGCTCGGCGCCATCCGCAACGTCGGCGAGAACGTGGTGGCCGGGATCGTGGCCGGTCGCGAGGAGAACGGCCCCTATGCCGACTTCACCGACTTCCTCGACAAGGTCCCCACCCACGTGTGCAACAAGCGCGTGCTCGACTCGCTCATCAAGGCCGGCGCCTTCGACTCCCTCGGCCACCGGCGGCGGGCGTTGACGACCATCGCCGAGGACGCCGTCGACCAGTACATCGACCTCAAGCGCAACGCCGCCATCGGCCAGGACTCCCTGTTCGGGGGCATGGACGACGCGTTCACCGGTGTCACGGTCGCGGTGCCGCAGATGCCGGAGTGGGAGAAGACCCAGCTGCTCGCGTTCGAGCGCGACATGCTGGGTCTGTACGTCTCCGACCACCCGCTCGCCGGTCTGGAGCACGTGCTCAAGGCCAGCAGCGACTGCTCGATCGGCGACCTCATCGCCGACGCCGAACGACCCGACGGCACCACCGTGCGCGTGTGCGGTCTCATCACGGCCGTGCAGCGCCGGCTCAGCAAGAAGGGCGACACGTGGGCCCTCGTGACCGTCGAGGACCTCGACGGCAGCATCGACGTGATGGTCTTCCCCGGCGCCTACAACCTCGCCGCGCCGGTGCTGGTGCCCGACACGGTCGTGGTCGTCAAGGGCCGCCTGCGCCGCAAGGACGACAGCATCGAGCTGAACGCGCTCGAGGTGACGTTGCCGGCCATGGGCTCGGGCGGACAGTCCGACGCCCCCGTGGTCGTCACCCTGCCGGTGGCGCGGTGCACGAGCGACACGATCGGCAGGTTCAAGCAGGTGCTCGGCAACCACCCGGGCATGACCGAGGTGCACCTGCGCCTCGTCGGCACCGGCACCACCAAGGTCATGCGGCTCGACGACGGGTTGCGGGTCAAGCCGTCCTCGTCGCTCATCGCCGACCTCAAGGAGCTCCTGGGGCCACATTGTCTGGGGTGAGCGGCGGTGCCCGCGGCGCGACCGTGCGGGCCGTGCTGGCGGTCGTCGTCCTGCTCCTGCTCTCGGTCGGCGCGGGCGCGCTGTGGATCGGGCTCTCCCGTCCGCCGGAGTGGCTCGTCACCGAGCAGGGGATCGTCCTCACCGAGGAGGCCTCCGGCCTGCAGGTCGGTGTCGAGCTGCTGTTCGTGGCGATCGGGGCCGCGCTGAGCCTCGTCTGGGCGGTCGTGGTGGGCTTCGTGCTGCGCCGTCTCGGCTGGGTCCTGGCACCGATCGTCGTCGCCGGCACCCTGCTGGCGTCGATCGTCACGTGGCGCGTGGGTCTCTGGCTGGGGCCGGGCGACCCGGCGGCGACGACGGACCCGAAGATCGGCGACCTCATCCCGGCTCAGCCGGCGGTCGACGCCCTCGCCTCGTTCCTCGTGTGGCCGATCGCCGGTCTGCTCGGCCTGCTCCTCGTCACGTGGGCCACCGGGCGCCGGTCCCGCGTCAGCGTGCCAGCGGACCCAACGTCGCTGCGGTGAGTCGCACCAGGTCCGCCGGTGCCAGCTCGACCTCGAGCCCCCGACGGCCCGCGGACACGTGCACGGTGTCCCAGTCCAGCACCGACGCGTCGATCGCCGTGCGGAGCCGACGTCGCTGGCCGAGCGGGGAGATGCCGCCCAGCACGTAGCCGGTGGCCTTCTCGGCGCGCTGCGGGTCGGCCATCTGGGCACGCTTGTTGCCGAGGGTCGCCGCCAGGGCCTTGAGGTCGAGCTGGGCGGTGACGGGCACGACGCCCACGGCCAGCTCGCCGTCGACGTCCGCCAGGAGGGTCTTGAAGATCCGCGCCGGCTCCACGCCGAGCGCGTCGGCGGCCTCGAGCCCGTAGGAGGTGGCACGCGGATCGTGCTCGTAGCGGTGCACGCGGTGCTCCACGCCGGCGCGGCGTACGGCGGCCAAGGCCGGGGTGGCCTCAGGCCTCGTCGATCTCGCCACGGGGCTCCTCCTCGTGCGGTGGCCGCTCGATCGTGGACCGGACCAGCAGGCCGACGACCAACGCCCAGAACGCGGCCCCGACGCCCAGCAGCTGCAGACCGGAGGCAGCGACCAGGAACGTGACTGCCGCGCTCGTCCGCCCGCGCGCGTCCTGCAGGGCCGCGACGACCGAGGCGGCGAAGGTGGACAGCAGCGCGAGCCCGGCCACCGTCTCGACGATGCCGGCCGGTGCCTTCTCGGTGACGGCCACGAGGGCGCCCGAGGTGAAGGCCAGGACCAGCGCGGTGAGCCCCGCGACGAACGCGGCCACCCACCGGCGGGACCGGTCGCCGGCCTGCTCACCGGCGGCGAGCGCGGCCGAGATGGCGGCGAGGTTGATCGCGTGACCGCCGAAGACCGCGGCGACCCCGGTTCCCGCGCCGGTCGTCACCATCGAGGCACGCCACGGGACGGTGTAGCCGAAGCTGCGCATCACCGCGACACCCGGGATGTTCTGCGACGCCAGGGTCACGACGGTCAGCGGCAGCGCGATGCCGACGACGGACGCGACGGTGAGCGCGGGTGCCGTGGGCTCGAGCCGGGGGAGCAGCGACGCGGCCTCCAGCGTGGTCCCCCTCTCGACGAGCGAGACGGCGATGACGACGAGAGCCGTGAGCAGGGCCAGCGGGACGGCCCACCGGGTGGCCCATCGCGTGCCCAGCAGCCACACGACGATCACCGGGCCGACCGCCCAGGGGGACGCCGCGAACGCCGTGAAGGGGGCGAGGCAGAGCTGCAGCAGCACACCGGCGAGCATCGCCTGGGCCAGCGGGACGGGGATGGCGGCCGCCAGCCGACCGAGCCACGGCACGAGCCCGGTCAGGGCCAGGAGCACGCCGGTGAGCACGAACGCGCCCACGGCGGCGGGCCATCCGCCGGCCACGGGGCCGGTGCTCACCAGGAGGGCGGCCCCCGGGGTCGACCAGGCCAGCGTGACCGGCAGCCGCGTCCACAGGGCGAGGCCGGACATGAGCAGTCCGAATGCCACGGTGAGGGCGAACAGGCCGCTCGCGGCCTCGTCGGGCGAGGCGCCGACGGCGCGCAGACCCGCCAGCACCACCGCGAACGAGGACGTGAAGCCGACGATCGCGGTCACGACACCGGCCACGACGGGCTGCTGCAGGTCGCGTGACGTCACGGGGCCCGATCCTAGGCGCAGGGGCGGTCCCTAGAATCGGTGCGTGATCAGACGCCTCGACCTCCGCCTCGACCCGACCGCCGAGCTGCCCCGTGCGCAGCAGGACGTCGAGCACGCGCTGGAGGTGGTGGCGCCCCTCTGCGAGGACGTCCGAGCCCGCGGCGAGGAGGCCGTCCTGGAGTACGGCGAACGCTTCGACGGCGTGCGCCCGGCGTCGCTGCGCGTGGCCCAGGAGCACCTGGCCGCCGCTCTCGCCGAGCTCGACCCGGCGATCCGGGCGGGTCTGGAGGAGTCCATCGCTCGGCTGCGCGTGACGTGCGAGGCCGAGCTGGAGCAGACCGTGGTCACGACGGTGGCCGAGGGTGCGACCGTCGAGCGACGGATCGTGCCGATGCAGCGCGTGGGCCTCTACGTGCCCGGCGGGCTCGCGCCGCTGGTCAGCACCGTCGTCATGAACACGGTGCCGGCGCAGGTCGCGGGCGTCGGGTCCATCGCGCTCACGTCGCCCCCGCAGTCGGAGTTCGGCGGTCTCCCGCACCCCACGATCCTCGCGGCGTGCGCCCTGCTCGGCATCGACGAGGTGTACGCCGCCGGGGGAGCGCAGGCGCTCGCGCTGCTCGCCTACGGCAGCGTCGCCACAGGTGGCTCCGTGGAGCCGGTGGACCTCGTGACCGGTCCGGGCAACATCTACGTGGCCGCGGCCAAGCGCTACCTCCAGGGCACCGTGGCGATCGACTCCGAGGCCGGGCCCACCGAGATCGCCGTGATCGCGGACGACGCGGCCGATCCCGCCTTCGTGGCGGCCGACATGATCAGCCAGTCCGAGCACGACCCGATGGCCGCGAGCGTCCTCGTGACGCCCAGCGACGCCCTCGCCGACGCGGTCACCGCCGAGCTGGAGCGCCAGGTGCCCACGGCCACGCACGCGGAGCGCATCACCACGTCCCTGGCCGGTCGGCAGTCCGCCATCGTGCTCGTCGACGACCTGGACCAGGCGGTCGACGTCGCGAACGCGTACGCGGCCGAGCACCTGGAGATCCAGACCGCCGACTCGGCGGCCGTCGCCGCGCGCATTGTCAACGCCGGCGCGATCTTCGTCGGTGCCTGGACGCCGGTGTCCCTCGGCGACTACGCCGCCGGGTCGAACCACGTGCTGCCCACGGCGGGCTGCGCCTGCCACTCGTCGGGACTGTCGGTGCGCGCCTTCTGCAAGAACGTGCACGTCGTCACCTACACCGAGCAGGCCCTGCGCGAGGTCGGCCACCACGTCGAGGTGCTGGCGGCGGCCGAGGACCTGCCGTCGCACGGTGCCGCCGTGGCGGTGCGGACGGGATCGTCTGCCGCCCAGGGCCCGGCACCCCTGCCGGGGCACGCCGAGTGAGCGTCCCCGTGCCCGATCGCCGCCCACGGCCCGGCACCCCCGCCGCGTGGCTCCCGATCCGCGAGGAGCTCCGGGACGAGGAGCCCTACGGTGCGCCGCAGATCGACGTGCCCGTGCGCCTCAACACCAACGAGAACCCCTACGGGCCCAGCGAGGCCGCCGCCGACGACGTCGCCGCGTCGGTGCGTGCCGCCGCGCTCGGGCTCAACCGGTACCCCGATCGCGAGGCGTGGTCGCTGCGGACGGCCCTCGCCGCGTACCTCACGGCCGAGGTGCCGGCGGCGGACCTCGACGCCTCGCGGGTGTGGGCGGCCAACGGCTCCAACGAGGTCATGCAGCAGATCCTGCAGGCCTTCGGCGGCCCCGGCCGCACGGCGCTCTCCTTCGCCCCCACGTACTCGATGTACCCCGAGTACGCACGCAACACCCACACGAGGTGGGTGGCCGGGCAGCGCCGCGAGGACTTCGGGATCGACGCGGCCGCCGCGGTCGCGCTCATCGAGGCCGAGCGGCCCGACGTCGTGTTCCTGACCTCGCCCAACAACCCCACCGGCACCGCGCTGGATCCTGCGCACACGCGGGCCGTGCTCGAGGCCGCGCCCGGGATCGTGGTGGTCGACGAGGCCTACGCCGAGTTCCGCCGCGAGGGCACGCCCTCGGCGCTGGAGCTGCTCGAGGAGTTCCCGCGGCTCGTCGTCACCCGCACCATGAGCAAGGCGTTCGCCCTGGCCGGTGGCCGCCTCGGCTACCTGGCCGCGCACGCCGACGTCGTCGACGCGCTGCGCATCGTGCGGCTGCCGTACCACCTGTCGTCGGTCACCCAGGCCACGGCGGAGGCGGCGCTGCGCCACACCGACGCGCTGCTGGCCCAGGTCGACGCCCTGCGCGCCACGCGCGACGCGACGGCGGCCCGGCTCCGGGAGCACGGCTTCACGGTCGCCGACTCCGACGCGAACTTCATCCTGTTCGGCACGTTCGACGACCGCCACGCCACGTGGCAGGCGCTCGTCGACCGCGGGGTCCTGATCCGCGAGACCGGGCCCCTAGGATGGCTGCGCGTCTCCATCGGGACGCCGTCCGAGATGGACGCGTTCTTCACGGCCTTGAAGGAGGTCACCGATGTCTGACCAGCCGACCACGGCCCGGCACCCCCGCCCGGGTGAGCGCAGGACAGCACGCGTCGAGCGGAAGACCTCGGAGTCGCACGTGGTGGTCGAGCTCGACCTCGACGGCACCGGCCGGCACGACATCTCGACCGGCGTCGGCTTCTACGACCACATGCTCACCGCGCTGGCGCGGCACTCGCTGGTCGACCTCACCGTCAAGACCGAGGGCGATCTGCACATCGACGCCCACCACACCGTCGAGGACACCGCGATCGCCATCGGCGACGCGCTGCGCGAGGCGCTCGGTGACAAGGCCGGCATCCGTCGGTACGGCACGGCCACGATCCCGCTCGACGAGGCGATCGCCACCTGCACGGTCGACGTGTCCGGGCGGCCCTACTTCGTGCACGAGGGCGAGCCGGAGCGCCAGATCACGGTCGTGATCGGTGGCCAGTACTCCGGGTCCCTCACGTCGCACGTGCTCGAGTCGATCGCGCACCACGCCGGTCTGACGCTGCACATGACCCTGATCGCCGGCCGCGACCCGCACCACATCGCCGAGTGCCAGTTCAAGGCGCTGGCCCGCGCGCTCCGTGAGGCGATCGAGCCCGACCCTCGGGAGACGGGCATCCCGTCGACCAAGGGCGCGCTCTAGTGGCGGACGCCACGGCGCCGGTCGCGGGGCGACCCACGGTCGCGGTCCTCGACTACGGGTCGGGCAACCTCCGGTCGGCCGTGCGCGCCGTCGAGCGCGCAGGGGCGGACGTCACGCTGACGTCGGACCCGGCGGTGGCCGAGACTGCCGACGGACTGCTCGTGCCGGGCGTCGGCGCGTTCGCGGCGTGCATGGCCGGCCTGCTGGAGGTCGACGGCGAACGGATCATCGAGCGTCGGCTCATCGCCGGTCGACCGGTGCTGGGCATCTGCGTGGGCATGCAGATCCTGTTCGGCGAGGGCATCGAGCACGGTGTCCGGACGGCCGGGTGCAGGGAGTGGCCCGGCGTCGTGGAACGGCTCCAGGCGCCGATCGTCCCGCACATGGGCTGGGACACGGTCGAGCCGCCCGAGGGTTCCCGGATGTTCGCCGGACTCGAGGGCGAGCGGTTCTACTTCGTGCACTCCTACGGCGTGCGGCGCTGGGAGCTCGACGTCGAGGGCACGTCGTTCCGCGCGCCGCAGGTCACCTGGACCGAGTACGGGGGAGACCGCTTCGTCTCTGCCGTCGAGAACGGTCCACTCTGGGCCACGCAGTTCCACCCCGAGAAGTCCGGCGACGCCGGTCGACGCCTGCTCGAGAACTGGATCGCCACGCTCTGACCTGTCCCCGCCCCCGTCAACGCCGGGGCGGACGGTGCTCGCGCAGGTGGAAGCCCAGGTCGACGAGCGTCTTGAGGCCGCAGAGCAGGACGACGGGTCCGATCGCCTCCGCGGGACGGCCGTCGGGGCCACCCAGCAGGAAGAACGCCCCGATCACCGACAGGTGCAGCACGAGCATCCGGGGGTAGGGGAGCAGCATCGTGCGCGACGGCGTGGCGCGCGCACGCTCGTCGCGGCCGAACCAGTGCAGGGCGAGCGACAGTGCGTGGCTCCAGACCAGCACCAGCACGGAGAGGACCCAGAAGCCCGCGCTGCCGGTGAACCCACCGGTGGTGAAGGCCAGCACGAAGGCGAACACGCCGTGCACGAGGGTGAACAGGCCGTAGTGGAAGGCGAAGAAGCCCGCCATGACGCGCGGGTCCGGGGCCACGCGCCGTCCGTTCATCGTCATCGTGACCTTCGTGGGGTCCTCCGGCGCCTGCGCCGTGGCGATCTTGACGATCGTGACGAGCCACACGGCCACGTTCTCGATCCAGTACAGGACGAACACGTCGCCGACGCCGAGGTCGCCGCGCAGCACGCCCCAGACGGGCACGAGGTTGGCCACCACGAGCAGCACGGACGAGACGACGCGGGGCAGGCCCGGCGGCAGCTCCGACCCGGCGCGCGCGACCGACCCCAGACCCAGCAGGCGGAGCAGCAGCGGCACGGCGACACCCTACGACGCCGCGGTCCCCGAGCCCGGGGACCGCCGATACGATCGGCCCCGTGAGTGACTACCTGCAGCTGCTGCCCGCCGTCGACGTGAAGGGCGGCCAGGCCGTGCAGCTGGTCCAGGGGGTCGACGGCTCGGAGAAGCGGTTCGGCGACCCCGTCGAGGCGGCGCTGCGCTGGCAGTCGGCCGGCGCGGAGTGGATCCACCTGGTCGACCTCGACGCCGCTTTCGGGCACGGCCACAACCGCGACCTGCTCGCCACGATCGTCGGCACGCTCGACATCGACGTCGAGATGTCCGGCGGCATGCGCGACGACGAGTCGCTCCGGGCCGCGATGGACGCCGGCTGTCGCCGGGTCAACATCGGCACCGCGGCGCTCGAGAACCCCGAGTGGTGCGCGAAGGTCATCGCCGAGTGGGGCGACCGCGTGGCCATCGGGCTCGACGTCCGCGGCACGACGCTGGCCGCCCGCGGCTGGACCCGTGACGGCGGCGACCTGTACGAGACGCTCGAGCGGCTCGACGCCGAGGGATGCGCCCGCTACGTCGTCACCGACGTCAACAAGGACGGCATGCTCCAGGGCCCGAACCTCGACCTCCTGCGCGACGTGTGCGCCCGCACCGAGCGGCCCGTCATCGCGTCGGGCGGCGTGACGACGCTGGCCGACATCGAGGCGCTCATGGGCCTGGTCGACGTCGGGGTCGAGGGCGCGATCGCCGGTACCGCCCTGTACACCGGCCAGTTCACGCTCGAGGACGCGCTCGCCCTCACGCGCGGTCGCTGAGCGGGTCCACGACGTCCGGCGCCCTGCTCCTGGGCCGTGGCACGCTGGGCCCATGACAGGGGAGTGGGACCGGCTGAGCGCCGACCCGAGCACGCCGGCGGCTGCGACCTTGCGCGCCAGCGACGCCGACCGCGACGTCGTGCTCGGCGTGCTGCGCGACGCCTACGCCGAGGGCCGGCTCGACCGGGCGGAGTACGAACGTCGCGTCGAGGGCGCCCTCGGGGTGATCGTCGTGGCCGACGTCGTGCCGCTCCTCTCGGACCTGGTCGCCGCGAGGCGGCCCGCTGGTGCGGCGCGCTCCGCCCGCACCGAGGCGGAGGAGAAGTTCCGGCGTGAGTCGCGCGACTCCCGCAACGGCTGGATCGGTGTCACCGCGCTGACCACCGGGATCTGGGCGGCCACGAGCGCGGCGTCGGGCGAGCTGCTCTTCTTCTGGCCGGTCTTCCCGAGCCTCGGCATCGGGTTCGGCTGGTTCATGCACCACCTCAACCGTGAGCAGCGGGTCGAGGAGCTCGAGGAGAAGATCGCCAGGAAGCGGCGCAGGCTCGAGGGCTGAGCGTCGGACCGGATCGATAGGCTCGGCGGGTGAGTCTCGCCGTGCGTGTCATCCCCTGCCTCGACGTCGACGCGGGGCGCGTCGTGAAGGGCGTCAACTTCGTCGACCTGGTCGACGCGGGCGACCCGGTCGAGATGGCGCGGGTCTACGACGCCGAGGGCGCCGACGAGCTCACCTTCCTCGACATCACGGCCTCCAGCGGCGACCGCGCGACCACGTTCGACATCGTGAGCAGCACGGCCGAGCAGGTCTTCATCCCGCTCACCGTCGGCGGGGGGGTGCGCACCGTCGACGACGTCGACCGGCTGCTGCGCGCGGGCGCCGACAAGGTCGGCATCAACACCGCGGCCATCGCGCGCCCCGAGGTGATCGCCGAGATCGCCCAGCGGTTCGGCAACCAGGTGCTCGTCCTCAGCGTCGACGCGCGACGCGCCCCGACCTCGGGCGAGGGTGCGCAGCCCAGCGGCTTCGAGGTCACCACCCACGGTGGCCGGCGGAGCGCCGGGATCGACGCCGTGGAGTGGGTCCGCCGGGCCGACGAGCTGGGCGTGGGCGAGGTGCTGCTCAACTCGATGGACGCCGACGGCACGAAGCAGGGCTTCGACCTGGAAATGATTCGGGCGGTCCGCGGCGTTACACAGGTGCCACTGATCGCCAGTGGTGGCGCCGGACGGCTCGAGCACTTCGCTCCCGCGGTCGAGGCCGGTGCCGACGCCGTGCTCGCCGCGAGTGTGTTCCACTTCGGCGAGCTGACCATCGGACAGGTGAAAGAGACCTTGCGAGCAGCAGGACACCGTGTCAGGTAACGACGCGGCCGACGTCGTCGAGACCTCGGCACTCGGGTCGGCCCAGCCCGACCGGATCATGCGCCGCGGGTTCGGCCTGCTCGGACGCGGCATCGCCGAGCAGAAGGGCCTGTTCGCGATCTCGGTCGTCGGCAGCGTGCTCTTCGGCGCGATGACCGTCGCCGACGCCTGGGTGCTCGGGTGGGCGACCGACAACGTCATCCGGCCGTCCTTCGAGCAGGGCGAGGTGCTGCAGGGTGCGCTCTGGACCTCGATCGCCCTGTTCCTCGGCGTGGCCGTGCTGCGGGCGCTCGGCGTCATCGCGCGGCGGCTCATCGGCGGCATCGTCTACTACCGCCTGGTCGCCACCTACCGCCGCAAGGTCACCCGCCAGTACCTAGCCCTCCCGATGTCGTGGCACCACCGCCACCCCACCGGTCAGCTGCTCTCCAACGCCAACGCCGACGTCGAGGCCACCTGGGCGGTCTTCATGCCGCTGCCGATGGCGGTCGGCGTCATCGCCATGCTCGCCGCCGCGCTCGTGGCGATGCTGGAGGCCGACTGGGTGCTCACGCTCGTGGGCCTCGTGGTCTTCCCGGCCCTGTTCGGGATCAACGTCTTCTACCAGCGCTGGCTCTCGCCCAAGGTCGCGCACGCCCAGGCCCTGCGCGGCGACCTGAGCGCCGTGGCCCACGAGTCGTTCGACGGCGCGCTCGTGGTGAAGTCGCTCGGTCGCGAGGCCGACGAGACCGCCCGCTTCGCCCGGTCCACCGAGGAGCTCCGCGACGCCAACATCGAGGTCGGCAAGATCCGCAGCATCTTCGACCCGTTGCTGGAGGCCCTGCCGAACCTCGGCATCCTCGCCGTGATCGTCCTGGGTGTCGGTCGCGTGGCCAGCGGCGCCGCCGAGCCCGGCGACGTCGTGCAGGTGGCCTACCTGTTCACCGTGGTCGCCTTCCCGGTCCGTGCCATCGGCTGGGTCCTCGGCGAGCTGCCCCGCAGCGTCGTCGGCTGGGACCGTGTCGAGAGCGTGCTGCAGGCGTCGGGGTCCATGACGTACGGCACCACCATCCTGCCGGGCGACGGTGCGGTCGACCTCCACCTGCGGGGCGTCTCCTACCAGTTCGACGACGCCGTGCAGTCGGGCGAGGGCGCCGACGTGCTGGACGGCGTCGAGCTGCACGTGCCGCGGGGGTCCGTCACGGCCCTCGTCGGTGCCACCGGCAGCGGCAAGAGCACCCTCACCACCCTGCTCTCGCGCCTCGTCGACCCGCGCTCCGGCAGGGTCGAGCTCGACGGGCACGACGTCGCGGGTCTCACGCACCGGGCCCTGGCCGATGCCGTCGCCGTGGTGCCGCAGACCACCTTCCTGTTCGACGACTCCGTCCGTGAGAACGTCACGCTCGGGGCCGACGTCGACGACGCCGACGTCTGGGAGGCGCTGCGGACGGTCCAGGCCGACGGCTTCGTCGCGCGCCTGCCCGCGGGGCTCGACACGCAGCTCGGTGAGCGCGGGACCACCCTGTCCGGTGGCCAGCGCCAGCGCCTCGCCCTGGCGCGGGCCCTCGTGCGGCGGCCCAGGCTGCTGGTCATGGACGACGCCACGAGCGCCGTGGACCCCGAGGTCGAGCAGCGCATCCTGCGCGCCCTGGCCGACCGCACCGCCGACGGCGGCGGGCCGACGGTCCTCGTCGTGGCGTACCGCAAGGCCACCATCGCCCTCGCCGACGAGGTCGTGCTGCTCGACGGCGGACGGGTGGCCGAGCGCGGCACCCACGCCGAGCTCATGGCGGGGTCGGCGGTCTACCGCGACCTCGTCGACGCGTACGACCAGGCGAGGGAGGCACAGGCATGACCGCCACGAGCACCGAGGTGAGCCTGCCGGGCGTCACCACCGTCCGGGCGTCCGGGCGCGAGATCGTGCGCCGCGGCCTCGCCCTGTCACCGGCCATCAAGGACGGCCTGGGACTCACCCTGCTGCTCGCCGTGCTGAGCACGGTCGGCGGCTCGGTGGTGCCCGTGGTCATCCAGCGCACGGTGGACTCGGGGCTGGGCGACGGGGAGGAGACGACCCTGTCCTCCATCGGTCCCTACCTGCTCGGTGCGCTCGTGCTCGTCCTGCTGACCGCGGTCGTCGCCTACTGGATGCGCGTGCGCCTGTTCGTGGCGAGCGAGCGAGGCCTCGCCGAGCTGCGCGTCACGGCGTTCCGCCACGTGCACGACCTCTCGATGCTCACGCAGAACGCCGAGCGCCGCGGCGTCCTCGTCTCACGGGTGACGTCCGACATCGACCAGGTCTCCCTGTTCCTTCAGTTCACCGGGATCATGATCGTCATCAGCCTCGGCCAGATGCTCGTCGCGACGGTCATCATGGCGTTCTACTCCTGGCAGCTGACGCTGGTCGTCTGGCTGTGCTTCCTCCCGCTCGCGGCCAGCCTGAAGTACTTCGCCGCACGGCTGAGCCGGGCGTACGACACCGTGCGCCGCACCGTGGGCGAGATGCTCGCCGTCGTGGCCGAGCCGGTCGTCGGTGCCTCCGTCGTCAAGGCGCACGCCATCGAGGACCGCACGCAGGCCAGGGTCGACGCGGGCATCCAGCGCAACCTCGACGCCAACGTCCGCGCCCAGAAGCTCGTGGCGGTCACGTTCGCCTCCGCCGGTCTCGCGGGCGGGCTCGCGAACGCCGGTGCCGTGGCCGTCGGCGTGGTCCTCGGCGTGGCCGGTGGCCTCTCGATGGGGACCGTCATCGCCTTCGCGTTCCTCGTCGGCCTGCTGGTGGGGCCCGCGCAGATGGCCACGCAGGTGCTCACCGAGGCGCAGAACGCCATCGCCTCGTGGCGGCGGGTCATCGAGCTGCTCGACACCCCGGCCGACGTGGTCGATCCCGGTCCCGACGGGGTCGGTCTGCCCGACGAGGTGCTCGGCGCCCGGTTCGAGCACGTCGCGTTCGCCTACCCCGACGGCCCGGAGGTGCTCAGCGACGTCGACGTCACGATCGAGCCACGCCAGCGCGTGGCCGTGGTCGGCGAGACGGGCTCGGGCAAGACGACCTTCGCCAAGCTGCTCACCCGCCTCATGGACCCGGTGCGCGGGACGGTGCGGCTCGGCGACACCGACATCGCGCGGGTCTCGTTCGACGAGCTGCGACGCCACGTGCTCATGGTTCCCCAGGAGGGCTTCCTGTTCGACGCGACGTTGCGCGAGAACCTGCTGTACGGGCGCGACGACGCGACGGACGTCGAGCTCGTCGCCGCGGTCGACGACCTCGGCCTCACCGACTGGTTCGCGGGACTGCCGCAGGGGCTGGACACGCGGGTGGGCCAGCGGGGCGAGTCGCTGTCGGCGGGGGAGCGCCAGCTCGTCGCGCTGGTGCGCTCGGCCCTGGCCGACCCCGACTTCCTCGTGCTCGACGAGGCCACGAGTGCGGTCGACCCGCAGACCGAGCTGCGAGCCACCCGCGCGCTGGAGACCCTGCTCGAGGGGCGCACGAGCGTCACGATCGCGCACCGGCTCAGCACGGCGGAGAACGCCGACCGCGTGCTGGTGTTTGACGCGGGCCGCCTCGTGGAGGACGGCTCGCACGGCGAGCTGGTCGACGCCGGAGGCGTGTACGCCCGGCTGCACGCCAGCTGGGTCGCGCAGGCCTCGCTCGGGATCGTGCCGGTGGCCGAGTGACCTCTGGGAGGATGACACCGTGACCTCACTCGACCCAGCCGTGGCCGCCCGGCTCAAGCGCGATCCCGCGGGGCTGGTCCCCGCCGTGGTGCAGGACGCCGGCACGCGCGACGTCCTCATGGTCGGGTGGATGGACGACGAGGCGCTGCACCGCACCCTCACGACCGGCCGGGGGACCTACTGGAGCCGCAGCCGCCAGGAGTACTGGGTCAAGGGCGAGACCTCCGGCCACACGCAGGCCGTGCGCGAGGTCCGGCTCGACTGCGACGGCGACACCCTGCTGGTCGTGGTGGACCAGGAGGGGCCGGCCTGCCACACCGGCGCGACCACCTGCTTCGACGCGGACCGGTTGCTGTGACGGCTGTGTCCGGACGGCGTCTGTACGCGCCGGTGGTGCTCGGCCTGCTGGCGGTGGGTGGACTCACCTGGCTGGCGCTCGGCCGCACCTGGGCCAGCACCCGGCTGGCCCCGGCGGGCCTGCCGCCCGACACGATCGCGGTCTCGGGCCGCGACGTCGCCCCGCTGGCCGCCGCTCTGGCCGTCGTCGTGGTCACGGCCGCGCTCGCCGTGCTCGCGACCCGTGGGCGCGGGCGGCTCGTCGTCGGACTCCTCGTCGTCGTGCTCGGACTCGGCGGTTCCGCCGTGTGCCTGGTCTCGGCGGCCGACGTCGACGCGACGTTGTCGTCGGCTGCCGAGCAGTCCCCGGCCTTCACGGGCCAGGACCTCGGCGCTGTCTCGACGTCCCCGTGGTCCTACGTCGCGGCCGCGGGATTCCTGCTCGCGACCGGCCTCGGTGCCGTGACCGTCCGCCACGGCCGGTCGTGGCCCGCGATGAGCGGCCGGTACGACGCACCGTCGAGATCACGTGTCGACGACGACCCGTGGAAGGCCCTCGACGAGGGCCGCGACCCCACGGTCTGAGCACGTCCGGGACGAAAGTCCTGAATTCACCCGGAGGACTCGTAACCCCCGGGTGCACCCGTCGTTGAGATCTTCGACACCGATGAGCGGTGGCGACGGTTGGAGGTCCGATGCGCGTACTCGTGCACGACTTCAGCGGGCATCCCTTCCAGGCCCAGCTGAGCCGAGAGCTCGCGCGGCGCGGCCACGACGTCACCCACTCCACCTGCAACGCCTACGTCTCGGGCAAGGGTCGACTCGAGTCCGGCGAGGGTGAGTCGATCACCTTCGAGACCGTGGGCGACGGCATCGTGTTCGACAAGAGCCGCTTCGTCCAGCGTCTGCTCCTCGAGCTGAGGCTGGGGATCGAGCTGGTCCGCCACGTCCGGCGGGTCCGTCCTGACGTCGCCCTCATGTCCAACGTCCAGATCCCGACCCTGGTGGTCTTCGCCGCGGCGATGCTCCTGCTGCGCCAGCCGTGGGTGCTGTGGCACCAGGACGTGTACTCCGTGGCGGTGCGGTCGTTCGCCGGCGCGAAGCTCTCCCGCTCCTTCCGGGCGGTGGCGGTCGGCTTCGAGGTCGCCGAGCGCTGGACGTCGCGCCGCGCCCGCGAGATCGTCGTCATCGCCGAGTCGTTCGTGCCCGTGCACGCGGGATGGGGCACGGCCGACAAGGTGACGGTCATCGCGAACTGGGCTCCGCTCGACGAGATCGTGCCCTGCCCGCGCAAGAACGACTGGGCGGTCGAGAACGAGCTCGACGACGTCGACACGATCCTGTACTCGGGGACCCTCGGGCTCAAGCACGACCCCGCGCTGCTGGTCCAGCTCACCGCCGCGGTGCGCGAGCGCGGCCGCGAGGTCCGGCTGGTGGTGGTGAACGAGGGCCCCGCCGTCCCGGTCCTGCAGGCCGAGGCCACCCGGCTCGACGTCCCGCTCACCCTGCTGCCGTTCCAGCCCTACGACCGGCTGCCGGAGGTGCTGGCCAGCGGTGACGTGCTCGTGGTCCTGCTCGACCAGCAGGCGGGTGCGTTCTCCGTCCCGTCCAAGACGCTGTCCTACCTGTGCGCCGGCCGTCCCGTCGTGGGGCTGATGCCCGAGGAGAACGCCGCGTCCGGGCTGGTGCGCCGCGCAGGCGGGCACGTCGGCCGCCCCGACGCCGCATCGCTCCCGGCGGCGGCCGCGTGGGTCGACCAGCTCCTGGCCGAGCCCGGCGCTCGCGACGAGGTCGGTGCCGAGGCACGCGACCTCGCCGAGCAGGAGTTCTCCCTGGCCTCGTGCGCGGACCGCTTCGAGTCCGTGCTGCTGCGGAGCGCGCGATGAGCGCCGCCACGCGGGCCGTCGCCGGTGCCGTCGCCGGCGTGCGTGAGGTTCCACGACCCACCGGCGTGCCGTTGGTCGTTGTCGGACCGTTGACCCGCACGGGCCGTGAGCTGGCCGCTCGACGTGGCGGGCCGGTGCTCTCGGTCTCGCGTGGTGCGACCGACGCGGCGACCCTGCGGGCCGCAGGAGCCGACGTGGTCGACGTGTCCGGCGACGAGCTGGACACCCTGCTGCGCGACGTCGAGTCCGTCGACGTCGCGGTCTGCGCGCTCGGACCGGTGCACCCGGGGCCCGTGAACCTGGCGGGTGACACCGCAGGGGCGGAGCGCGACCTCGCCTTCCTGGGAAGGCTGCTGGACGCGGCAGCCGGTCGGCCGGTCCGGCTCGTCCTCGTGTCCTCCGTCGTGGCACTGGCACCCACGGCCGACCGACGCTACTACGGGGGCTTCAAGTCCCTGGTGGAGCAGTCGCTCGTGGCGCTCGTCGCCGAGCACCCCGCTGCGCGCCTCGACGTCCTCTACCCGGGGCGGCTCGTCGCCGGTGGTGAGCGCACCCGCCCCTGGCACCGGCTCCACGCCGGGTTCTCCGGTCTGGCGGCCCGCATCGAGCGATGCCTCCAGGACCGGGCAGCGGGAGCCGGGCGTCGCCGCGTCGTCGGCCTGGACGCCCGTCTGTGGCTGTGCGCGCGGTCCCTCTCCCTCGTCGTCTCGGGCGCTCTGCCCGGTCGGATCGATCCCCCCTCGAGCTTGTCGGCACCAAGGAGACCTCCTGATGTGGAAGAAGCGTTCGCTCGACCTGTTGCTGACCGTCGCCGGAGCCGTCGTCTGGGTCCCGGTCGTCCTCACGGTAGCCCTCGCCGTCCTCGTGTCGGAGGGGCGCCCGGTGTTCTACCGGTCACGTCGCCGGGTGAGCGTCGACGAGGTCGTGATGCTGACCAAGTTCCGCACGATGGTGCGCAACGCCGACAAGCTCGTGAACCGTGAGACGGTGCCGGTCGCGTCCGACACCCGCTTCCTCAACATCCCGGCCGACTCGCCGCTCTACACCCGCATCGGCCGCTTCGTGGAGCGCTTCGCGCTCACCGAGCTGCCGCAGCTCTGGCACGTCCTGCGTGGCGACATGAGCGTGGTGGGGAACCGTCCGCTGCCGCAGAACGTGATCGACTGCCTCCGCGAGGAGTACCCGCAGGTCTCCGACCGGTTCCTGACGCGTGCCGGCCTGACCGGCCCGGCCCAGCTCGTCGGCCGCGAGGCGCTCACCGACAGCGAGCGCCTCGAGCTGGAGGCGGCCTACTGCCGCGCCTGCCTCAACGGCTACCAGGCGAAGCTCGACGTCGTGATCCTGGCCGCGACGATCTTCGGGGTCCTCGGCATCGGCAAGCAGCTCGGCCGCCGCGACGTGATGGACCTGATCGCCCGTCACTCCGGCCGCCCGCGCACCGCCGCCGTCCTGACGCCGGCTCCCGCGCCCTCGGTGCTCGCACGGTCGCAGCCGTCCTGAGCGGTGCCCTCCGGGGCGCACCGGCCGACGCCGATGCGTCCCGGTAGGCTGTCGCCCGTCGTCCCCCTCGCAGGAGAGAGAGCTGCATGTCGCACGGATCGTCGCCCGCGTCCTGGACCGCCGTCCTGGTCTGCCTCGCAGGCTTCACCATCGGCGGGATCGCTCTGATCCCCGAGCCGCACTGGGTGCCCTTCACGATCGGCGTCGTGCTCGCGGTCGCCGCGGGTCCGATCGGCCTGATCATGTCGCGCATGGGTCTGGGCGTCGAGCGTGCCCCCGGCCACGGCGACCGGCCGCACGGCGTCGACGAGCACCGCGCGACCACCGACTGACGCACCGTGAGCCCCGACGTGCCCCAGGGGCCCCGCTA
Source organism: Aeromicrobium sp. 50.2.37 (assembly GCF_024655735.1). Classification (NCBI taxonomy): domain Bacteria; kingdom Bacillati; phylum Actinomycetota; class Actinomycetes; order Propionibacteriales; family Nocardioidaceae; genus Aeromicrobium; species Aeromicrobium sp. 50.2.37. The sequence goes on from NZ_JANLGG010000003.1 coordinate 107,129, forward strand.
CCCGCGCTACCCCGGGGAGCAGCCCGACGGCGCCGACCCGACGCCGACGCACGGCACGCCCTGGGCGGCGCCCGTGCAGCCGGACGTCCGTCCCGGCGTCCAGCCGGGAGCGCCGGCCTTCCCGGGGCAGGTCGACCGTTCGGTCCCGGAGGAGCCCGCAGGGTGGTGGATCCGCGTGCTCGCGTCGTTCGTCGACGGGCTCGTCGTGCTGGCACTGTCGATCGTGCCGATCGTCGGCGGGTTCGTGCTGCTCTTCGTCGACGCCGACTACGACGAGGTCACCGACGAGTTCACGAACACCAACCCGTGGGGCCTCGTGGTCGTCGGGCTCGGGTTCGCCCTGTACCTCGGGTTCGACCTGTGGAACCGCGGGCTGAGGGTGGGGTACCGCGGCCAGAGCCTGGGCAAGCAGCTGGTGGGCGTGCACGTCGTCGGACGTGACGGCGCACCGGTCGGCGCCCTCGAAGGATTCTTCCGGTGGCTCGTCGCCGGTCTGCTGCAGTGGACCTTCATCGGCCTGCTCGTCGACCTGCTCTGGCCCCTGTGGGACGGCCGCAAGCAGACCGTGCACGACAAGGCGATCAACACCTTCCCCGTGCGTCGCTGACGTCGGGACACGCCGCACGCCCGGACGTTGGACGTCCTGCCCGGTCCACGCTTGGATGGACATGAGCCGGGGCGACACCCGGCCCGACCGGAAGAGGACCCATGGAGCCGTTCCCCGCAAGCCCCGAGCCCGAGTACCGTCCCGACGCCAAGGGTCCGGCCCCGGCCTCGGTCCAGAACGCCGTCAAGCTCATCTGGGTCGGCGTCGCCGTCGGTCTGCTGAGCACCGTCCTGTCGATCCTGTTCGTCGACGACTTCGTGGACCAGATCATGGGGTCGGACTCCGGGCTCAGCGAGAGCCAGGCACGTGCCGCGTTCTACCTGAGCCTGGTCATCACCACGATCATCACCGTGGCCCTGACCGCGCTGTTCGCCTACTTCATCGGCAAGGGCGCCAACTGGGCCCGCATCGTCTACACCGTCCTCGGCGTGGTCGGCCTGCTGTTCACCCTGCCGGCGATCGGCAACCAGCCGGGTCTGTTCGTGATCTTCACCCTGGTGGGTCTCGCGATCACCGTCGTGACGATCTTCCTGCTGTTCCGACCGGAGTCCAACGCCTACTTCAAGAAGGCCTGATCTCGCCGGCGAGGCCCGGTCCCTCGTGACGCCGGCCCGCGACCTGCTCCGGTCGGGCCCCCTGTGGGGTGGCCTGGCCGGAGCAGTCGCGTCGGCGGTCGTGGCGGTGCGGGACCCGCACGTCCCGGGTGCCTACGGCACCTGTCCGTTCCTCGCGGCCACGGGGCTGCCCTGCGCCGGCTGCGGTGGACTGCGGGCCACGCACGACCTGCTCCACGGCGACGTGGGTGCGGCGTTGGCCCAGAACGCGCTCGCCGTCGGGCTCGTGCTCCTCGCCGCGATCGCCTGGACGCGGTGGGCCCTCCGGACCGCGAGAAGGGGTGCGGCACGGGCCTCGGGCCCTGCCCCCACCACCACGTCGGGCGGTGCCTCGACGACGCTGCTCCTCGTCGGGGGCGTGGTCGTCGTGGTCTTCACCCTCGTGCGGTGGACCCCGGCCGGGGGAGTGCTCGGACCCTGACCGACCCGCGGGGGCGATGCGGTCTACCCTGGTGGGCAGGAGAAGTGCCGACGACGAGGAGGTGGCCATGACCGTGCTCGACGACATCCTCGAGGGCGTCGCTGCCGACCGCGCCGCACGTCAGGCCACGTGCTCGCTCGACCAGCTCAAGGAGCAGGCGCTGCGTCAGCCCCCGGCGCTCGACCCGATGCCGGCGTTCCGGGCCGACGGCGTGAGCGTCATCGCCGAGGTCAAGCGCTCCAGCCCGAGCAAGGGCGCGCTCGCCGCGATCAAGGATCCCGCCGCGCTCGCCTGCGACTACGCCGCCGGTGGAGCAGCCGCCATCAGCGTGCTCACCGAGCAGCGCCGCTTCGACGGCAGCCTCGACGACCTGCGCGCGGTGCGTGCCCAGGTCGACGTGCCGCTGCTGCGCAAGGACTTCATGACCACCTCCTACGAGCTGTGGGAGGCCCGCGCCGCCGGCGCCGACATGGCCCTGCTCATCGTCGCGGCGCTCGACCAGGAAGCCCTCGTGAGCCTCGTCGAGCGTGCCCGGTCCATCGGGCTCACCCCGCTCGTGGAGGTCCACGACGAGGAGGAGGTCGAGCGGGCCCTCGACGCCGGGGCGCAGCTCGTCGGCGTCAACGCCCGCGACCTCAAGACCCTCGAGGTCAAGCGCGACACGTTCGAGCGTCTGGCTCCCCGGATCCCCGACGGCGTGGTCCGTGTCGCCGAGTCCGGCGTGCGCGGACCGCACGACGTGCTCGAGTACGCCCGCGCCGGTGCCCACGTGGTGCTGGTGGGCGAGACCCTCGTGCGGGGCGACGACCCGCGGGCCACGGTCGCCGACCTCGTGGCCGCCGGCGCCCACCCCGCCCTGCAGCAGAGGTCCTGACGTGGTCACGACGACGCTGCGGCGATGGTGACGGTCGCCGCGACCCCACCGTCACCCACCGCGCAGCCACGCCAGAGAAGGACCTCATGACCTACGTACAGCCGGACGCCACCGGCCACTTCGGCCGCTTCGGCGGTCGCTTCATGCCCGAGGCGCTTGTGGCGCCCCTCGACGAGCTGGCCCAGGCCTGGGCCGACGCGCAGGCCGACCCCGCGTTCATCGGCGAGCTCGACCGGATGTTCCGCGAGTACGCCAACGTGCCCAGCCCGCTCTACGAGGCGAGCCGCTTCTCCGAGGCCGTCGGCGCCCGGGTGCTGCTCAAGCGCGAGGACCTCAACCACACCGGCGCGCACAAGATCCGCAACGTCCTCGGGCAGGCGCTCCTGGCCAAGCGGATCGGCAAGCCGCGCGCCATCGCCGAGACCGGTGCCGGTCAGCACGGCGTCGCGTCGGCCACCGCGTGCGCCTACCTCGACCTCGACTGCACCGTCTACATGGGCGAGGTCGACACCGAGCGCCAGGCGCTCAACGTGGCGCGGATGAAGATGCTCGGCGCCGAGGTCGTGCCGGTCACCACCGGCAGCCGCACCCTCAAGGACGCCATCAACGAGGCGCTGCGCGACTGGGTGGCCAGCGTCGACCACACGTCCTACCTGTTCGGCACGGCCGCAGGCCCGCACCCGTTCCCGTCGATGGTGCGCGACCTGACCCGCGGCATCGGTGACGAGGCCCGTCGCCAGGTCCTCGAGATGACCGGCCGCCTGCCCGACGCCGCCGTGGCCTGCGTGGGTGGCGGGTCCAACGCCATCGGCCTCTTCACGGCCTTCATCGACGACGTCGACGTCCAGCTGCTGGGCGTCGAGGCCGGGGGCGACGGCTACGAGACGGGCCGGCACGCGTCGCCCATCACCGCCGGCGACGTCGGTGTGCTGCACGGTGCACGCTCCTACCTGCTGCAGGACGAGGACGGCCAGACCATGGAGTCGCACTCCATCTCGGCCGGGCTCGACTACCCGGGCGTGGGGCCGGAGCACTCCTACCTCGCGTCGATCGGCCGCGCCCGCTACGTGCCCGCCACGGACGCCGAGGCCATGTCGGCCTTCGACCTGCTCTGCAAGACCGAGGGCATCATCCCCGCGATCGAGTCCGCCCACGCCCTCGCCGGTGCGGTGACGCTGGCGAAGGAGCTCGGTCCGGACGCCACCATCCTGGTCAACCTCTCGGGTCGCGGCGACAAGGACGTGCACACCGCAGCCGAGTACTTCGGCCTCCTCGACGGCCCGGTCGTGCTCGAGGAAGGCGTGGAGGAGTGAGCGGGATCGACGACCTGTTCGAGCGCACGCGCGCCGACGACCGTGCCGCGCTCGTGGGGTACCTGCCGGCCGGCTTCCCCGACGTGGACACGTCGGTCGCCGCGCTCACGGCGATGGTCGAGGGCGGGTGCGACCTCGTCGAGATCGGTCTGCCGTACAGCGACCCGGTCATGGACGGCCCCACCATCCAGGCCGCGGCCGAGACCGCACTCGCGCAGGGGTTCCGCACGAGCCAGGCCTTCGACGTCGTGCGACGTGTCGCCGGGACCGGCGCCCCCGCGGTCGTCATGACCTACTGGAACCCGGTCGAGCGCTACGGCGTCGACCGCTTCGCCGCCGACCTCGCCGAAGCCGGGGGAGCAGGGCTGATCACGCCCGACCTCATCCCCGACGAGGCCACCGAGTGGGAGGCCGCGTCGCGCGAGCACGGGCTGGACCGCACGTACCTCGTGGCGCCGTCCTCGACCGACGAGCGGCTCGCGATGACCGCCGACGCGGCGAGCGGCTTCATCTACGCGACCGCCGTCATGGGTGTGACGGGCCAGCGCCAGGAGACCAGCTCACTGGCCCCCGAGCTCGTCGCCCGTCTGCGCAAGGTCACCGACAAGCCGGTGGGTGTCGGGCTGGGCGTCAGCAACGGCGCCCAGGCCCACGAGATCGCCCAGTACGCCGACGCCGTCATCGTCGGCTCGGCGTTCGTGCGGCTGCTGCTCGACGCGCCCGACGCCGAGAGCGGGGTCGCCGCCGTCGGCGAGCTGGCCCGTGAGCTGCGGGCAGGGGTCGTCCGATGACCATGTCGTCCGCCGCGGGTCTCGTGACCTCCATCCCCAGCCCGTCGACGGGTGTGTGGGAGATCGGACCCTTCCCGCTGCGTGCCTACGCCCTGGGCATCATCGTCGGCGCCCTGCTCGCGATCTGGATCGGCGAGCGCCGCCTCCAGGCCCGCGGCGGGCGCGAGGGCGCCATCAGCGACATCGCGATCTGGGCCATTCCGTTCGGCATCGTCGGTGCGCGGATCTACCACGTCGCCACCGACCCCGAGCTGTACTTCGGCGAGGGCCGTCGAGCGATCGAGGCGCTCTACATCTGGAACGGCGGCCTCGGCATCTGGGGCGCCATCGCCGGTGGTGCGCTCGGCGTGTGGATCGCCTGCCGTCGCTACGACATCTCCTTCCTGGCCGTGGCCGACGCGCTCGCGCCGGGACTCCTCGTGGCCCAGGCGGTCGGACGCATCGGCAACTACTTCAACTCCGAGCTGTTCGGCCGTCCCACCGACCTGCCGTGGGCGCTCGAGATCGCGCCGCAGAACCGCCCCGACGGGTACGAGCAGTTCGCGACGTTCCATCCCACCTTCCTGTACGAGATGATCTGGAACCTCGCGGCCGCGGCGCTCATCGTCGCGATCGACCGTCGCGTCCGCCTCACGGGCGGCCGGGCGTTCGCCCTCTACGTGATGCTCTACACCGCCGGCCGGTTCTGGATCGAGCAGCTGCGGATCGACACCGCGAACGAGCTCCTCGGCATCCGGCTGAACGTCTTCACCTCGGTCATCGTGTTCCTGGGAGCACTGGCGTACTTCCTCCTGGCGCGTCGACGCGAACGCACCTCCGCCGAGACTCCGTAGCCACACGGTCCGGGTGGCCGGGACGCCACCGGACCCGGGAGTAGTTTCGTCCCATGAGCACCCCTGAACCGCTGCCGGACCCGGGCGCGGTCTCCCACGAGCACCCCGACGTCAACGGCGGGTGGCTGCGGCCCGCCGTCTTCGGGGCCATGGACGGCCTCGTGTCGAACTTCGCGCTCATCATGGGCGTCACCGGAGGCAGCACCGAGCGCACCCCCGTGATCATCGCGGGGCTGGCGGGGCTGGCTGCCGGCGCGTTCTCGATGGCGGCCGGCGAGTACACGTCGGTCGCGAGCCAGCGCGAGCTGGCCCAGGCCCAGCTCGCGGTGGAGCGCGACGAGATCGTGCGCAACGGCCCCGCCGAGGAGGCCGAGCTGGCGGCCACGTTCGTGTCCAAGGGCGTCGACGAGACCACCGCACGGGAGGTGGCCCGGCAGGTGCACCTCGACCTGGACCACGCGGTCGCCGTGCACGCTGCGGAGGAGATGGGCATCGACGCCGACGTGCTGCCCTCGCCGATGGTTGCGGCGATGTCGTCGTTCGGGGCCTTCACCGTCGGGGCCCTGATCCCGCTCCTGCCGCTCGTGCTGGGGGCTGGCTCGTCGGTCCCGACCATCGTCGTGTCCCTGCTGGCGCTGTTCGGGTGTGGAGCGATCGTCACGCGGGTGACGAGCCGCGCCTGGTGGTACGGCGGGCTGCGCCAGCTCCTGCTCGGCGGAGCCGCGGCCGGCATCACCTACCTCATCGGCGAGGCGGTGGGGACACAGCTCGGGTGACACGGGGCCGGTCGGCCCTGCTCGCTCCCGGGTCGTCGTGCCTGTACAGTGACGATGCTGTCCTGGGCCAACGTCGTCCCACGGTCGGGCCACCGCATCGGTGGTCCAGCACCCATCCATGATGACGCGAGAAGGGACCTCTCGGTGAGCGCATCCATTCCTCCTGAGCTCCAGCAGCCCCGCACGGCCGGCCCGAAGTTCTCTGCCCCCAAGTTCTCGGCACTGCCCGCCGCCCAGGGCCTCTACGACCCGATGCACGAGCGTGACGCCTGCGGCGTCGCGTTCGTCGCGACGCTCTCGGGGGTCCCGAGCAACGAGATCGTCCAGCACGGCCTGACGGCGCTGCGCAACCTCGACCACCGCGGCGCGGTGGGCGCCGAGGAGAACACCGGCGACGGTGCCGGCATCCTCATGCAGGTGCCCGACCGGTTCGTCCGGGCGGTCGCGCAGGAGCAAGGGTTCACGCTGCCGGACGCCGGCCACTACGCCGTGGGACTGGCGTTCCTGCCGACCGAGCCCGAGGCCGCCGCCGAGGCGAAGCAGCGGGTCGAGGCGATCGCCGCCGAGGAGGCGCTGACCGTTCTCGGGTGGCGTCCCGTGCCCGTCAAGCCCGAGATCCTCGGGTCCATGGCCTTCGGTGCGATGCCGTCGTTCGAGCTGCTCTACGTGGAGTCCACCGACCGGTCGCGCGAGGGCATCGAGCTGGACCGGTTCGCCTACTGCCTGCGCAAGCGTGCCGAGCACGAGACCGGGGTCTACTTCCCGACGCTGTCGTCGCGCACGCTCGTCTACAAGGGCATGCTCACCACCGAGCAGCTCGACGAGTTCTTCCCCGACCTGCTCGACGAGCGCATGGAGTCGGCGCTGGCGATCGTGCACAGCCGGTTCTCCACCAACACGTTCCCCAGCTGGCCGCTCGCCCACCCGTTCCGCTTCGTCGCGCACAACGGCGAGATCAACACCGCGCGGGGCAACCGCAACTGGATGCGGGCCCGTGAGGCGACGCTCGAGAGCGAGCTGATCCCCGGCGACCTCAGCCGGCTGTACCCGATCTGCGACCCCGAGGGCAGCGACACGGCCTCGCTCGACGAGGTGCTCGAGCTGCTGCACCTGGGCGGACGCGAGCTCCCGCACGCCGTGATGATGATGATCCCCGAGGCCTGGGAGAACAACGACGTCATGGACCCGGCCCGACGGGCCTTCTACGAGTTCCACTCCTCGATCATGGAGCCCTGGGACGGCCCGGCGTGCGTCTGCTTCACCGACGGGACGCAGATCGGTGCCGTGCTGGATCGTAACGGCCTGCGGCCCGGTCGGTTCTGGATCACCGAGGACGGTCTCGTCGTGCTCGCGTCCGAGGCGGGCGTGCTCGACCTCGACCCCGCGACCATCACGCGCAAGGGCCGGCTCGAGCCCGGCAAGATGTTCCTGCTCGACCTCGACGAGCACCGCGTCGTCGAGGACGAGGAGATCAAGGACCGGCTCGCCGGTGAGCAGCCCTACGACGAGTGGCTCTACTCCGGGCTGGTCCGCTTCGAGGACCTGCCCGACCTCGAGCACATCATCCACACGCACGCGTCGGTCACCCGTCGCCAGCAGGTCTTCGGCTACAGCGAGGAGGACCTGCGGATCCTGCTCGCGCCGCTGGCCCGGACCGGTGCCGAGGCGATCGGCTCGATGGGCACCGACACGCCCATCGCCGCGATCTCGGACCGCCCGCGGATGCTGTTCGACTACTTCAGCCAGCTGTTCGCGCAGGTGACCAACCCGCCGCTCGACGCCATCCGCGAGGAGGTCGTCACGTCGCTCGCCGGCACCATGGGGCCGGAGGCGAACCTGCTCGAGCCGAGCCCGGCCTCCTGCCGCATGCTGCAGCTGCCGTTCCCGGTCATCGACAACGACGAGCTCGCCAAGATCCGGCACATGAACAAGGACGGCGACATGCCGGGGTTCAGCGTGCACGTGGTGCGCGGGCTGTACGACGTCAACGGCGGTGGCGAGGCGCTCGCCGCCACGATCGACGAGATCTGCGCCGACGTGTCGCGGGCCGTCGCCGACGGTGCGCGCATCATCGTGCTCTCGGACCGGCATTCCGACTCCGAGCGCGCCCCCATCCCGTCGCTGCTGCTCACCGCGGCCGTGCACCACCACATGGTGCGCGAGAAGCTGCGGTCGCAGGCCGGTCTGCTGGTCGAGGCCGGCGACGTCCGCGAGGTCCACCACGTCGCCCTGCTCATCGGCTACGGCGCCACGGCGGTGAACCCGTACCTCGCGCTGGAGTCGGCCGAGGACCTGGCGCGCGAGGGCAACTTCGTGCGCGACGTCGAGCCCCAGCAGGCGCTGCGCAACGTGGCCTACGGCCTCGGCAAGGGCGTGCTGAAGGTCATGAGCAAGATCGGCGTCTCGACCGTCGCCTCCTACACGGGCGCACAGATCTTCGAGTGCGTCGGCCTGTCCCACGAGGTCGTCGACGCGTACTTCACCGGCACGTCGAGCAAGCTCGGCGGCGTCGGGCTCGACGTCATCGCGGCCGAGGTCGCGTCGCGGCACGCCCGCGCCTACCCGTCCCAGGGCATCGTCGGCCGCCGGCGCTTCCTGGAGGTCGGCGGCGAGTACCAGTGGCGCCGCGAGGGTCCGGAGCACCTGTTCGACCCCGAGACGGTGTTCCGTCTCCAGCACTCCACGCGGTCGGGCCGCTACGACATCTTCAAGAAGTACACGCAGCGCGTGGACGACCAGTCCGAGCGGCTCATGACGCTGCGCGGCCTGTTCACCTTCAAGGAGGGTGAGCGTCCGCCCGTGCCGATCGACGAGGTCGAGCCGGTCAGCGAGATCGTCAAGCGGTTCTCGACCGGGGCCATGAGCTACGGCTCCATCAGCCAGGAGGCGCACGAGACGCTCGCCGTCGCCATGAACCGGCTCGGCGGCAAGTCCAACACCGGTGAGGGCGGCGAGGACCCCGAGCGTCTCTACGACCCCGAGCGGCGGTCCTCGATCAAGCAGGTCGCGTCGGGCCGCTTCGGCGTCACGAGCGAGTACCTCTCCAACGCCGACGACATCCAGATCAAGATGGCCCAGGGCGCCAAGCCCGGCGAGGGTGGCCAGCTGCCCGGCCCGAAGGTGTACCCGTGGGTGGCCAAGACACGGCACTCCACGCCTGGCGTCGGTCTCATCTCGCCCCCGCCGCACCACGACATCTACTCGATCGAGGACCTCAAGCAGCTCATCCACGACCTCAAGAACGCCAACCCGTCGGCCCGCGTGCACGTCAAGCTGGTCTCCGAGGTCGGTGTCGGCACGGTCGCGGCGGGCGTCTCGAAGGCCAAGGCCGACGTCGTGCTGATCTCCGGCCACGACGGCGGCACGGGCGCCTCCCCGCTGACGTCGCTCAAGCACGCCGGCGGACCGTGGGAGCTCGGCCTGGCCGAGACGCAGCAGACGCTGCTGGTCAACGGGCTGCGTGACCGCATCGTCGTGCAGTGCGACGGCCAGCTCAAGACCGGGCGCGACGTGGTGATCGCGGCGCTCCTCGGTGCCGAGGAGTTCGGCTTCGCCACGGCCCCGCTCGTGGTGAGCGGGTGCATCATGATGCGGGTCTGCCACCTGGACACCTGCCCGGTGGGCGTGGCCACGCAGAACCGCCAGCTGCGCGAGAAGTACTCGGGCAAGGCCGAGTACGTGGTGAACTTCTTCGAGTTCCTGGCGCAGGAGGTCCGCGAGTACCTCGCCGAGCTCGGCTTCCGGTCGATCGACGAGGCCGTCGGCCACGCCGAGGTCCTCGACGTCAAGAAGGCCGTCGACCACTGGAAGGCCGCGAGCCTCGACCTGTCGCCGATCCTCTACGTCCCTGAGCTGCCCGAGGGTGCCTCGCTGCGCAACACCACGGGCCAGGACCACGGCCTCGACGTCGCGCTCGACGCCGAGCTCATCAGGCTCTCGGCCGACGCGCTGGAGCGTGGGGAGCCGGTGCGGGCCCAGCTCGCGATCCGCAACGTCAACCGCACGGTCGGCACCATGCTCGGCCACGAGCTGACCAAGCGGTACCGCGGCGAGGGCCTGCCCGAGAACACCATCGACCTGACCTTCCTCGGGTCGGCCGGCCAGTCGTTCGGCGCCTTCGTGCCGCACGGCATCACACTGCGCCTCGAGGGCGACGGCAACGACTACGTGGGCAAGGGCCTGTCCGGCGGCCGCATCATCGTGCGTCCGCCGCGGGACGCACGGTTCGCGGCCGAGGCCCAGATCGTGGCCGGCAACGTGATCGGCTTCGGTGCCACCAGCGGGGAGATCTACCTGCGGGGCAAGGTCGGCGAGCGGTTCTGCGTGCGCAACTCCGGTGCGCGGGCCGTCGTCGAGGGTGTGGGGGACCACGCGCTCGAGTACATGACCGGCGGCACGGTGGTGATCCTCGGCCCCACGGGTCGCAACGTCGCTGCCGGGATGAGCGGGGGACAGGCCTACGTCCTGGACCTCGACCACTCGCTGGTCAACCCCGACATGGTCGAGCTCAACCCGGTCGAGGCGGGGTCCGAGGCGGCCGAGTCGCTCAGGACGCTCGTCGCCAAGCACCACGAGGAGACCGGCTCGGCCGTGGCCGAGCAGCTGCTGGGCGCGTGGGAGCAGTCGCTCGCACGCTTCACCGAGGTCATGCCCGTCAACTACCGCAAGGTGCTCGACGCCAAGGCCGAGGCCGAGGCCGAGGGCCTGTCCGAGGACGACACGACCGCACGCATGATGGAGGTGGCCGCACGTGGCTGATCCCCGAGGTTTCATCACGACCGCCCGAGAGGTGGCACCCCGTCGTCCCGTGGACGAGCGGGTCAACGACTGGAACGAGGTCTACCCCGGTGGGCCCGGCAAGGCGTTGCTCCCGATCATCTCCGAGCAGGCCGGGCGCTGCATGGACTGCGGCATCCCGTTCTGCCACCAGGGCTGCCCGCTGGGCAACCTGATCCCGGAGTGGAACGACCTGGTGTGGCGCGACGACTGGATCGAGGCGATCGACCGGCTGCACGCGACCAACAACTTCCCCGAGTTCACCGGTCGGCTGTGTCCCGCGCCGTGCGAGACGGCCTGCGTCGTCGGCATCAACCGCGAGCCCGTCACCATCAAGAACGTCGAGGTCTCGATCATCGACCGGGCGTGGGAGTGGCGCAACGTGCGTCCCGAGCCTCCTGAGTACCTGACCGGCAAGACCGTCGCGGTCGTCGGGTCGGGCCCGGCGGGTCTCGCCGTCGCCCAGCAGCTCACGCGGGCCGGTCACACGGTGGCCGTGTACGAGCGCGACGACAAGCCCGGTGGACTGCTGCGGTACGGCATCCCCGAGTTCAAGATGGAGAAGGTCCACGTCGACCGACGCATCGAGCAGATGCAGCGCGAGGGCACCGTGTTCCGCAGCGGCGTCCAGGTGGGTGACACGCTCACCGGCAGCCAGCTGCGCGACCGCTACGACGCCGTCGTCCTCGCCATCGGCTCCACGGTCCGCCGCGACCTGCCCGCCCCGGGCCGTGAGCTCGGTGGCATCCACCAGGCCATGGACTTCCTGCCGCAGGCCAACCGGGCCGCGCTGGGCGCCGAGCCGACGACGGACGGGTCGGAGCAGATCCTCGCCACCGACAAGGACGTCGTCATCATCGGCGGCGGCGACACCGGCGCCGACTGCCTCGGGACCTCCATCCGTCAGGGTGCGCGATCCATCACCAGCCTCGAGATCATGCCGCAGCCGGGGGAGGACCGCCCGGAGAACCAGCCGTGGCCCACCTACCCGATGACCTACCGGGTCGCGTCGGCGCACGAGGAGGGCGGCGACCGCGTGTACGCCGTCTCCACCAAGGAGTTCGTCGGCGACGACGACGGCAACGTCTCGGGTCTGCGCATCGTCGAGGTGGAGATGCAGGACGGTCGCTTCGAGGAGGTTCCGGGCTCGGAGAAGGTGCTGCCGGCCCAGCTGGTCCTCTTCGCGATGGGCTTCACCGGCCCGCAGCGCGAGGGTCTCGTCGAGCAGCTCGGTGTCGACCTCGACGAGCGCGGCAACGTCGTGCGCGACAAGAACTTCATGTCGTCGGTGCCGGGTGTGTTCGTCGCCGGCGACGCGGGCCGTGGCCAGTCGCTCATCGTGTGGGCCATCGCGGAGGGCCGCTCGGCCGCTGCGGGTGTCGATGCGTACCTGACCGGTGGGCACAGCCCCCTGCCGCGTCCGATCAAGCCGAACGACCGGCCGATGATGGTCTGAGGACCGCACGTCACGAGGACTGCGTCCGACGAGGGCAGCGTTCGACGAGGGTTGGGAGCGATGCTCCCGGCCCTCGTTCGTGGTCGGGGAGCCGCCGGTCGGGAGATTTGTTGCGCCGCACCACAAAGTGACTCGCGGGTACTGGTCCCACGTCGGTAGGGTCGGGGTGTGCGTAGAGCCAAGATCGTCTGCACGCTCGGACCGGCCGTTGCGACCGCCGAGCGCATCCTCCAGCTCGCCGAGGCGGGCATGGACGTCGCGCGACTCAACATGAGTCACGGCGACCATGCCGACCACGAGGAGAACTACGGCCACGTGCGCGCGGCCGCCGAGCGCACCGGCAAGGCGATCGCCATCCTCGCCGACCTCCAGGGCCCCAAGATCCGGCTCGGTCGGTTCGCCGACGGCCCGGTGGACCTCGCGCTGGGCGACCGGTTCACCATCACCGTCGACGACGTGCCCGGCGACGCCGAGCGCGCCTCCACGACCTACAAGGGGCTGCCGGGCGACGTCTCGCCCGGTGACGAGATCCTCGTCGACGACGGCCGCGTGCGCCTGCGCGCCGTGGAGGTCACGAGCACCGACGTCGTCACCATCTGCGAGACCGCCGGGCGCCTCAGCAACAACAAGGGCATCAACCTGCCCGGCGTCGCCGTGAGCGTCCCGGCCATGAGCGAGAAGGACATCGCCGACCTGCGCTTCGCGCTGCAGCTGGGCGTCGACTTCGTGGCGCTCTCCTTCGTGCGCAACGCCCGGGACGCCGACGACGTGCGCAGCGTCATGCGCGACCTCGACATCCACCGTCCGGTCATCGCGAAGATCGAGAAGCCCCAGGCGGTCGAGAACCTCGACGAGATCATGGACGCCTTCGACGGCGTCATGGTCGCGCGCGGCGACCTCGGCGTCGAGCTGCCGCTCGAGGACGTGCCGATCGTGCAGAAGCTCATCGTCGAGAAGGCGCGACGCAACGCCAAGCCCGTGATCGTGGCCACGCAGATGCTCGAGTCGATGATCTCGGCACCGCGCCCCACGCGCGCCGAGGCCTCCGACGTCGCCAACGCGGTGCTCGACGGGGCCGACGCGGTCATGCTCTCGGGCGAGACGAGCGTGGGGGAGTACCCGATCCAGACCGTGCGCACCATGGCCCGCATCATCGAGTCCACCGAGGACCACGGCCTGCCGCGCATGGCCGCCTACACCTGGCAGGCCAAGACCCGCGCCGGCATCATCTGCCGCGGCGCCGCCACGGTGGCCGAGTCCATCGACGCGCGCTACGTCGTCGCGTTCACGACGATCGGCGGCTCGGCCCGGCGCATGTCGCGGTACCGCTCGGCCATCCCGGTCATCGCGTTCACGCCCGACCCGCTCACCCGCAACCAGCTCGCCCTCACCTGGGGCGTGGAGACCTTCCTGGTGCCCGAGGTCAAGCACACCGACGAGATGGTGATGCAGGTCGACAAGCGCCTGCTCGAGGTCGCGCGCTGCACGCAGGGCGAGGAGGTCGTGATCGTCGCCGGTGCCCCTCCGGGCATCCCGGGATCCACGAACGCCCTGCGGATCCACCGCATGGGCGACGCGATCAACCGGGTCGTGCCGGCCTACGCGCACCCCTCCGACGAGGACTGAGTCGCCGCGCGCCGTCGCTCGACGAGCGCCTGTCCGGGTCCCGGCCTACGGTGGGACCATGACTGAATCGAACATGCATTCTGACGGCGACGACGCCACGAACTCGACGGGGGAGGTCCTCGGCGCCGACGCGGGCGGGACCACCGAGAAGGACCCGGAGGACTGGGTGACCGGCGACGAGCCCATGACCGGGGCACAGCGCAGCTACCTGGACACGCTCGCCCGCGACGCGGGGGAGACGCTGTCGGCCGACCTCACCAAGGCCGAGGCCTCCGAGCACATCGAGCGGCTGCAGCAGGAGACCGGTCGCGCCACGTCGACGTGAGCCTCGGCGATCCCGCCGGCGCGACGGTGCGGGGGTGGCGCCAGGTGGGGTGCCGACTGCGGGACTCGAACCCGCACGCCCTCTCGGACAACGGTTTTTGAGACCGTCGCGTCTACCATTCCGCCAAGTCGGCGCGCCCAGAGCGCCCGATAACCTTCTCACGTGAGCCCCACCCCACCTGAGACGGCCCTCCCCGACGATGCCGCCCGCGACGCCTCCGCCGCGCGGCCCCGCGTCGTCATCGCCGAGGACGAGGCGCTGATCCGCCTCGACCTCGCCGAGATGCTCGAGGAGGAGGGGTACGACGTCGTCGGGCAGGCGGCCGACGGGCTCGAGGCCGTGGAGCTGGCCACGTCGCTCGAGCCCGACCTCGTGATGATGGACGTGAAGATGCCGCGGCTCGACGGCATCGCCGCGGCGACGCGGATCGCCGGCCAGCGGATCGCCCCCGTGGTGATGCTGACGGCGTTCAGCCAGCGCGAGCTGGTCGAGCGTGCGCGCGAGTCCGGCGCCATGGCCTACCTCGTGAAGCCGTTCACCGCCTCCGACCTGGTGCCGGCCATCGAGATGGCCCGCAGCCGGTTCGCGGAGCTGGCCGCCCTGGAGGCGGAGGTCGAGGACCTGAGCGACCAGCTCGCGACGCGCAAGGTGGTCGAGCGGGCCAAGGCCCAGCTGCAGGCGGCGCTGGGACTGAGCGAGCCCGAGGCTTTCGGCTGGATCCAGCGAACGGCCATGGACCTGCGGATGTCGATGAGGACCGTTGCCGAGCGCGTGGTCAAGCACGGCGTCGACGGATCCACTCGTGGGGACGCCGGAGAACTGCCGGATTGAGCGCGCGGGTTACAACTTGGCTACGAAGCACGACATTCCTGCCAGGCTGACCCCGGTGACCCTGCTGGCGACTAGTTTCGACCTACGGCTCGGCCCGTCGGGGGCCGGACCACAGTTCCCCGGAGGATCAATGAAGCGCAGTACCAGGACCATGCGACTGGCCACGGTCGCAGCAGCGGGCGCCCTCGTGCTCGCCGCGTGCGGTGGTGGCGACGACGGCGGAGACGGCGGAGACGACAAGGCTCAGGCCTCGAGGTCCGACGGCGTCCTCACCGTCGGCTCGCTGCTGCCCCAGACCGGCAGCCTGGCGTTCCTCGGCCCGCCGGAGTTCGCTGGC
This sequence comes from Aeromicrobium sp. 50.2.37, assembly GCF_024655735.1. NCBI lineage: Bacteria > Bacillati > Actinomycetota > Actinomycetes > Propionibacteriales > Nocardioidaceae > Aeromicrobium > Aeromicrobium sp. 50.2.37. The sequence continues at coordinate 122,709 of NZ_JANLGG010000003.1, forward strand.
GTCGACCTCGCCATCCAGGACGTCAACGCGGCCGGGGGAGTCCTCGGCAAGGACGTCAAGGGCGTCAAGGCCGACTCGGGCGACACCGACTCGGGCATCGCGCCCGCCGAGACCGACAAGCTGCTCGACGCCAAGTCCGACGTCATCGTCGGCGCGGCCTCCTCGGGCGTCTCCATGACGGTCATCGACAAGATCATGTCGGCTGGCTCGGTCATGTTCTCGCCCGCCAACACGTCGACCGACTTCGACAACGGCGACTACTCCAAGCCCGACCTGTACTTCCGCACGGCGCCCTCGGACATCCTCCAGGGTGCGGTCATGTCGAACCTGCTGATCGAGGACGGCAAGCAGAACGTCGCCATCCTCGCCCGTCAGGACGCCTACGGCGAGACCCTCGCCGAGGAGATCGGCAAGGGCCTGGAGAACGCGGGCAGCAAGGTCGCCGCCACGGTCTTCTACGGCGAGAACGCGCAGTCCTACGACTCGCAGGTCCAGGAGATCGCCGACGCCAAGCCTGACGCGGTCGTGCTGGTCGCCTTCGAGGAGACCACGACGATCGTGCCGCAGCTGGTCCAGGCCGGCGTGGCCCCGAAGGACGTCTCGACCTACTTCGTGGACGGCAACACCGCCGACTACAGCGGCAAGCTGCCCGACGGCACGCTCGAGGGCACCAAGGGCACCATCCCCGGTGCCGAGACCTCGGGTGACTTCAAGGACCGTCTGCTCGAGGTCGACCCCGACCTCAAGGACTACTCCTACTCGGCGGAGTCCTACGACGCGGTCATCGTCTCGGCGCTCGCGGCCATCGCGGCCGACAGCGACGGCGGCGACAAGATCGCCAAGGAGATCCCGGGCGTCACGACCGGTGGCGAGAAGTGCACCGAGTTCAAGGCGTGCGCCGACCTGCTCGCCGACGGCACGGACATCGACTACGACGGTGTCTCGGGTCCGATCGAGCTCGGCGAGACGGGCAGCCCCACGGCCGCCTCGATCGGCATCTACGAGTACGGCGCCGACAACACCTACAAGGCGGTCGACTACATCAGCGGCAACATCTGATCCGCTGACGTAGCGCACGTCCCGCACGAGGCCCCCGGGTTCCACCCGGGGGCCTCGTCATCTCCGCGCGCCAGTCCTTCAGCCCCGTCCCAGCCGTCACGGAGATTCCCAGGTCGACCTGGGAATCGTCCGGTCTGCACGGCTTCCCCTGCAGCTGCACGGGTTGCTCCCCGTGCTTCTGCAGGCTTACCGTGCCGATCCCAGCGTCCCGGCCGAGCCTCCGGACCGCGGTCTGCGCCGTTCCCCGCCCGAGCGGTGACTTTTCCACCGGATGGATCGACCAGCCGGGTGTGCGGCGTGGATCCCACCGTCTCAGCGCTGAGACGGTGGAGACGTCACCGTGCGGGCGGGGACTCGGTGGAGGACGCACCGGGCGCCCCTCATCGGTGGCTCAGCAACCGCACCTGCGCTCCCGACGTGCCAGATCCACCGATGGAGGCCCGGATCCGACCCATCGGTGCCTCAGCAACGTCAGAACGTCCTCTGTGGTTGCTGATCCACCGATGGGGCCGAGCTGCATGGCTTCCCCACGTCTGCGCAGATCGCTTCCCGTGCTTCTGCAGGATTCCCAGGTCGACCTGGGAATCTTCGGCACAGCCCCGGGGCGTCGGGGGAGCGGCGGGGACACGACGAAGCCCCCCGACCGTCGGCCAGGGGGCTTCGTCGTGGGTGGTGCGGTGCGGCGTCAGCTGGCCTTCTTGCCCAGCGTGCCGAGGTAGAGCTCGATGACCTTGGGGTCGTTGCCGAGCGAGCGACCCGTGCCGGAGTAGGCCGAGCGGCCCTGGTCGAGCACGTAGCCGCGGTCGCAGATCTGCAGGCAGCGCTTGGCGTTCTGCTCGACCATGATGACCGAGACGCCGGCCTTGTTGATGTTGCGCGTCTGCACGAAGACCTCGTCCTGCAGGACGGGGGAGAGGCCGGCCGAGGGCTCGTCGAGCAGCAGCACCTTCGGGTCCATCATGAGCGCCCGGCCCATGGCGACCATCTGGCGCTCGCCGCCGGACAGCGAGCCGGCCCGCTGCTTGCGTCGTTCGCCCAGCCGCGGGAACAGGTCCGTCACGAACCCGAACCTCTCGGCGAACCGCTTGGGTGCCTGGTAGCACCCCATCTCGAGGTTCTCCTCGATCGTCAGGCTCGGGAACACGTTGTTGGACTGCGGCACGAAGCCGATGCCCTTGGTGACCAGCTGGTCGGCTCGCTGGTTGGTGATCTCGGCGCCGTCGAGGGTCACGGTGCCCTCGTGGATGGTCACCAGGCCGAACAGGGCCTTGAGCAGCGTCGACTTGCCGGCGCCGTTCGGACCGATGATGCCGACGAGCTCACCGGGCTGGCAGTAGAGGTCGGCGCTGTTGAGGATGTTCACGCCCGGCAGGTAGCCCGCGATCAGACCGTCGGCGCGCAGGATCGCACCTTCGGCCCCGGCCGAGTGCTTGGCCTGCTCCTCCGCGAAGTTCGCGTCGCGCGCCGCCTCGCGGCTGGTGCCGTGGCCGGGCTCGTGGATCTCTGACATGTCAGGCCTCCTCGTCGAGCTCGGCCTCGGTGGCCGCCTCGAGCTCGCTCTCGTCCAGCTCGGTGATGTCGGTGTCGTGGTGCGCACCCAGGTAGGCGTCGATCACGGCCTGGTCGGACATGACCTGATCCGGCGTGCCCTCGGCGACGATCTTGCCCTGCGCCATGACGATGACCCAGTCGGAGATGTCACGGACCATGTCCATGTCGTGCTCCACGAACAGGACCGTGCGGCCCTCGTCGCGCAGCGACTTCACGTGACCGAGCAGCGACTGCTTCAGCGCCGGGTTCACGCCGGCCATGGGCTCGTCGAGCATGATCAGCTCGGGGTCGACCATGAGGGAGCGCGCCATCTCGAGGAGCTTGCGCTGACCACCGGACAGCGACCCGGCGAAGTCCTCACGCTTGGCGTCGAGCTTGAACCGCGCGAGCAGCTCGTCCGCGCGGGCGGTGATCTCGGCCTCCTGGGAGGACCACAGCGCGCGGAAGGGCGCGGACCAGAAGCTCTCGCCTCGCTGGCCGGTGGCACCGAGGCGCATGTTCTCGATGACGGTGAGGCGCGAGAGCACCTTCGTCAGCTGGAACGTGCGCACCATGCCGCGGCGCGCGACCTTGTAGGCCGGCACCTTCTGCAGCGACGAGCCGTTGAAGGACCACTCGCCGGTGTCGGGGGCGTCGAAGCCGGTCAGCAGGTTGAACAGCGTCGTCTTGCCCGCACCGTTCGGGCCGATGAGGGCCGTGATGACGCCCCGCTGGATCTCGACGTGGTCGACGTCGACGGCCTTGAGGCCACCGAACTGTCGGGTGATCGAGGTGCCCTTGAGGATCGGGTCGGGCTTGGCGACGCCCGGGGTGTTCGCGACCCCCGCGAGGGAGTCGACCTGGTGGGTGGTGTCAGCGGGCATCGATCGCCAGCTCCTTCCGGTCTCCGAAGATTCCCTGGGGTCGGTAGATCATCAGGAGCATCAGTCCCAGGCCGACGAGGATGAGTCGCACCAGGCTGGCCTGGATGTCGCTCATGGCCCAGTCGGGGATGAGCGGGTCGTCGCCTGCCGTGGCCTGGCTGAAGAACGAGCCGATGCCGGACATGAGGAACCAGAAGATCATCGCGCCGACCACCGGTCCGAGGACGCGTGCCGCGCCGCCGATGAGCAGGGCCGTGTAGGCGAAGAACGTGATGTTGGTCGAGTAGTCGCTCGGGACCACCGAGGCCTGCTTGAGGGCCAGGAAGAGTCCCGCCAGACCACCGAAGACGCCACCGAGGATCAGCGCCTGCATCTTGTAGGCGAAGACGTTCTTGCCCAGCGAGCGCACGGCGTCCTCGTCCTCGCGGATGGAGCGCAGGACGCGCCCCCACGGGCTGCGCATGAGGAGCCAGACCAGGAGGCAACCGAGCGCCACGAGGACCCAGCCGACCGTCAGCGACCACAGATCACCCCTGCGGAAGGCGACGACGCCGAGGTCGATGCCCGAGCTGTAGGGGTTGAGGTCCTGGAACGTGCTCGCGAAGCCGGTGAGGCCGTTGGAGCCGCCGAACACGTCCTTCGTCTCGACCGCGCCGAAGATGAGGCGCAGGATCTCGGCGGTCGCGATGGTCGCGATGGCCAGGTAGTCGGCCCGGAGCCGCAGGGTGGGCACGCCCAGCACGATCGCGAGCAGGACCGGGGCGAGGATCGCCACCACGACGCCCAGCCAGAACGACTGGTCGTAGGTGACGACGGTGACGGCGAGGCCATAGGCACCGACCGCCATGAACCCGGCCTGGCCGAAGTTCAGCAGGCCGGTGTAGCCGAAGTGGATGTTGAGGCCGATGGCGGCGAGTGCGAACACGATCGCCTGAGGTCCCAGCGCGGAGGAGAGTGCCGCGCTCAGCATGCTTCCGAAGTCCATGAGAGCCCTTTCAGCCGATCCGCTCGGCGCGGCCGAGGATGCCCTGCGGCCGGATCAGCAGGATGAGGATCAGCACGATGAGCGCGCCGACCTCCTTGATGGACGAGGGGACTCCGGGCCACCAGCCGATCTCGAGCGTGCCGACCTCGACCATGATCCCGATGATCATGGAGCCGACGAGGGCGCCCCAGATGGTGCCCAGTCCGCCGAGGGTGACCGCGGCGAAGACGAGCAGCAGCAGCTTGAACCCCATGAGGAAGTTGACCTGGCTGTTGACGGCGAGCAGGCCGCCGGCCAGGCCGGTCAGCGCGGTGCCCAGCACCCAGACCGACCGGATGACGCCGTCGACGCGCAGTCCCGACGACGCCGAGAGCGCCGGGTTGTCGGCCACCGCGCGCATCGACTTGCCCAGGCGGGTCTTCATGAGCACGACGCAGGTGACGGTCAGGACGACGACCGCGACGCCGATGATGGCGAGCTCTTTGTCGGCCAACGAGAAGGGACCGTACGACTCACGACCCTGGTTGACGTACTGCGACAGCGATCGGCGCGAGCCGCCGAACGTGTACTGGAAGATGTTGCGCAGGAAGAGCCCGAAGCCGATCGAGACGATCATCATCGCGATGATCCCGACGCCCTTGCTGCGCAACGGCTTCCAGAGGAACTTGTCCTGGAGCCAGCCGAAGACCGCGGACGCGATCACCGCCGCGACGATGGCGAGGATCACGGGGAGGCCGAAGGCACGGTTCGCGACGTAGGTCGCGATCGCGCCGAAGGTGATCAGCTCGCCGTGCGAGAAGTTGGTGAGCTTCGTGGTGCCGAAGATCAGCGAGAGCCCGAGCGCCGCGAGGGCGATGATGAGGCCGAACTTGACGCCGTTGACCATGGCGGCGGAGAACCGCTCACCGAAGGACGGACCGACCTTCTCGGCGACGCCGATCTGGAACTGCACGAAGTTGCCGCCGTCGAGCAGCGCATTGACGGTGCGCTCGGGGCTTCCGGCGAACTCGATGCCGGCTGGGAGCGAGTCCACGTCGAGGGTGACGACGTAGGTGCCGCGCTCGGGGATCGGGATGAAGGCTCGGCCCTCGGGACCCGTGGTCGCCTCGCCGACCTCCGTGCCGTCGGACGTGGAGGCCGTCAGCGTGGCGCCGGCGATGGGACCGCCGTCGGCACCGCTGTTCCGCAGCGTGACGCCCACGTACGGGCCGTCCGGCGGGGTGGCAGCCGCGGTGGGTGCCGAGGGGCTCGTGCTGGGCGATGGCGCGTCGGTGGCCGAGGCGCCGCCGAGCGGCACCAGGACGACCAGGCACGCCAGGATCGCCGACACGAGGACCTTGGATGTCAGTCGCACGCAGGTCTCCTGGAGGTTCGGGCAGCGCAGGTGGCGCCTTCGTCCCGGGGACTATATCCCCGGGAGGGTGGCAGGCGGCCCGATCCGGAGACTCGCCAGGTAACAGTTCTGTGAAGTCGACTCAGGCGAGAGCGACGGCGAGCTGCGTGAGAGCGGGGGCCACCAGCAGGGCGGGCAGCAGGTCGGCCACCGGGAGCTGCTTCAGGTCGAGCAGCCGCAGCGCGACCCCGACGAGGATGAGGCCGCCGGTCGCGCCCACGGCGTCGAGGTGCGCAGCGGGCAGCAGGCCACCGACGAGGACGCCGAGACCCGTGAGCGATCCCTGCACCACCAGCACGGAGAGCGCGGACGCGAGCACGCCGACGCCGAAGGCGGCCGCGAAGGCCAGCGCGGCGAAGCCGTCGAGGGTGGACTTGAGCAGCAGCTGCTCGGCGCCGCGGCCGAGTCCCTCGTTGAGCGAGCCCAGGATGGTGAGCGGCCCGACGCAGAACACGAGCGAGGCGATGACGAATCCCTGCACGAACCGTTCGCGGTCGCCGTCCTCGGGGCCGTCGGTGGCGGCAGCACCGTCGGTGGTGGGGCCGGCGGGATCGTCCAGGGGGACCGGGCGCGAGGACGAGCCACCGAGGCGGCGCTGCAGGATCGCGCCCAGGTCCTCGAGCCGGTCCTCGAGCCGGGCGAAGGACCCGATGATCCCGCCCACGGCGAGCGAGCCGAGCACGACGAGCGTCGGCGCGCCGCGTCCGGTCGCAGAGGTCAGGGCGTCGCTGTTCACGGCCGCGGCGGCGTCGGCGGCGATGAGCAGCGTGACCAGGCCGAGCGCCGACGTGACGGTCGTGCGGACGCGTTCGGGGAGGCGGTGCCCCACGAGGAGTCCGAGCCCACCGCCGACGAGCACGGTGAGCACGTTGGTGAGCGTGCCTGCCCCGATGAACATGTACGCTCTCCTTCTCGCCGTTGCCGGCGCGACCCACCCCGACGTCGCCCATCGTGGCACTGGCGCCGACCCGGTCCAGACACCACTCCCGCCGAGGACACCATGGCCACTCGTTCACCGATCGTGATGCGCGACGCGGTGCCCGAGGACGCAGCCGCTCTCGTCGAGCTGTGGGCGGAGTCGGCCAGGGCGAGCGACGCCGAGGGTGCTGAGGCCTTCTCGTACCAGTCCCTGTTCCGTGAGCCGAGTGTCGCCGAGGCCGCGTCGGCCATCGAGCAGAACCTGGCCAAGCCGGGCAAGCGCATCATCGTGGCCCTCGTCGACGGCGAGATCGTCGGCGCCACGGTGTGCGACCTCAGCACCCTGACGCCGATCACGCTCACGCCGATCCTGCTCGTCACCGACATCCAGGTCTCGCCGCGCCACCGTCGACGCAACGTCGCCGCCACGCTGCTGTCGGCCGCCGCCACCTACGGCGAGGAGCACGCCTGCGAGATCGTCGTGGCGGCCATCCCGCTCATGGCGCGCGAGCCGCACCGCTACCTCACCAAGATCGGCTTCACCCAGGTCGCGGCGGTGCGGGCGATCCAGGCCAGCCGGCTCCGCTCGCGCCTCAGCTCCAAGGCCACGCACTCCAAGGACACCGGCAAGCTGATCGCCGTCCGCCGGACGCTGCGTCGCCGCCAGGACGAGCGGCGCGCCGACAAGGTCTGAGGGTCGGCTCCCGCCGAGGCACTGCGGGTGACGCACGATTCTTCGTTCGCGTGTGATCGGCGCAGGATGCTTCGTTCGTGCCTGCCATCGGTGGATCCTCCACCGCAGACGGCTCGCAGAGGTTGAGGATCCACCGATGACGAGAGCAGGGGGTCAGGGATTCTTCCTTCTCGTGGACCGGTCCACGGGAAGGAAGCATCCCTGCCGCCCCGCGCGGCCGGGCGGCCATGATGCTGCGTTCACGTGCGCAGGCCCGAACGATGCTGCGTTCGCGACCGGATCCCGACACGAACGCGGAAGCCTTCGACGTCCAGCACGCGAACGCAGAATCCTGCGTCCCCCACACGCCAACGCAGAATCCTGCGTCCCCCACACGCGAACGCAGGATCCTGCGTCCGACCAGCACCCGCCACAGCCCGAGAACCCGGGCCGAGCCCGGCGCCGGCCGCCCGGTCGAGGCCCTCTCGAAGGCCGACCCCGGCGGGAGCCGAGGCAGCGCAGCAGTGAGCAGAAGCCCCCGCAGGCTGCGCAGCAGCGAGCCGATGCCCCCGCCGGCAGCGCAGCAACGCCGACGCCCCCGCAGGCTGCGCAGCAGCAAGCCGACGCCCCCGCAGGCTGCGCAGGAGCGAGCCGACGCCCCGCAGCAGGCCCGAGACGCGACCAGCGCCGGGGGCCACCACCGGCGCCCCGCACGCCGAGCCGTGTCGGCCCCTGCGTCTAGAGTCGAGCGCGTGGATCGACTGCTGCTGATCGACGGTCACTCCGTCGCCTACCGTGCCTTCTTCGCCCTGCCCGTGGAGAACTTCTCCACCACCACGGGCCAGCACACCAACGCGGTGTTCGGGTTCACCTCGATGCTGATCAACGTGCTGCGCGACGAGCAGCCCACGCACGTCGGCGTGGCGTTCGACGTCTCGCGCCGGACGTTCCGCACCGAGGAGTACGCCGAGTACAAGGGCAACCGCGCCAAGAGCCCCGACGAGTTCAAGGGCCAGGTCACGCTCATCAAGGACGTGGTCGCCGCCCTCGGGATCACGAGCTTCGAGAAGGACGGCTTCGAGGCCGACGACATCATCGGCACCCTTGCCACCCAGGCGCAGGCCGCCGGGATGGAGGTGCTGATCTGCACCGGCGACCGCGATGCGCTCCAGCTGGTCACCGACACCACCACGGTGCTGTACCCGCGCAAGGGTGTCTCCGACCTCGTGCGCATGACGCCGGCGGCCGTCGAGGAGAAGTACGGCGTCACGCCCGAGCACTACCCCGAGATCGCCGCCCTGGTGGGCGAGACGAGCGACAACCTGCCCGGCGTCCCCGGCGTGGGTCCCAAGACCGCGGCCAAGTGGATCAACCAGCACGGCTCCCTCGAGGCGCTCGTGGCCGACGTCGACGCGGTCCCCGGCAAGGCGGGGGAGTCGCTGCGCGAGCACCTCGACTCCGTCCTGCGCAACCGACGGATCAACGCGCTCATCCGCGACCTCGACCTCCCCGCCAAGCCCGCCGACCTGGCGTTCAGCACCGAGTGGAACCGCGACGCCATCCACCAGGTCTTCGACGCGCTCGAGTTCGCGGCGCTGCGCACGCGACTGTTCGAGTACCTCGGTGGCGGCGACGAGGCCACCACCGACGCGGCCTCGGTCGAGGTCGAGCTCGACCTGCCGGGGGAGGGTGGCCTCGCGGCCTGGATCGATGAACACCTGGGCGAGGAGGCCGTCGGCGTCGAGGTGGCGGGCGTCCTGCGACCCGTCGGCCCCCGCGTCGACACCGTCACGATCGCCACGCCCGGCGGCCGCGCCGTCTCGCTGTCCCCGGAGTCCCTCGGACCCGACGACGACGCCGCCCTCCAGGGGTGGTTGGCCGATCCGGCGCGTCCCAAGGTCATGCACGACGCCAAGGGGCAGCTGCACGCCCTCGCCGCGCAGGGCTGGACGATGCAGGGCCTCGTCGCCGACACCGCGCTCGCGGCCTACCTGGTGCGGCCGGACCAGCGCTCCTACGACCTCGCGGACCTCGCCCTGCGCTCGCTCAAGCGCGACATCGCGGTGAGCGACGACTCCGGGCAGCTCGCGTTCGACGACGACACGGCCGGCGCCGAGGGTGCTGCGCAGCGAGCCCGCGCCACCCTCGACCTCTGGGCCGTGCTGCGCGAGGAGCTGGAGCAGCAGGAGTCCCTCGACCTGCTCGACGACCTCGAGCTGCCGCTCGTCGACGTGCTCGCCCGGGCCGAGACCGCCGGCATCGCGGTCGACACCGACCACCTCGACGCCTTGCACGCCGAGTTCACCGAGCGCATGGTGGCCGCGGCCGACGAGGCCTACGCGGCGATCGGCCGTGAGGTGAACCTCGGCTCGCCCAAGCAGCTGCAGGAGGTGCTCTTCGACCAGCTCGACATGCCCAAGACCAAGCGCACCAAGACCGGCTACACCACCGACGCGGAGGCGCTGCAGCAGCTGTTCGTCAAGACCGAGCACCCGTTCCTCGAGCACCTGCTCGCCCACCGCGACGTCACGCGGCTGCGGCAGACGGTCGAGGGCCTGCAGAAGACCGTGCAGCCGGACGGGCGCATCCACACGACCTACTTCCAGACCATCGCGGCCACGGGCCGGCTCAGCTCGGCCGACCCGAACCTGCAGAACATCCCGATCCGCACCGAGTCGGGCCGACGCATCCGCGAGGCCTTCACCGTCGGCGAGGGCTACGAGACGCTCCTGACCGCCGACTACAGCCAGATCGAGATGCGGATCATGGCCGACCTGTCCGAGGACGCCGACCTCATCGAGGCGTTCCGGTCGGGCCACGACTTCCACACCGTCATGGCGGCCAAGGTCTTCGAGCGCGAGCCCACCGACATCGACGGTGGGCTGCGGGCCCGCATCAAGGCGATGAACTACGGCCTGGCCTACGGGCTTTCGGCCTACGGCCTGAGTCAGCAGCTGCAGATCTCCACCGGTGAGGCGCAGGGCCTCATGGACGACTACTTCGAGACCTTCGGCGGTGTGCGCGACTACCTGCACGGCGTCGTCGAGGAGGCCCGCCAGACCGGCTTCACCGCGACGATCCTCGGTCGGCGGCGCTACCTGCCGGACCTGGTGAGCGACAACCGCCAGCGGCGGGAGATGGCCGAGCGCATGGCCCTCAACGCTCCCATCCAGGGGTCGGCGGCCGACATCATCAAGGTCGCCATGCTCGGCGTCGACGCCGCCCTGCGCGAGCAGGGCCTGCGGTCACGGCTGCTGCTGCAGGTCCACGACGAGCTCGTGCTCGAGGTCGCCGAGGGCGAGCGCGACGCGCTTGAGGCGTTGGTCCGTGAGCAGATGGCCGCGGCGGCCGACCTGTCGGTCCCGCTCGACGTGTCGGTCGGCACCGGTCGCACGTGGCACGAGGCCGCGCACTGAACCTTGAGCGGACCCACGCGGGACCACGGGCCGTCAGTGCTCCTGCGCGGTCGTCCTGCCCGGGACGAACCAGACGATGACGGCCAGCACGGCCGAGACCGAGGCCACCGTGGTCACCAGTCCGGTCAGGTGCACGTCGAGCCCGTAGGCGACGCCCACCACGACGGCGGCGCCGGCCCACACCAGCACGACCACCCCGTGGGCGTGACGGGCGAGCGCGTCGAAGACGAGCAGGTGCACGACCGCCAGGCAGGACCCGGCGAGGGCGAAGAGCCACAGACGACCGGCGATCTCGTCGTACCGCTCGCCACCGACGAGCACGAGCGCGAGCCGCGGCAGCAGCGCCGTCGCGACGACGGCCAGGGCTCCGAGACCCGCCACGGCCAGCACTGCCTGGTTCCGGGCCCGGCGGGTCTCGTCGCGGGCCAGGTCAGGGAACAGGACCACGCTGACGAACTGCGGGGCGAACAGGGCGGCCTTCGAGAGGATGAGCCCGGCCGCGTAGAGCCCGGCCTCGTGCGCCTCGAACCGGTTGCGGGCCACCAGGGCGTCGAGGCTGCTCAGGACGAAGTAGGCGAGCAGGGCGTGCGAGCCGAGGACGGCCTCGCGCACGAGCGGACGGCGGCTGATCCCGTGCGGGTGCAGGACGTGGCCGCGCAGGAGCGGCGCGCCGACCAGGACCGGCACCCACGCACCGAGCGCGATGCCTACCATCGCCGACGTGGCGGACGGCTCCACGAGGATCGCGGCCGTCCCGAGGACGAGGCGGCCGAGCCCGTTCGCGAGGTAGATCGCCGTGAGTGACCCCCACCGCTCCGAGCCCTGTGCGACACCGGCCTGGGCGCCCATCACGGTGAGGGGAACGAGGGTCAGTCCGGCGAGGATGATCGGCCACGGTGAGTCGAGGCGCAGCAGCGGCACGAGCACCACCGACAGCAGCGCCACGACGGCGCCCACCGCCAGCGCTGCTGCGGCCGTCACCCGCACCACCACTCCGACGACGTCGGCGCGATCGTCGGGGGCCACGGCGATGCGTCGGGCCGTGACGGCCTGGATGCCGAGCGACACCACGTTGCCCATGAGCAGGATGCCGAGGAGGGCGACCAGGGCGCCCAGCTCGGCGGGTACCAGGCTGCGGGCGGCCGCGACCGTGAACCCGTAGATGGCGACGTTCATCCCCATCATGCCGAGGGCCACCGTCGATCCGCTCGAGAGGCGGTGGCTGGTGCTCGTCACCGGGCAACCCTAGCGACGGCCTGGTTCCCGCGCCTCGTCGAATCGCCCGGCGGGGGAGTCGTGCTCACCTAGTCTGTCCTCGACAAGGGAGGCACATGGCCGCGTGGCGCCGCACGATCGTCCTGCAGTGGAGCCTGCTGCTGGCGGTTCTCATCGGTCTGCCCTGGTTCCGGTCGGGCTTCGTGCTGTCCTACGACATGGTCTGGGTCCCGCGTCTCGACCTGGGTCGTCCGGACCTGTGGGGACTCGGGTCGGCCCTGCCCCGCGCCGTGCCCTCCGACGCCGTGGTGGCCGTGCTCGGGGCGGTGGTCGACCCGCAGCTCGTCCAGAGACTGGTCCTGCTCGGTGCCCTGCTCCTCGCCGGGGTGGGCGGCGCGCGGCTCGTCGCGTCGGCGGGCCTCGCCGGGCGCCTGGCCGCGGCGACCCTGGCGATCTGGAACCCGTACGTGCTGGAGCGGCTCGCCATCGGCCAGTGGCCGATGCTGCTCGGCTACGCGGCGATCCTGTGGCTCGTGGCCGAGCTGCGCCGCGACGATCCTCGCCTGCGCACGGTCGTGCTGGCGCTGGCCGGGACCGCGCTCACGCCTGCCGGCGGGCTCATGGGACTTGCCGTCGGTCTCCTCGCTGGCGCGCGGTTCGGCCTGGTCCGGATCACCGTGCTGGCAGCCGTGCTCAACGCGCCGTGGTTGGTCTCGTCGTTCCTGCAGGGATCGGTGCGGGCGGACCCCGGCGGTGTCGAGGCCTTCGCGCTGCGCTCGGAAGGACTGCTCGGGCACGTCGGCACGGCGTTCTCGCTCGGGGGCATCTGGAACGCCGACGTCGTGCCCGAGGGCAGGGGCTCGATGCTCGTGGTCGTCCTGACGGTGACGGTCTGGGCGCTCGCCCTGCTCGGGCTGGGCGTGCTGGCCCGGACCGCCCGTCCCGACCTCGTCGCCGTCCTCCTGGTGGCCGTGGCTGGTCTCGCCGTCGCCTTCACCGGGTGGCTCGCGCCCACGGCCCTGGAGGACCTGGTGGCCGCCTTCGGGCCGGCGGCGGTGCTCCGCGACGGGGCCCGTTATCTCGCTCTCCTGGCGCCTGCGCTCGTGGTCGGCTTCGGCGTCGGCATCGACCGCCTCGTGGCCGTGTCCGGATCGCGTGGGCTGGCAGCGGCACCCGCCGTCGCAGGCCTCCTGCTGCCGCTGGCGATCCTTCCCGCGCTGGCCGTCGGCATCGGGGGGCGTCTGGAGCCCGTGCAGTACCCCGGGTCGTGGGAGACCGCGCGGCTGGTCGTCGAGCGGTCGACGGTGCCGGGCGACCTCGCGGTGCTGCCCTTCACCGCCTACCGCGCGCCCTCGTGGAACGCGGGCCGACCGGTGCTCGACCCAGCGGGTCGCTTCTTCGACCGGCCGACGGTGACCGACGACCGGCTCGTCGTGTCCGGCTGCACGGTCGCGGGGGAGGACCCGCGGGCCGCCGCCGTGCGGCGCGCCCTGGCCTCCGAGGACGTGCCCCGCGCGCTGGCGCGGCTCGGCATCGGGCTGGTCGTGCTCGACACCACCGCTCCCGACGCCGATCGCGCGGCCCGGTCGGTGCGCGGCCTGGAGCTTCTGGGTGGCACCGACCTGCGGGTGTACGCGGTCGAGGGTGCGAAGAAGGTCGCGGTCGACGACACGGACCGCGCCGTGATGACCGGGGTCTGGGTGGTGTGGGCCGTCGTGGTCGGCGCGGCCCTCGCGGGCAGCGCCACCGGTGCGGCCCGTCGCCTGGGGGGCAGCCTGGCGAGTCGAGGCTCAGAGCGGCAGGCGGCGGAACAGAGGCCGCGGCACGTGCCGAAGACCTGACATGACACCGCGCAACGGCTTGGGCACCCACACCTGCTCCCGGCCGTCCCTGACCGCGTCGACGATCGCCGCGGCCACGGCCTCCGGTGTCGTGGCCAGCGGAGCCGGCTCGAGTCCCTGCGTCATGGTCGAGTGCACGAACCCCGGCCGGACCACGACGACCCGCCCTCCGTGCTCGCGCACGGCGTCCCCGAGGCCCGTGTAGAACGTGTCCATCCCGGCCTTGCTCGAGCCGTAGACGAAGTTCGAGCGGCGCGCCCGTTCGCCGGCCACGCTGGACAGCGCCACCACCACACCATGGCCCTGACGCCGGATCCGTGCTCCGAGCGCCACTCCGACCGTCACGGCGGCGACGTAGTTGACGGTGGCGATCTCGTGCGCGAGACCGACGTCCGTCCAGGCCCGCTCCTGGTCGCCGAGCACACCGAAGGCCACCAGGGCGACGTCGACGTCGCCAGGGACCGTGTCGACCACGGCGGTATGGCCGGAGGTGTCCGCCGCCTCGAAGTCGACCGCGGTCACGACGCACCCACGGGCGCGGAGGCGTTCGACCGCGGCGTCGCGCCGCGCGCCGGGTCGGGCGGCGAGCGTCACCTCCAGTCCGGGCGACGTGTCCGCCCACGCCTCGGCCGTGGCGATCGCGATGTCGGACGTACCGCCGAGGAGCAGGACGGAGGAGGGGATGCCGAGGGCGTTGATCACGAGGGCCTCACAGGTCGAGTCGGCGGGACAGGTCCGAACGCAGGACGCGTCGGGGGTCGACGGTGTCACGCACGGCGCGGAACTCGTCGAGGCGGGGGTACATCCGAGACAGCGTGGCTGCGGAGGTGCGCGAGTCCTTGGCGAGGTACAGACGGCCTTCGGCGTCGAGGACCATCTCGTCGAGCCGGTCCAGGAGGGGCTGGAGGCCTCGTCGCACCGGCAGGTCGACCGCGACCGTCCACCCCGGGGTCGGGAACGACAACGGGGCCGGGTCGGCGGAGCCGAACCGCTTCAGGACGTTGAGGAACGAGGCGTGACCGGACGACGCGAGCGTGGTGACGATGTCCCGGAGTGCCGACTCGGCACCGAATGGCACGACGAACTGGTACTGGGCGAAGCCCTGGGGCCCGTACACCCGGTTCCAGTCGGCGACCACGTCCAGCGGGTGGAAGAACTGGGTGACGTCCTGCAGCTCGTCGACCCGGTGTCGTGGGGCCTTGCGGAACCAGAGCTCGTTGAAGACGCGGACCGTCACCGGGTTCACCAGGCTCGTGGGGGGCACGAGAGGGAATCGGCCGAGCTGGGGAGCAGCCAGCTCGAGGCGGCCCGCGGACCGGGCCGCGTCGAGGTCCTCCCGCCGCGCGGCGCGGCCGCGGGTGATGACGGACCGACCCGTCGCCGACCCGCGGGCAGCGGCGTCGAACCACGCGACGGAGTACGGGTACGCGGCGTCGCGCTCGGCCAGCGAGGTCAGCAACGTCCCGAGGTCGTCGGTGCGCTCGGTGTCGACGACGAACCATGACGTCTCGGCGCGCTGCAGGGCGATGGTGGCGCGCGTGACGATGCCGGTCAGCCCCATGCCGCCGACGGTCGCCCAGAACAGCCGGGGATCGGGGTCGTCCGGCCGCACGGTCAGCACGTCGCCGGAGGGCAGCACCAGCTCGAGCTCGGTGACGTGCGTGCCGAAGCTGCCGTCGCGGTGGTGGTTCTTCCCGTGGACGTCTGCGGCGATGGCGCCACCCACGGTGACCTGTCGGGTCCCGGGAACGACCGGGAGCCACAGTCCGAGCGGCAGGAGCAGCCGCATGAGGCGGTCCAGGCTGCACCCTGCCTCCACCGTCACGGTCGCCGCGTCGACGTCGACGTCGAGGACGCCGTCCATGCCGGTGAGGTCGAGGACCGTGCCGCCCGCGTTCTGCGCGGGGTCGCCGTAGCTGCGTCCGAGCCCCCGGGCGATCGCGCCCCGTGGACCGCTCGCGACGAGGGCGGACCGGACGTCCTCGACCGACCGGCACGGCTGGACGGTCGACACCGTCGGCATGGTCCGGCCCCACCCGGTGAGGCTGCGCAGCGTCACGAGACGTACACCCCGACGGCGAAGAGCACGATCCAGACCGCGGCGAGGACGAGCAGCACCGGGTCGCGCATCACCGCGTCCTCGGGCTCCCCGGCGAGGCCGCGGTCGATGTCGACCGCGTAGCGCAGCATGCCCAGCACGAAGGGCGCGATGGAGAGGGCCTGCCAGTTGACGGTGGCGTCGGACGGGATCTCGAAGGCCCACAGCGAGTACGCCGTGACGGCGACGGCCGCGGCCGTGCTCCACACGAAGCGCAGGTAGGACTCCGAATAGAGGGCGAGGGACGGCCTGGTGCCACCGTCGGCGCCGACACCGAGCAGCTCGGAGTACCGCTTGCCCGCGACCATGAAGAGCGATCCGAACGAGGCGACGAGCAGGAACCACTGGGACAGGGGGACGTCGGCGGCGACGCCACCGGCGATCGCCCGCAGCAGGAACCCCGAGGAGACGACGGCGAGGTCGAGGACCGGCTGGTCCTTGAGCCAGTAGGCGTACGACACCTGGACGACGAGGTAGACGAGCAGGACCACGGCCAGCAACGGCCGCACGGCCACGGCGAGCCCCACTCCCGCCACGGCGAGCACGGCCGCGGCGACCACGGCGGTCGACGCCGACAGCTCCCCCGAGGCCACGGGGCGGTGACGCTTGCGGGGGTGTCGCCGATCGTCCTCGACGTCCACCACGTCGTTGAGCAGGTACACGGCAGCGGCACACACGGTGAAGGCCACGAGGGCCGTGGCGACCGACCGGAGCACGGTGCCGTCGGTGAGGACCCCGGCGGCGAGAGGCGCCGCGAGTACGAGGAGGTTCTTGGTCCACTGGCGCGGACGGGTCGCGCGCAGGAGGGGCGCTCGCCGGCGCGTCGAGGTCGTCATGGCACCGCCCAGGGTAGGCGCAGCGGGGTTCGCGCCCTGACCCCGACCGGCTGGTAACATGGCGACGTCTTGAGGGAGGACATCACTGTGGGAACTTCAGCCATCGGCGGCATCGTCGCCTTCTTCGTCGGGTGCGGCCTGGCAGCGGCCACCGCTGTCGGCGTCGTCCAGTCTCAGCAGAGTGCCGGCACCGAGCCGGTGGAGACGTCGACGGTCAACTACGGCAACAACTGACGAACGTCCGACGGGGCGGCGAGCTCCACCCGTCCGACAGGGCCCGGTCCGCGAGGACCGGGCCCTTTTCGTCGTCGTGGGTGGTCAGCGCCCCAGCACGTCGGCGAAGCGCTGCTGCGCACCCGGCCAGGTGAAGGTGGCCGACTTCGCCCGCGCACCCTCGCCGAGGAAGGTCCGCCACTGGGCGTCGCGGACGACCTCGCACGTCGCCGCGACGAACTCGTCGTGGTCCTCGACGAGGAGCCCGGAGTCCTTGTGGTCGATCGACTCGGTGGTCCCGCCGGCCGACCGGTAGGCGATCGTGGGGGTGCCGTGGGCCCCGGCCTCGCCGACGACCAGGCCCCAGCCCTCCTTGAGCGAGGGCAGGAGCATCACCCAGGCCTGGGCGAGGAGCTCGTGCTTGCGGACGTCGTCGACATGGCCGTGGAACGTGACGGCGTCGGTGAGCCCGCGTCGTGCGACGTAGTCGTGCAGCTCCTCGGACCACCATCCGTCGCCGACGACGTCGAGCGTGGCGCCGGGATGACTCGTCCGCAGGGCTCCGAGGGCGTCCACGGCGTGCTCGACCTGCTTGTGCGGGACCAGACGCCCGAGGACGCAGAGCCGGGCGAGCTCGCTGCGGCTCGCACGGGTCGGGGGCGGCGCGGCGGTGCCGTTGTGGACGACCGTGATCCTGCCGTCGTCGACACCCAGCTCGACGAGCTCCCGCCGGCTCGCCTCGGACACCGTGACGTACCGGCTGCGTCGGTACAGCCGCGGCGAGAGCCGGCTCTCGATCCACCAGCCCAGGCGGCCGACGACCCCCGGGTACACGACGGGCCACTGCTCGCGGTGCACGTGGTGCACCAGCACCACGACCGGTCGGCGCGTGGCCAGGCGGGTGAAGAACGGCAGGCCGTTCTGGACGTCGACCACGAGGTCGACCCGACCGTAGCGACGCAGGAGGAGACGCAGCACCGTGACGAGGTAGATGTCGAGCTTGGTGCCGCGACGGACGTAGCGCACACCGTCGACGACGTCGTCGTCCGCCGCCGCGGGGTGCTTGGCGCAGGCGATGGTGACGTGGTGCCCGCGCTCGACCAGGCCACGGGCCATCTGCTCGACATAGAGCTCTGACCCGCCGCCCTCGGGGTTGCGGGTGTCTCGCCAGTTGCAGATCAGGATGTGCACGTCATGCCCGGCCGGGGCCGGTCCTCCCTCGACGCCGATCCAGGTCGGCGCTTCGACGACGCCGAACGGCGCCCCCGCGTCCCTCACGCGGTCTCCCGAGTGTACTCGGCCGCTGGTCCAGGGGCTGGGCTATCGTGCCCGGGTGCCTGCGCCGTTCCGACCGTCCACGAGACGATCCTGGAGGCTGTTCCAGGCGTTCCGCGTCGAGCAGACCGATCCCGACCGGTTCTACGGGGCACTCGCCGCCGACTCCGTCTCGCACGTGGCCCACCACACCGACCTCGACGGTGCGTGGGTGCTGGACGTGGGAGGGGGGCCGGGCTACTTCGCGCGGGAGTTCCGGGCGGCCGGCGCCCGCTACACCCCCCTCGACGCGGATCTCGGAGAGCTCAGCGGACTCGGGGACCCGGAGCCGGGGACGGTGCTGGGCAGCGGCATGCAGCTGCCGTTCGCCGACGGCAGCTTCGACGTCACCTACTCCTCCAACGTGCTCGAGCACGTGCCGCAGCCCTGGCTCATGGCCGACGAGATGGTTCGTGTCACCCGGCCGGGTGGGCTGGTGTTCTGCTCCTACACGCTGTGGTGGGGGCCGTGGGGTGGTCACGAGACCGCACCGTGGCACTACCTCGGTGGTCGTCGCGCCGCCCGGCGCTACACGAGGCGGCACGGCCGGCCCCCGAAGAACGTCTTCGGCACCTCGCTGTTCGCGGTGACTGCCGCGGCCGGGCTGCGCTGGGCCCGGGGGCGTGACGACGTCGAGGTCGTGGCCCTCCAGCCCCGATACCTCCCGCGCTGGGCGTACGGGGTGCTGCGCGTCCCGCTGCTGCGTGAGGTCGTGACGTGGAACCTCGCGATCGTCCTGAGACGGCGATGACCACGCCACTCACCGCGGTCCAGCGGTGGCGCATGGTGGCCGTCTCGGCAGCGCTCGTCGCGCTGGCGTTCGTGCAGGCGCCGGACCGGATCGTCAACGACACCAAGATCGACCTCGCCCTGGCGCCCGGGCGCTTCCTCGAGCGGGCGCTGAGCCTGTGGGACCCGGCCGGCTCGTTCGGGCAGGTGCAGAACCAGGCGTACGGCTACCTGTTCCCGATGGGCCCGTTCTTCTGGGTCGGTGACCTGCTGGCGGTGCCACCCTGGGTCGTCCAGCGGGCCTGGTGGGCGCTGCTGCTGGTGCTGGGGTTCTGGGGCGTCGTCACGCTGGCGCGGGTGCTGGGCATCGGGACGCACGGGACCCAGATGCTCGGTGCCCTGGCCTACGTGCTGTCACCCCGCATCCTCACGGTCATCGGTCCGAGCTCGGTCGAGGTGTGGCCGATGGCGACCGCGCCCTGGGTCCTCGTGGCGCTCGCGATCGGGTTGACGCGTGGTGACCCACGTCGGTGGGCGGCGGCGGCGGCCCTCGCGGTCGCGGCGACCGGCGGGGTGAACGCCGCCGCGACGGCTGCCGTCCTGCCACTGGGCGTGCTGCTCGTCCTGCTGGCCGATCCGGGCCCACGCCGTCGGACGCTCATGCTGTGGTGGCCGGGGCTGACCATCGTGGCCACCGCGTGGTGGTGGATCCCGCTGCTCCTGCTCGG
Organism: Aeromicrobium sp. 50.2.37; assembly: GCF_024655735.1. Lineage (NCBI taxonomy): Bacteria > Bacillati > Actinomycetota > Actinomycetes > Propionibacteriales > Nocardioidaceae > Aeromicrobium > Aeromicrobium sp. 50.2.37. The sequence continues at coordinate 142,541 of NZ_JANLGG010000003.1, forward strand.
GCGGGTGAGTCCCCCCTTCCTGGACTTCATCGAGAGCACGACGACGACGACCTTCGCGGCTCACCCGTTCGACGCCTTGAGGGGCACGACCAACTGGTTGCCGTACCTCGACGGGACGCAGGTGGCCGGCAACGCGCTGGTCACCGAGCCGTTGCTCATCCTCAACGGCACCCTCGTCCTCGCGCTCGGTGTGTGGGGCCTTGCGCGTCGCGACGTGCCGCACCGCAGCTGGCTCGTCGGCGGGACCCTCCTCGGTCTGGTCCTCGTGACGGCGGGCCAGGCCGACGGCGGCTGGGGGAGCGGGACGGTGGCGCAGTGGCTCGACGGCTCGCTCGCCCCCCTGAGGAACACGCACAAGTTCGACCTGGTGCTCAGGATCCCGCTGGTCCTGGGGCTCGCGCACTTGGTCGCGCGGGTCCAGCCGGTCACGGTGCGCGGACTGCGCGTCTCCGGTGTCGCGGTGCTCGCGGTCGCCTCCCTGGCGTCGGCGACCACCCCGGCCTGGACGGCCGAGCTGCCACGCACCGGTGGCTTCGTCGCCGTGCCGGGCTACTGGGACGACGCGACGCGGTGGATGACGACCAACACGTCGGAGGAGAACACGCTGGTCCTTCCGGGATCGGCGTTCGGCGACTACTTGTGGGGCAGGCCGCGGGACGAGCTGGTGCAGGCGCTCGGCACGACGCCCTGGAGCCTGCGCAACGCGGTGCCGCTCGTGCCGCCCGGAGCCATCCGCTCGCTCGACGCGTTCGAGGAGGCCTTCGCCTCCGGGCGCGGTTCCCCGGCGCTCGCCGACCTGCTCCGACGCTCCGGCATCCGGTTCCTCCTCGTCCGCAACGACCTCGCCGAGACCGGCGCGACCGATCCGGAGCTGGTCTACTCCACGTTGTCCTCCACGCCGGGCGTGCAGCGACGGGCCGGGTTCGGACCCCGGATCGGCAGCCCCGCCAGCCAGGAGACCGACGACGGCGAGACGGTGTTCGTGAACGGGGGCCGCCAGGCACGCCACCGTGCCGTCGAGATCTTCGAGGTCGCCGAGACCTCGGCGTCGACGGCACGCAGCCAGCAGGTTGACGCGACACCCGTCGTGGTCGGGAGTCCTGCGGCACAGCTGCTGGGCCTGCTGCCCACGGGCGTCGACGTGCTGATGGCCCGCGACGTGCCCGACACCCTCACCCCACGCCAGGTGCTCCTGACCGACACGGACCGGCGGCAGGAGGTCGCGTTCGGTCGCGTCGTGGACAACCGGTCCGCCTCGCTGGCGCGAACCGATCCGTACCGGATCGAGCGGCCCGTGCACGACTACGTCACCCGGGGCGACGAGACCTGGCAGACCGTGCCCGAGCTCGAAGGGACCCAGGACGTCGCAGCCTCGTCCTCGGCGTCGGACGTCACCCAGGGTCGGATCGACCAGACGGCGGCTCCGTGGGCGGCGCTCGACGGGGACCCGAGCACGGCCTGGACCGCCGGCGACCTCGACGGGTGGCTGGAGGTGCGGTACGGACGTGCCGTCTCCACCGACGGCGCGACGGTCACCCTGCCGAGAGGGGCCGAGCCGAGGACGGTCGAGGTCCGCACCGACCGCGGCGTCCAGACGCTCAGGCTGCGGGCCGGACGTCCTGCCTCGATCGAGGCGGGGACCACGCGGACGCTGCGCGTCGGTCTGCCCCGTCCGGACCTCGACCCGCTGTCCCTCGCCGAGGTGGACGTGCCTCGCGCTCCGCTGGCGCGCCCCCTTCGGCTCCCCGAGCTGCCTGAGGCGTGGGGCACGCCCACGGACGTGGTGCTCACGGCCGACCCCGGCGAAGCCTCGTGCTGGCGCGTCGAAGGGGTCACGCGGTGCGTCCCGGGCCGCGACGGCCGCGGTGAGGACGCATCGTTGCTCGACCGCGTGGTGCCGATGCGGGCGGGAGCGGTGTTCGCCTCCGGGATGAGCGTGCTGCCCGTCGACGGCACGGACCTCCAGAGGCTCCTCGCCGGTCCGGTGGAGCCGACGACGACCTCGTCGGCCTCCTCGGACCCCGCGGCCGGACCGTTGGCGATGGTCGACGGAGATCCGCAGACCGGATGGGTGGCCTCGCTCGGCGACAGCGACCCGACGATCACCCTGCGTCTCGACGAGGACGCCGAGGTCTCGCGGATCAGGCTGCGCACCGATCCGACGCTGGCGGCGTCGGCGCCGCGGCGGGGCGTCGTCGAGCTGGACGACGGCACCCGGCAGCGCGTGCGGTTCGACATCGACGGCCTGGCCGAGCTCGAGCGCCCGGCCGACACACGACGGGTGAGGGTGACGGTCACCGACGTGTACGTCCGGTCCACCCTCGGCTTCGACGGATCGGGAAGCGGTCTGCCCGTCGGGGTCAGCGAGGTGTCGCTGCCCGGGAGCGGGGTCGATCCCGCGGAAGGAGCCGCCACCACGATCGACCTCCCGTGCGGCTCCGGTCCCGACCTCCAGGTGAACGATGCGCGGTACCCGACCTCCGTCCGCGGGTCGCGCGCCGCCGTCGCGGCGCGAGCCGAGCTCCCCGCCACGGTGTGCGAGGGCGGTGGCTCGATCGCGCTGCAGGAGGGTGACAACCGGATCGTGGTCCGGGGCAGCGAGGCCTTCCGACCCACCCTCCTGCGTCTGTCGCAGGGACCGCGCGCCGACGCCGCCGGCTCCGAGAGCGCCATCGGGCGCGACGGCAGCGGCACGCTGCGGGTCGACGACCTCGGTGAGGGCACGGAGCGCCTCGTCGCCGTCCCCCAGACGGCGAACCCGGGCTGGACGGCCGATGACGCCACGGCCGTGACCGTCAACGGCTGGATGCAGGGGTGGATCACGGACCGGGGAGACGTCCAGGCGTCGTTCGGCGCCGGTACGGTCTACCGCCTGGGTCTGGCCGTGGGAGCCGTGCTGGTGCTCGGCCTGGTCCTCTGGTGCTGGCGCTCGAGCCCCCGAGGCGTGCCGGGATCCGGTGCGCGACCGCGACGGCGCCTCCGCGCGACGGTCCTGGGCCTCGCGACCGTCGTGTCGGTCGGACTCCTCGGCGGATGGGCAGGGCTGGCCGTGGCCGCCGTCGGTGCCGTGGTGACCGGACTGCTGCGCGGGCGAGGCACCTGGGTCGCGCCCCTGGCGGTGACGGCGGCGGGGACGGGGTACGTGCTGGCGCCGTGGGGATCGGTGGGCGGGTGGGCCGGGGCCGAGGCGTGGCCTCAGCTCCTGGTGCTGCTGGCGCTGGGTGCGCTCGTGGGGGCCGTCGTGCCGCGTCCCCGGTCCTTGAGGCGCATCGCGGGCCTCTCCACCAGCCGGTAGGCGATCTCCGCTGCGACGACGCTGCCCAGGACCGTCAGGCCGAACAGGGTCCAGCCGTTGCCCTGGTACAGCGGCAGGTCGAGGGCAGCGGCCACGCCGTGCACGACCAGCAGGTGCAGGCAGAAGATGCCGTACGAGATGTGGCCCAGGTGTCGCAGTGGCCCCCAGGCCATCGCGCGGGCGTACCGGGTGTCGGCCGGACCGAGCACCGACGGCAGGACGACGAGCCCGGCCGCGACGGCGTACAGGACGCTCTTGACGACCGCCTGGCCCGCCGTCGGCTGCTCGAGCAGGGTCGGCCCCGCCAACGGCGTCGCCGAGACGGCGAAGGCGGCTGCGGCGAGGGTCCAGCAGACCCCGGGCTGGCCGGCGAGCCCCGCGAGACCGGCGAACCGAGGAGCAGCGCGGCGCTCGAGGTCCACCACCGCGAGCGCGAGTCCCACGGCGAACCAGCCGAGGAACGCCGGGAGCCAGAGGTTCGAGCCGTCCACGCGCGGAGCGACCAGGCCGAGCCAGCACCATGACGCGAGGCCCGCCCCGGCCAGCACCAGGAGCACGGTCCTCGGGTTCCAGCCACGACGGGCCGACCAGCGGTGCAGGGGCCACAGGAGCAGGGGCAGGGCGAGGTAGAACGCGACCTCGACGCAGAGGCTCCACATGTGCGTCAGGCCGGCCACGAGGTCGGACGGCGGGTACACCTGCGTGAGGGTGAGCTGGCGGATCCAGCTGCCCGGCCCGGCGCCGTCGTTCTCCGGCAGTGCGAGGAGTGCCACGACCACGGTGACGACGTACAGCGGGACGATCCGCAGGAAGCGTTTCCAGAGGTAGCGTCCCGCGCGCGGCGAGGCGGTCCCGTCGGCCATGGCAGCGAGGAACGGCTGGCCCAGGAGGAACCCCGAGAGCACGAAGAAGATGGCGACGCCGATGTCGAGGCGAGCCGTCATCGCGCCGAGCAGACCCTGGGGATAGAACCCTGCCCAGAAGCTGGTGTGGGTGGCCAGGACCGCGAGTGCCGCCAGGGCCCGGACGGTGTCGAGGCCCGGATAGGTCCGGCGCGTGGTCTCAGGCACCGGGCACCTCCAGGGGCTCGATGCCGCCGACCGACACGGTGTCGATGCACAGGGCAGCGGCCCCGTCGTTGCGGACGACGAGTGCCTCGTACGCACCCGTGGACGGCACGAAGGCCGTGTGGGCACCGCTCTCGAGTTCGATGTCCCGCACGGTCGTGCCGGCGGTGACCTGGGCGGAGAGGTCGCCGGCCGCCAGGTACCCGAAGGAGAGCGTGAACGGGAAGTCCAGCACCGGCGCCACCGGGATGCGAGCCGTCGCGCCGGGGCGCACGAGGTAGCCGCAGTCCTCCACGGGGCCGGGGACGTTGCGGGCCCCGCCGCCGACCTTGGCGTCCACGATCCGGCCGGAGAGGTCCACCATCTGCAGGTCGACCCCCTGGTCGACGAACTCCAGCCGGTTCCCGAGGGGGGCGAGCACCCGCGAGGTCAGGTTCTTCGGGAAGGCCGCCGACCAGAGCACGACGTCCGGCACACCGGTGTCGAGGACCTGCCGCGACGTCGTCGACGACGTCTGGGACTCGACCGTCGCCAGGTACGCCCGCTGCGGCATGGTGGCCTCCTCGTGCCACGGTCGCACGTAGAGCACGGAGCTGACCAGGCCCGAGACGAGCACCGCGGCGGCCGTCGCGACGACCCAGCGCCTGCGCAGCGGCGTGACGAGCACGGCGGGCTCCCGCGGTTCGAGCGACTGGTGCGCACCGACCACCGGCATGGTCGCGAGCCCCAGGCAGAGCGCGGCCACGGCTGCCAGGTCGGCGAAGTAGCGCAGCTCGAGCGCCGCGGACTCCGGACCGAAGGCCGTGGCGCGACCGACGGCGATGATCCCTGCACCGAGGACGGCGTAGCCGAGGACGATCAGGACCGGCCACCAGGCCCGACGACGGCGCAGGCCCTGCCAGACCGTGAGGCCCCCCAGCGCGAGCCAGGCCACCACGACCAGCAGCAGCGGGGTGTCGACGAACAGCCGGGGCCCCACCCCGCCCGGCTGGCCCAGGCTGGTCCACCACCAGGGTCCACCGAGCAACGCGGGCACCGCCGAGCGGACGAGGGACAGGTCGACCGTGTCGAAGACCACGGACGGAGTGGGGGCCGGCGAGCTGGGGGCCACGGTCAGGTAGATCCACAGGTAGACCACGGTCAGACCGCCGGTCACGACCCAGGCGTGCCAGTAGCGCCCCACCGTCTCGCGCAGTCGGGGGACGAGGCGCCGCTGCGACGCGAAGTAGCAGAACGTCACGACGAGCAGCAGCACCGGGATCAGGACCGACTTGGTGTAGCTCGCGTACCCAAGGACGAGGAAGGCGCCGGTGAGGACGGCTCGTGCCGGGGTGCGGTGCCGCAGGTAGCCGACGTGCGCCGCGACGGCACCCATCAGCGCGACCTGGTGGGGGAGCTGGTTGATGGCCGCGGCCCACCACACCGTCGTCGGGACGGTCGCGGGCGAGAACAGGTAGAGCGCGAGCGGGAGGAGGATCCCGGGCCGGTCGCCGAACACGGTGCGGAGCATCCACCAGCACGCCACGGCCGCCGCGAGCTGCAAGGCCAGGATCTGCACGACCGCGGCCCACCACGCGTAGGGACCGCTGTGCCCGACGAGTGTCGTGAGCCAGCGGCTGAAGGGCATGAAGTGGACGTTGTGCGGCTCCAGGAACCACCGCCCGCGGTCGGTCCCGGTGGCGGTGTCGCCGAGGAAGATGAAGTCGTCGGAGTAGAACCAGCTCCCGGTCACGGCCCAGAGCCGGAAGAGCAGCGCCGCGACCACGAGGGCGAGCGCACCGAGGACGACCCACTCCTCGCGGTCGAGCGGCCGGCGCCTCACGAGGAGGGCTCCTCGTCGCGTGGTGTCACGGAGCCGACGCGCACGTCGTCGACGCACACGCTGAGACCGGCCGAGGCGACCAGGCCGACCGTGCGGAAGTCGCCACCGCTCGCGAACAGCATGCTGTGCAGACCCCGGTCCACCTGGATCCGTCGGAACATGTCGCCGGCCGTCACGTCGACGAAGCCGTCGGCACTCGCCAGGTAGTCGATGCGCACCCACCACGGTCCGGCGACGACCTCGGTGACCGGGATGCCCGTGCGTGCCTGCTGCACGAGGTGTCCGCAGCCCTCGACGTCGCCGGGCGCGGCCCGCCCGGGGGCGTCGATGGTCGCCCGGCGGATCCGACCCTCGGCATCGAGCATCAGCAGGTCCGAGCCCTGGGTCGTGGTGCGCAGCCGGTCGCCGAGGGCGGCTAGCTTCCACGAGGGCAGGTTGTACGGCGGGGTCAGGGGGTTGGCGACGGTCACGGGAAGTGGGAGGTCGGCCACGGTCACGGGACCGTCCCGCTGGTCCAGGGACCGTTCCACGGCCGCGACGTAGGCCCGCTCGGGAAAGGCGCGGGGGTCGGCCTCGGCGTGCCAGGGGAGCGCGTAGGTGATGGTCGAGACCAACGAGCCGGCCACGAACACGGTGACCAGCATGATCACGCCGCTGCGCGGCAGGGGTACCAGGATGCGGGGGTCGGTTCGGCGCTCCGGGCCGGTGCGGGCGCCACGGATCGTCAGCAGGGCCGTCGCCAGGGCGAGGGCGCCGACGGCGGCGAGGTCGGCGAAGTAGCGCACCTCCCGCGCACCCACCTGGCTGCCGAAGGTCGCTGCCCGACCACCGAAGACCAGGCCGATCGAGGCCGCCGTGTAGGGCACGACGATCCACAGCGACAGCAGGGCGTTGCGGTGGCGTGCCCAGCGGTGCAGGACCAGCACGACCACGAGGACCCACGAGAGGGCGACGAGGGCCAGAGGAGCGGCGACGAGGGACTGCGGGGCGCCACCGACGATGAGGTCCGGCGTCCCGCGGTAGGCCAGGGGCACGCAGTCGGACGCAGCGATGAAGGGATCGATGCCCCCGGTCCACAGCCGCCACGACCACGGTCCGCCGACGAGGCCCGTGCCCACGGTCTCGAGCAGGGAGGTCTCCACGAGCTGCGGGGCCTCGCACGCCTGGTTCGGAGGGGCGGTCGTCTGCTGCGAGAACCACAGGACGACGTAGCCCGCGAGCATGACGCCCAGGCCGAGCCAGACCGGCCACTGGGTGGCCAGCTGGCGCAGGCGCGCGCGCCACGACCCGCTCGTGAACCACAGCAGCGAGATCCCGAGCAGCACGAAGCAGATGAGCGGTGCCTTCAGGTACGAGCCGAGCCCCAGGAGCGTGAAGGCGAAGGTGCCGACCAGCGGCAGGGGTCGGCGCCGACGCAACCAGGTCACGTGGCAGGCCACCGCGCCGAAGATCGCGATGTGGAACGTGTGCTGGTAGATCGCCACGGACCACCAGACGTCGCCCGGGACCGTGAACGGGCTGAACACGTAGAAGGCCAGGGGGAGGAGCAGGACCCGGTGGTCACCGAAGAGGACCCGCAGCATCGTCCAGCACGCCACCGAGGCCAGCGCCTGCAGCACGACGATGTGCAGGGCGTAGACCCACCAGGCGAAGCCGGCCTGGCCCACGAGCGCGACCATCGCGAAGGAGACGGGCTGGAGCAGGCTGAAGTGGCTCTGGAACAGCCACGCCCAGCCCACCTGACCCTGGAGGACGTCGGCGATGAAGATGTAGTCGTCCCACATGAACCAGCTGCGCGACGCCGCCCACCCGCGCACCAGGAGCGACGCGGCGATGAGGGCGAGCGCCAGAGCCGACGTCGTCCCCATCCGTGGGAGCCGACGGGCCATGCGACTGCGGGCCGGCCGGGAGGTCGCGATGCGTCGTCCGGCGCGGCGCAGGAGCCGGACGACCGGGTCCTGGTGGGTGCTCATCGGGCCACCACCCTCCCGTAGCGGATCCTGGTCACGCAGAGCTCGGTGCCCTCGCTCGCGCCCACCGTGATGGTCTGGCGTGGCGCGGGTGCGGCGGCCAGGAGCCGGTGACGGCCGGCCGGCGCGTCGATGCCGAGCCTGGTCACGCCGATGCCACCGACGGACAGCGTCCCGGAGTCCTGCGACCGGTAGTCGACGGCGACCCAGAGGCCCAGGGCGGCCGGCGGGACGATGCCGAAGGTGCGACCACCGGGTCCGACCGGGACGCACCGGTCGAGGGCAGGCTCGGGGAGGACGCCCTCGACCGGTGCGACGTCCGCCGCACGGAGCCGACCTGCATCGTCCAGCGTGCGCAGGTCGACGCCTGCGGAGTAGACCTCGAAGTGGTCCCGGAGGAGCGCGAAGTAGTTCGCGGTGAGGGACCGTTCGCCGAACAGTGGTGTGGCGATGCTCGGGGGGACGAGGGTGTCGGTCAGGCGGAGGTCGTCGCCGGCGCGGAGCGCCTCGACGGCCTGCCCGGTGGTGCGCCGCTCGGGGAAGTCGACGTAGCCCCGTGCGTAGGTCGTCGAGCTGAGGAGTCCGAGCCCCACCACGACGCACCCGAGACCGGCCAGGGCCCACCGGGGCGGTGCGATCCGCGCCAGGGGACGGTCACGGGCGACGGGCGGGTCGGCCACGCCCACCACCGGCCGGAACATCGCCGTCCCTGCGAGGAGCAGCAGGGGTGTGGCGTCGGAGAGGTACTGCACCTGGATGCCGACGCTGCCGCCGCCGAGCAGACCGATGGCGAAGGCTCGTCCCTCGTAGACCAGGACCGCCGAGGCCAGCAGGTACACCCCGACGGGCCACAGCACCAGGAGGGCTCGCCGACGGGTGCCCCACGCGTGCAGCAGCGCGACGGCCAGGACCACGGTGCAGGCCACGACCAGGGGGAGTGGTGGTGCGGCGAACTGCACCGGTCCCTCTCCGAAGGGCGTCCAGCGCACGGGCCCCCCGAGCACCGTGGGAATCGTGGACTCGAAGATCTGGGCCTGCACGAGCGTCAGGAACTGGCTGGGTCGACCGCCGAGACCCACCTGCGGACGGGTCAGGTAGATGCCGAGCCACGCGACGCTCAGGGCGCCGTAGACGACCCAGGCGGACCTGAACTGGTGCACGGCCGACCAGAAGCGGTCCCAGGGCGTGCCGCGCACGAGCCAGATGAGGGTCAGCAGCACGAGCGTGACCACGATCAGACCGGTCTTCGCGTAGGACAGGTAGCCCACCAGCAGGAAGAGGCCGGCGACGGCGACCCATCGCCGTCGCCGGGTGCGCGCGTAGAGCACGTGGGCCGCGATGGCACCGAAGAAGGCGATCTGGTGCGGGTACTGGTTAATCGCGACCGCCCACCAGAGCAGGGCCGGCATGGTGAGCGCGGTCGAGGCGTAGACAGCGAGCGCGACCACGGCGGTGCGGCCGGCCCCGAACACCGTGCGCAACATCCACCAGCAGGCGAGGGAGGCGAGAGCCTGGAGCGCGAGGATCTCGACGGCCACGGGCCACCAGCTGTACGGCTCGCTGACGCTCACCACCAGCTTCACCAGCAGGAACGAGAGGGGCATGAAGTGACCCTGGTGCAGGCGCAGGTACCAGTCGAGGTCGTCCTGGCCCCGAGCGATGTCGGCCATGAAGATGTGGTCGTCGAGCAGGAACCAGCTGCGCGAGACGTACACACCCCGCACGACCAGCTGCACGAGGATGATCAGGAGGGCCGCCGAGGTCACCGCGGAAGGCGGTCGGAGGCGCAGGGTCACAAGGGAGGATCCTGCCACGTGCCCGGGTCCGGCGCGGGCGGCGAGTCGTGACCCTACGGACTGGTAACGTGCCGCTGATCACAACGGCGGAGGGAGCCCCACTGTGGGAAAGAAGCTGGGACTGGTGGCGCTCGTACTGGGCGCCTTCCTGGTGGTACTGGCAGGTCTGAGCAAGTTCTACATGTACGACCGTCTCGCGGTCGTCCCTGACAACAACCAGACCACGAGCATCTCGCAGACCGCGGCCGGCGAGGACGCCGAGTACCTCGACGTGGGGGCCGAGGGGGGACCGGCCGTCGTGACGGGTCCGCTCAAGTCCACGCGCATCGTCGAGGGCAACGTCGAGCTGAGCGAGGAGGCCTCCGACCAGCTGAACCGCGACATCGCCGTGTGGGACACGTTCACGTGCACCGACACGCCCGACTTCGACTGCGGCAGCGGTGAGACCCCCCTGAGCAGCACGAGGGACACCGTCGCGTTCGACGCCCACACGGGCGAGACCGTCGACTGGGCCAAGACGCGCACCGAGTCCGGTGGCACCAAGACGCGTGGAGCCTTCAAGGGCCTCTACTTCAAGTTCCCCTTCGGGACCGAGAAGAAGGACTACATGTTCTGGGACGGCACCCTGAAGGAGGCCACGCCCGCGACGTACCAGGGCGAGACCACCATCAAGGGCCTCGACGTCTACGAGTTCGAGCAGGTCATCGAGCCGACGAAGACGGGGACCATCGCGGTCCCCGGCTCGCTCGTCGGCGAGGACCGGTCGACCGTGGTCGCCGACCGGATCTACGCCAACACGCGCACGTTCCTGGTGGAGCCCGTCACGGGCGTCATCATCCGCGGCGGGGAGTCGCAGGACGCGTACCTGGAGGTCGCCGGCGAGCGCAGGGCCACGACCACGGAGGCCACGCTCGGCTACACCGACGCCTACATCCAGGAGACGGTCGACGAGTACAAGGGCAAGGCCACGCTGCTGAAGGCCGTGAACTCGACCTTCCCGATCGTGGGTGGGCTCGTGGGACTGCTGCTGCTCGCCGTCGGCGTGGTCGTCCTGGCCCGCGGACGCCGGGAGAACGGCACGCACACCGCGTAGTCACGCCACCACCGCCTCCGGCGCGCCACCCTCACCGGTGGCGCGCCGGAGGCGTTCGTGCGCGACGGCGGCGGGGTCTCGGGACCGGTCGGACCATGCTCGATACGGTGAGGCCATGCCTGCTGCCGACGACCTCTGCCGCTTCGTGGACGCCTCGCCGTCGCCCTTCCATGCCGTGGCGACGGCGGCCGCGGCGCTCGACGCCGCAGGCTGGTCCCGCACGGACGAGCGCGATGCCTGGCCCGCCTCGGGCGGACGAGGCTACGTGGTGCGTGGCGGCTCCCTCGTGGCGTGGGACGACACCGCGGCGACCGGACCGGCCGACCCGTTCCGCATCGTCGGTGCCCACACCGACAGCCCGAACCTGCGCCTCAAGCAGCACCACGACCGGCGGTTCGAGGGCACCGACGTGCTCGCGCTCGAGCCGTACGGAGGACCGTTGCTCACGACGTGGCTCGACCGCGACCTCGGCATCGCCGGCCGGGTGGTGCTGCGCGACGGGTCCGAGCGGCTCGTCCACGTCGACGAGCCCGTGCTGCGCGTGCCGAACCTGGCCATCCATCTCGACCGCGACGCCGCCGGGGCGCCCGACCGCCAGCGTCACCTCGACGCGGTGTGGTCGCAGCGGGGCACGCCGTTCCTGGCCTGGCTGGGGGAGCGGCAGGGTTTCGCGGCCGAGGACGTCCTCGGCCACGAGCTCATGACGACCGACGTGGTGCCGAGCGGGCGCGTCGGGGCCGACGGCTGGCTGGTCGCTGCCCCGCGGCTGGACAACCAGGCCACCTGCTTCGCCGGGCTCGCGGCGTTCCTGGCCTCGGCCACCTCGGGTTCCGGGCCGGTTCCGGGCCGGCGCTCGGTGCTCGTGCTGTTCGACCACGAGGAGGTCGGCAGCTCCTCGGAGCGGGGGGCGGCCTCCGACCTGCTGCTCACCGTGCTCGAGCGCATCGTGCTGGCCGCCGGAGGAGCGCGCGACGACCTGCACCGCGCCGTGGCCGGGTCGATCTGCGCGTCCGGCGACATGGCGCACGCCACGCATCCCAACCACGCCGAGCGCCACGAGCCGCTGCACCACGTCGTGCTCGGGGGAGGGCCCGTGCTCAAGGTCAACCAGAACCTGCGCTACGCGACCGACGCCGTCGGCGCGGCGGTGTTCGCGCGAGCCTGCGAGAGCGTCGGCGTCCCGCTGCAGCGGTACGTCCACCGGGCCGACCTGCCGTGCGGGTCCACGATCGGACCCATCAGCGCCGCCCGGACCGGCATCACCACCGTGGACTTCGGAGCGCCCCAGCTGGCCATGCACTCCGCGCGGGAGACGATGGCCGCCGCCGACGTCGAGCACTACGTGAAGGCCCTCACGGCCTTCTTCGAGCTCGCCGACTGACGGTCCGGCCGGCTCGCGACCGGCCTGGGCGTCTCAGGGGCCCCGCCACCCCGGAGCCGAGGAAGATCGCGTACCCTGAGAGATGCGCTGGTGACCTGTGCGTTCCTCGGGACGACCAGGAGCGTCCTCGGCATGTCCGTCCTGCGGACTCCGTGGCGCCGTCCACCGGCCGTTCCCGACATCATCCATCCATCGGAGTCCATCTACCTATGAGCATCGCTCCCTCTGCGGCACCGCAGGTTGCGGTCAACGACATCGGCAGCGAGGCCGACTTCCTCGCCGCCATCGACTCGACCATCAAGTACTTCAACGACGGCGACATCGTCGACGGCACCATCGTCAAGGTGGACCGTGACGAGGTCCTCCTCGACATCGGCTACAAGACCGAGGGCGTCATCCCCTCGCGCGAGCTGAGCATCAAGCACGACGTCGACCCGAACGAGGTCGTCAGCGTCGGCGACAGCGTCGAGGCCCTCGTCCTCCAGAAGGAGGACAAGGAAGGCCGTCTGATCCTGTCCAAGAAGCGTGCTCAGTACGAGCGTGCCTGGGGCGACATCGAGAAGATCAAGGCCGAGGAAGGCGTCGTCGAGGGCACCGTCATCGAGGTCGTCAAGGGCGGCCTCATCATGGACATCGGACTCCGTGGCTTCCTGCCCGCCTCGCTCGTGGAGATGCGTCGCGTCCGCGACCTCGACCCGTACATCGGCCAGAAGCTCGAGGCGAAGATCATCGAGCTCGACAAGAACCGCAACAACGTGGTCCTGTCGCGCCGTGCCTGGCTCGAGCAGACCCAGTCGGCCGTGCGCCAGAAGTTCCTCGACGAGCTCAAGAAGGGGCAGGTCCGCAAGGGCGTCATCTCCTCCATCGTCAACTTCGGTGCGTTCGTCGACCTCGGCGGCGTCGACGGTCTCGTCCACGTCTCCGAGCTGTCCTGGAAGCACATCGACCACCCGAACGAGGTCGTCCAGGTCGGCGACGAGGTCACCGTCGAGGTCCTCGACGTCGACCTCGAGCGCGAGCGCGTGTCGCTGTCGCTCAAGGCGACGCAGGAGGATCCGTGGCAGCAGTTCGCCCGGACCCACCAGATCGGTCAGATCGTGCCCGGCAAGGCCACCAAGCTCGTCCCCTTCGGCGCGTTCGTGCGTGTCGAGGAGGGCATCGAGGGCCTCGTGCACATCTCCGAGCTGGCCGAGCGTCACGTCGAGATCCCCGAGCAGGTCGTGCAGATCGGCGACTCGGTCATGGTCAAGATCATCGACATCGACCTCGAGCGTCGTCGCATCTCGCTCTCGCTCAAGCAGGCGAACGAGACGCAGGCGGCCGAGGGCGACGACTTCGACCCGACGCTGTACGGCATGACCTCCTCGTACGACGAGCAGGGCAACTACATCTACCCCGACGGCTTCGACCCGGAGACCGGCGAGTGGCAGGAGGGCTTCGACGAGGCCCGCGCCGCGTGGGAGAAGCAGTACGCCGAGGCTCACGAGCGCTGGGAGGCGCACAAGAAGCAGATCGAGGAGGCCGAGAAGGCCAACGTCGAGGCCGGCGAGGTCAGCAACTACTCCGCCGGTGGCGAGGTCGAGACGACCGAGGGCTCCCTCGCGTCCGACGAGGCCCTGCAGGCCCTGCGCGAGAAGCTGACCGGCGGCGAGTGATCCACACTCCCACCGCACGACGCTGATCCAGCACACGAGACCCCCCGACCGTCAGGTCGGGGGGTCTCGTCGTGTCCGGGGGTGTGGCGGGGTCACCGGACGGTCAGGTGCTGGCCGCTCGGGTGGCCGGGCTCGAACGCGTCCTGGTGGTGGCTGCGGGGCGGGGGGCGTGTGCCGTAGCCGTCGAAGGACACGAGGACGGCGAGGGTGATGACGAGGGCGGACAAGGCGAGGAGGAGCAGGAGGATGATCATGGCAGCAATTCTCGTCCTGTGGAGATCCTGCCGACAGTGGCAGATCCGACAGGGTCCATGGATTATCTGCCAGACGTCTGCCATGCTCGGATCATGAAGAAGGTCGCCGTGGTCGTGCAGGACGGGGTCGAGGCCTTCGGGCTGGGCGCGATCTGCGAGGTGTGGAACGAGCCCTACCACCCCGACGACGACAACCCCGTGTTCGAGTTCTCGATCTGCACCCCCACGCCCGGGCGCGTCCGGGGCTCGAGCGTCGACCTGTTCGTGGAGCGTTCGCTCGAGGCGACCGCCGATGCCGACCTCGTGTGCATCGCGCCGAAGCGCGGGCACCGCGACCACGACCCGGCAGCGGTCGAGGCCGTACGTGCGGCGGCCGATCGCGGCGCCTACGTCTCGGCGCACTGCACGGGTGCCTGGCTGCTGGGGGAGGCCGGCCTGCTCGACGGCCGCGAGTGCACCACCCACTGGCGCTACGGCGACGAGCTGCAGGAGGCCTTCCCCGAGGCCGTCGTGCGCCCCGAGGTGCTGTACGTGCTCGACGGCAACGTGCTCACGGGCGCGGGTTCGGCGGCCGGCATCGACGCCTCGCTGTACCTCCTGCGGCGGGTCTTCGGCGCTCGGACGGCCGCCACCACCGCGCGCCGCATCGTGATGCCGCCGCACCGCAGCGGCGGGCAGGCGCAGTTCGTGCGCACGCCCGTCGGACAGGTCGAGGCCGAGACCCTGTCGCCGTTGCTGGCGTGGGCACTGGAGCACATCGACGAGGCGCTGCCGGTCGACCGGCTGGCGGCCCAGGCCCACATGTCGGCCCGCACCTTCGCCCGACGGTTCCGCGACGAGACCGGGACCACTCCGCTGCAGTGGCTGACCAGCCAGCGGATCGCGCTGGCCGAGGAGCTGCTCGAGGGCTCGTCGTTGTCCGTCGAGCAGATCGCGACCCGCGTCGGGTTCGGCAACGCGGCCACGCTGCGCCACCACTTCACGCAAGCCGTCGGCACCACGCCGCAGGAGTTCCGCCGCACCTTCACCTGCCTCGAGGCCGGCTGAGCCTCAGGGCCCCCCTGCGGCCTCGCTCACAGCTCCGTGCGGCGCACCTTGCCCGTGGCCGTGCGGGGGAGCGCGTCGAGCCGCTCGTACTCCTTCGGGCGCTTCGGGGGAGCGAGCCGCTCCGTCGCGCGCCCGCGCAGGACGTCCTCGTCCACGTCGCCGACGTAGGCCGCCACCACCCGCTGTCCCCACCGGTCGTCGGGTCGTCCGAACACGGCCACCTCGACCACGCCGGGGACGTCCTCCAGCGCGGCCTCGACCTCGGCCGGGTAGACGTTCACGCCACCGCTGATCACGAGGTCGCTGCGCCGGGCGTCGAGGTGCACGTAGCCGTCCTCCACCCGCCCGAGGTCGCCGACGGTGAACGCCGGCCCCGCGGCCGTCTCGCGCCACGCGTCGGCCGTCTTGTCGTCGTCGCGCCAGTAGGTGAAGCGTCCCCACGGCGGGACGACGCACCAGAGCAGGCCCTCGTCGTCGACCGTCACGACCCGTCCCGGCCGCGCACGACCGACCGTGCCGGGGTGCTCGCGCCACTCCTGCGCACGGCAGGCGGTCCACTGTCCCTCGGTCGATCCGTAGAACTCCCAGACCGCGTCGACGCCGAAGCGGTCGTGCGCCCACCGGCGGACCGGCTCGGGGCAGGGGGCCCCGGCGTGTGCGACGAGGCGGAACGAGGAGAGGTCGGGGTGGCCGCCGGTGTGGTCGAGGTGCTGCCGCAACCGCTGCAGGTGCGCCGGGACGCAGAACATCGTCGTCGGGCGCACCGTCTCGACGGCGTCGAGGAACGCGGCGGGCTCGAAGCGCGGCAGCACCGCGATGCCGCCCCCGGCCAGCAGGGTCCCGGTGGCGAAGCGCAGGGGAGCGGAGTGGTAGATCGGCGACACCACGAGGTCGACGTCGGTGGCGCAGAACCCCCACAGCTCGCGCTCCTCGGCCACCAGCTGGGCCGCGTCGCCCGCGTCGAGCAGGCCCGACCACACGCCCTTGGGTCGGCCGGTCGTGCCCGACGTGAAGTGCATGGGCCGACAGCGCGGGGCGGCGTCGAGCTCCGTCGGTTCGCCGTCGAGCAGGGCGTGCAGCTCGTCGGCGCTCTCCACGACCAGCGCGGCATCGAGGTCGTCGAGGATGCGCGACCGCTCCCACGGGGTGAGTCGCGGGTCGAGCGGCACCGGCACGACGCCGCTCCGGCAGGCTCCGAGCACGACGCTCGCGTAGTCCGGCTCGCCAGGGCAGAGCAGCACCAGGCGGTCACCCTCGCGCAGCCCACGCGCCCGGAGCGCGCCGGCCACGCGGGCCTGGTCGTGCCGGCTCCGCTCGGCCGTCAGCACCTCCACGTCGCTCTCCCTTCGTGAGAGGTCGGTCACAGCCCCCGCGGGGCGACGGGTGTGGATCGTCACGAGTGCGTGAACTCAGGCACAAAGTATGCTTCAGTGGTTGATCGGTCTTGTCCCCCCTCCGTCTGAAGGTGATCGTCTGTGGCTTCTTCGCGCCACAAGCACGCCGTCCCGCGGCGTGCCGGACGCGGAACCACGTCCCCCGCTCCCCGCTCCACCGCCCCCGCTCGACACAGCAGCCGGCACTCGGCGCCGTCCCCCTGGCGCCGTCAGGTCATCAAGGTCGCCATGCCCACCGTCGGCGCCCTTGCGGTGCTCGGTGCCGCGGTCGCCGTAGTGTCCTCCGACGCCGAGGTCGCGCCGGCCTCGGCCAGCGTCGCCGCCCCGGCCGACGACATCATCACCGAGGCGCTCGCCGACACCCCCGAGGTCAACCGCAGCGCCGAGCGTCCCGAGCTGCCCGACGAGGACACGGTCGCGGTCGACGTGACCGGCCAGAAGGTCGCCCTCGAGGACGGCGTGACGATCCACGCCGACGCCGACGCCGCCTCGCCGGTCCTGAAGGAGCTGGAGCAGGGCGAGACGGTCGACGTCACGGGCGAGGAGAAGGACGGCTGGAGCGAGGTCGTCTACAAGGGGCTTCCGCGCTGGGTCAGCACGAAGAAGATCGCCGACGACCTCCCGCTCGGCACCGAGCCGTGCCCCAAGCTCTCCGAGAGCGGCATGCAGCCCGACACCGTCAAGGTCTTCCGGGCCGTGTGCGCGAAGTTCCCCGGGGTCTCGTCCTACGGCGCCATCGCCGGCCGCGGTGAGCACGCTACTGGGCGCGCGCTGGACATCATGCTCGGGCCTGACCTCGGCTACGACGTCGCCGACTTCCTGCAGGCGAACCGTGCCGAGCTCGGCATCGAGTACCTCATCTACCGTCAGCGCATCTGGCGTCCGGCGACGTCCAACAGCTGGCGCGGCATGAGCGACCGAGGCAGCGACACGGCCAACCACATGGACCACGTGCACGTCACCACCTACGGCAACGCCGCCACCGGCTGAGCCGGCCGATCAGCTGGGCCGCGACGTCGACAGCTCGTCGATGATGCGGCTCCAGCGCTCGACGTACTCGTCCTGGGAGAAGCGGGCCGCGCCGGCGACACAGCGACGACGCGTTCGCCGCGATCGCCAACGACGTTCGCGCACGACACGCGTCATCGCCTCGGCGAAAGCGGCGACGTCTCCGGGCTCGACCAGGAGTCCGGTGCGCCCGTGCTCGATGATGTCCGACGGTCCGTACCGGACGTCGTAGGAGACGACGGGGACTCCTGCAGCCAGGGACTCCAGCACGGACAGCCCGAATCCTTCCATCGCTGATGAGCAGACCGTGGCGACGGCACCGGAGAGGAGTGTCGCTGGGTCCTCCACGTAGCCGGGGAAGCTGACAGCCGGGCCGAGGTGCAGGTCGGTCGCGTGGCGCTCGAGATCGTTCTGGAGATCTCCTGTGCCCGCGATGACCAGCCGCGCCTGCGGGTGTCGCTCGAGGACGACGGCGAAGGCCTCGAGCACGTGGTCGAGCTGCTTGACCGCGACGAGACGTGTCGCGACGACGAACGTGGGGGGCCGTCGGCGAGGATGTCGCCGTGGCGGGGACGCTTCGATGGCATGAGGCACCACCCGTAGGTGTGGGCGCGGCCCGAAGTGCGCCTCGATGTCGCGGCGTTGGCGCTCGGTCAGCACGACGATGCGGTCGAACTCGTCGGCGGTCTCGAGGGCACGGCCGTTGTAGGGCGTCACGGCCGCGACGTCGTCGACATCGGGGGAGAGGTGGGAGCTGTGGATGACGAGGACGGACGGCACCGTCCCGGCGGCGGCCCGCGTCGCCAGCAGGTCGTCGCTGCGTCGGTCGTCGCAGATGACGACGGACGGAACCTGCGCGTCGAGGGCGGCGATCCAGCGTGAGGCTAGCTCCTGCCAGGTGACCTCGTCCTGGCCCGGACGGCGTGCCGTCACGACGCGGCCGTGTCGGTGCAGGACGAGGAAGACGTGACCGGACGGCGCCAGGTAGGTCTCCGTCGTCGAACGGTCCTCGGCGACCTCCGTGACGACCCTCGGTCGGCTCTGGCGGTCATAGTGTTCCCGTCGCACGAGGACACCGTCGCGATGGTGCTCGACCAGGTGCAGGCTCGTGTCCTTGCGTCGTCGCACCACCAGCTCCAGGCCGGGCGGGCAGGACGGCTCGTGGGCTGGGGGCACGGGAGGCTCCACGACGTAGAGCGGCTCACCGGCGAGGTCCTCGAAGAGGTTGAGGTGCTCGACCGCAGACGGGAGGTCGACCCGGCTCCTCCACTGCCGCAGGATCTCCTCGTAGCCGATCTTGTGGTCGAGGGTGACGATCGCCACCGGGAGACCGGTCCGTGCCAGCGCAGACGCGCGTGCGAAGGTCGCACGCGTCCGCCCCCCCGCGGAGGTGGAGAAGGTCCTGCAGAGCATCAGGATCCGTGGACCGGATCGTTGCCCCATGGTCGGTCCTCCTGCGCTGCGGATACAGTCGGTTCACCGTAGCGGTTGGAGGATGTCGCATGCAGGTAGGGCTCACGGGTGGAATCGGGTCCGGCAAGAGCACCGTCAGTGCCCGCCTGGTTGCGCTCGGTGCCGTGGTCATCGACTACGACGTGCTGGCGCGTGAGGCGGTCGAGCCGGGCACCCCGGGCCTGGAGGCCATCCGCGCGCGCTTCGGCGACGCCGTGATCGCCCCCGACGGGACGCTCGACCGGCCCGCCCTGGGCTCGGTCGTCTTCGCCGACGAGCAGGCCCGGCGCGACCTCGAGGCCATCACGCACCCCGCCATCCGCGAGCTCGCCGCCGTGCGGGTCGCCCAGGCTCCCGCAGGGGCCGTCGTGGTGCACGACCACCCCCTGCTCGTGGAGATGGGGATGGCCGGGCCGTGCGACACGGTGGTCGTGGTCGACGTCCCGACCGACGTCCAGGTCGAGCGGCTCGTCGAGCAGCGCGGGATGACCGAGGCCGACGCCCGGGCCCGTCTGGCTGCTCAGACGTCGCGCGAGGACCGCCTCGCCGTCGCGGACGAGGTGCTCGACAACAGCGGGACCCGCGAGCAGCTGCTCGACGCCGTCGACGCCCTCTGGGACCGCCTCACCGGCTGACCGACGTCCGGGGACGGTGTGAGGCTCACGCCCGTCGGAGATTCCCAGGTCGACCTGGGCGGATTCGTGTCGTGGGTGCAACGGGTTGGTCTCAGGCGCCGAGGATGAGT
>NZ_JANLGG010000040.1:0-22199 GCF_024655735.1 Aeromicrobium sp. 50.2.37
CCGCTGCGGCGGACCTCGACCCGAGCGCCCTGCGGCAGGTCGGCGGCGCGGCGGCCGTCGCACCACAGCACCCCCGCGGTGGTCTCCCCCACGACCTCGATCGCCAGGGTCGAGGCGGGTGAGACGACGAGCGGGCGGGCGAAGAGGGCGTGGGCGCTGATCGGCACGAGCAGCAGTGCCTCCACCTCGGGCCACACGATGGGGCCCCCGGCGCTGAAGTTGTAGGCGGTCGAGCCGGTCGGGGTCGCACAGACCACGCCGTCGCACCCCCACCGGGAGACCGGTCGGTCGTCGATCTCCACGACCAGCTCGAGCATGCGCTCCCGGGAGGCCTTCTCGACGGTGGCCTCGTTGAGGGCCCAGTTCGTGGCGACGACCTCGCCCCCGACCGTGACCTCGACCTCCACCGTCAGCCGTTCCTCGACCCGGTAGGACCGCTCGACGACGCCTTGGACCACGGCCTGGAGGTCCTCGACGTCGGCCTCGGCCAGGAAGCCCACGTGGCCCAGGTTCACGCCCAG
The DNA here is from genome assembly GCF_024655735.1 of Aeromicrobium sp. 50.2.37. Lineage (NCBI taxonomy): Bacteria > Bacillati > Actinomycetota > Actinomycetes > Propionibacteriales > Nocardioidaceae > Aeromicrobium > Aeromicrobium sp. 50.2.37. Next base: position 522 of record NZ_JANLGG010000040.1, read on the forward strand.
GACGGGCGTGAGGGTGCCACGGCAGATCTCGGTGGCGCGCAGGATGGTGCCGTCACCGCCCAGGACGATCGCGAGCTCGCACCCGGCCGCCGCGCCCTCGGTGGCCGCGATCACCCCGACCTCCCCGATCCCGGCGGCCTGCAGCTCGTCGAGGTCGGAGTCCAGCACGCAGACGGCGAGCCCAGCCCCTCGCAGGTCGGTCGCCAACCGGGCCGCGAGCGAGGTGGCCTCTGCGCGGGCGGTGTGCACGATGAGCAGGATGCGGCGCTCGCTCATGCGTCGACCTCGTCGCCGGGACGGGAGCCGAGCGGCCCGGCGGCGATCACGTCCATCACGTCGGAGCGTGCGGGCTCAGAGGCATCGGGGTCGTGCCGCAGCCAGCAGAAGTACTCGACGTTGCCGGCCGGACCGGGCAGCGGGCTCGCGGCGAGCCCTTGGGTGCCCCACCCCTGCTCGCGTGCCGAGGCGCTCACGCGCAGCACCGCGTCGGCGTGCAGGTCCGGGTCGCGGACGACGCCGTTCTTGCCCAGGTTCCCGCGTCCGACCTCGAACTGCGGCTTGATCATCAGCACGATGTCACCCTTCTCGTCGCACACGGCGGTCAGCGCGGGCATGACCACGGTAAGGGAGATGAACGACAGGTCCGACACGACCACGTCGACGGGGCCGTCGATGTCGTCGCGGGTCAGGGCGCGCACGTTGGTGCGGTCGTGCACCTGGACCCGTGAGTCGTCCCGCAGCCTCCAGATCAGCTGGCCGTAGCCGACGTCGACCGCCACGACCTCCCGGACGCCACGTCGCAGGAGGACGTCGGTGAAGCCGCCGGTGGAGGCACCAGCGTCCAGGCACCGGCGACCTTCGAGCCGCAGCCCCTGAGGCTCGAAGACCGCGAGCGCGCCCAGGAGCTTGTGGGCTCCGCGGGAGGCCCAGCCGGCGTCGTCGCCGTCCTTCACCACGACAGGCTGGTCCGTGCCCACCTGCGTGGCCGGCTTCGTGGCACGCTGACCAGCGACGCGCACGCGGCCGTCCTCGATCAGCTGCGCCGCGTGGTCCCGGGAGCGGGCCAGGCCGCGTCGCACGAGCTCGGAGTCGAGCCGGACGCGGCGGGTCACGATCGCGGGTCCGGCCGTCCCGCACCGGCGAGCACCTCGCGCAGCGTGCGGTGCGCGGCGTCGAGCACCTCGGGCCGGCGTGGCAGCTCGACCTCGTCGAGCCGGTCGAGGTGGTCCAGCTGCTCGAGGAGCTCGGGGTGGCCGGAGCACGCCTCGCGGGCCCGCGCGACGAAGTCCGCCACCGGATCGCCGGCGGGATCGACGTCGGGTGCCTGGTCGGCCTCGGACGCGACGGTCGGCCGGTCGCTGTGCTCGCTCACCTCGTCATCCTCCCAGACCGTCGGCGAGTCGGAGGTCGGCGTCGCTCCCTCGGGTGTCGCGCGTCGCCCAGGCGAGCCCGAGGAGCGCGCGGACCGACGCGGTCTCGTCGGGGTCGCCGTCGGTCAGCCGGATCACGTCGCCCTCGAGTCGGGCCACGGCTCCACCGCACCGCGCCACGTCGCCGTCGACGGCCACGTGCTCGTGGGTCTCCACGAGACCCCGCAGGTCGGTCGCCACGTAGGCGGGACGACGCCGCGGGGCGAGGTCGGCGATCTCCTGGAGGTCGCTGACCCCCGTGAGCACGGCGAGGGAAGGGATGTCGAGCGCCGTGGCGCCGTCGATGTCGGTGTCGATCCGGTCGCCGACCATGAGCGGTCGACGTGCCCCCGTCCGCCGGACCGTCTCGTCGAACAGGGGCCGCTCGGGCTTGCCGGCGACGACCGGTTCGAGGCCGGTCGCGTTGGCGACCGCCTGCACGAGCGAGCCGTTGCCCGGCGCGGTGCCACGCGGCGTGGGGATGCTGAGGTCACGGTTGCTCGCGTACCACGGCAGGCCGCGGCCCACCGCGTAGGCGACCTCCGCGAGGTCCGACCAGCCGATGTCGGGGTGGAACCCCTGGACGACGGCGACCGGCTCGCCGTCGGGACCGTCGACCGGCACCAGACCCTCGGCCTCCAGCGACTCCCTCAGCCCGGGGCCACCGACCACGTGGACCCGTGCTCCTGGCGCGAGGTCGGCGGCCATGAGCCGGGCCACCGCCTGTGCGGACGTGACCACGTCGGCGTCGTCCGGGACTGGCATGCCGATCCGTCGCAGGTGGTCGGCCACCACCGTGGCCGGCCGGGACGCGTTGTTCGTCAGGTAGGCCGGGCGGAGGCCACGCTCGACGGCCGACTGCAGGGCCGAGGCAGCACCGTCGACCGCGTCGGGACCCACGTAGACCACCCCGTCGAGGTCGAGCATCACGACGTCGTGCAGGTCGCAGAGCGGGACGTCGGTGCTCTGGAGCGGCATGGGACGAGCCTACTGAGCCGTCGGCGACCGGGAGCACGTGGTCAGCTCGACGGCGTACCAGCTCTGGGCGCTGCCGGACGCGCGCTGGAACCGGCGACGCAGCTCGCCCGTGACCGAGACGATCGCGCCGTCCGGCAGCCGCGCGCAGGTCCGACGCAGGCGCGACGTCCAGGCCACGCACTCGATGGTGTCGACGGTCTGCGCCGACCGGGCCGTGCCGCGCCGCGGCCTCGTACGACGGACGACGAGACGGAAGGTGACGATCTCGTCGCCACTCGGCAGCGTGCGTGCCTCCGGGGTCCCCGACACCCGGCCGGTCAGGGCCACCTGGTTGTGGTGCTGTGGTTCAGTCATCCTCCCAGCGTGGCCGTGTCGACGTCGCGAGCCCAGCCACGCGGCGTGCCCTGTGGACGACGAAGGGCCGGGCGCATCGTCCCTGTGGACGACGGCCCGGCCCTGCAGTGCGCTCGCGCGCGGTGGTCACGACAGCGCGGAGAGGCGCTCCTCGGCATCGGTGATCTTGTTGCCGTCGACCGCCACCACCCGGTGGAACCACTCGACGGCCTCCTCCTGACGGCCGGCCGCCAGGAGCGTGTCCGCGTACGCGTAGCGCAGGCGAGCGACCCACTCGGAGCGGTTCTTGCTGTTCAGCGACTCGGTCTCGAGCAGACGGATCGCAGCGTCGACCTGACCCAGGTCGCGTCGGGCGCCCGCGACCACGATCGTCAGCTCCACCCCGCCGGCGTCGTCCAGCGCGGCCCGGATGTCCGGGGTGTCGTAGGCCAGAGCCTTCTCCGGTCGTCCCAGGGCACGCTCGCAGTCGGCCATCATGGGCGCGTAGAGCAGCTGTCCGTTCATGCGCCGAGCAGCGCGCAGCTCCGACAGCGCCTCGGCGAACTTGCCGGCCGCGTACGCCGTCTCGCCGCACGCCTCGCGGACGAGGCCGTTGCGCTGCGCTCGGGCCCGCGCCGCGAGGGCGTGCTTGTAGGCCGTCTCCGGATCGGTGCTGACGAGCAGACCCGCCATCACGAGGTGACGCGCGACCCGGTCGGCGAGCTTCGCTGGCAGGTTCTGCAGCTGGTCGCGGGCGTACCGGTCCAGGTCCTTCGCCGACACGTCGTCCGGGATCGGCGGACCGTCGTAGACGACCTGGTCGACCGTGCGCTCCTCGCGCTCGGGACGACGGCCGGTGCCGCCCGTCCCGGGTCGACCCCGGGTGTCACGACGCTCCGGGCGCCCTCCACCGTCGCCTCGCCGCCCTCCGTCCGAACGCCCCTGTCCGGGACGCCCACCACGGGGGCTCTCGTCACGACCACGGCCGCCCGAGCCCGACCGACCGCTCGATCCGCCTCGACCACCGGTCGATCCACGTCGGCCGTCTCCACGACCTGCGCCCCCACCACGGGGGCCCTTCTGCTCACTCATTCCGACTCCTGCTGAAATGCAGCGAGGGGGGGGGGGGCGGGGCGGGGGGCGGCCTCGCGCTAATGATTGTCCGGCGGCGTCCTACTCTCCCACGCAGTCTCCCACGCAGTACCATCGGCGCTGAAGGGCTTGACTTCCGGGTTCGGAATGTCACCGGGTATTTCCCCTTCGCCATGGCCGCCGAAACTCTATGGAGATATCAATCAAACCTGTCATCACCCCGGCGGGGGCAGTGACTGGTTCCCGACTCATATCTCGGGAACCTCACAGTGGACGCGCAAATCTTGTAAGAAACAAGCCCTCGGCCTATTAGTACCGGTCAGCTCCATGCATTGCTGCACTTCTACTTCCGGCCTATCAACCCAGTGGTCTGCTGGGGGCCTTACCTGGATAAACCAGTGGGAAACCTCATCTTGAAACGTGCTTCCCGCTTAGATGCTTTCAGCGGTTATCACTTCCGAACGTAGCCAACCAGCCGTGCTCTTGGCAGAACAACTGGCACACCAGAGGTTCGTCCATCCCGGTCCTCTCGTACTAGGGACAGCCTTTCTCAAGTTTCCTACGCGCGCGGCGGATAGGGACCGAACTGTCTCACGACGTTCTAAACCCAGCTCGCGTGCCGCTTTAATGGGCGAACAGCCCAACCCTTGGGACCTGCTACGGCCCCAGGATGCGACGAGCCGACATCGAGGTGCCAAACCATCCCGTCGATATGGACTCTTGGGGAAGATCAGCCTGTTATCCCCGGGGTACCTTTTATCCGTTGAGCGACGCCGCTTCCACATGCCAGCGCCGGATCACTAGTCCCGACTTTCGTCCCTGCTCGACTTGTCAGTCTCACAGTCAAGCTCCCTTGTGCACTTACACTCGAAACCTGATTGCCAACCAGGCTGAGGGAACCTTTGGGCGCCTCCGTTACATTTTAGGAGGCAACCGCCCCAGTTAAACTACCCATCAGGCACTGTCCCTGATCCAGATAATGGACCTAGGTTAGATATCTAGTTCAATCAGAGTGGTATTTCAACGATGACTCCACCCGAACTGGCGTCCGGGCTTCACAGTCTCCCACCTATCCTACACAAATTGAACCAAACACCAATACCAAACTATAGTAAAGGTCCCGGGGTCTTTCCGTCCTGCCGCGCGTAACGAGCATCTTTACTCGTAGTGCAATTTCGCCGAGTTCATGGTTGAGACAGCGCCCAAGTCGTTACTCCATTCGTGCAGGTCGGAACTTACCCGACAAGGAATTTCGCTACCTTAGGATGGTTATAGTTACCACCGCCGTTTACTGGGGCTTAAGTTCTGTGCTTCGCTTGCGCTAACACGTCCCCTTAACCTTCCAGCACCGGGCAGGAGTCAGTCCGTATACGGCGTCTTTCGACTTAGCACGGACCTGTGTTTTTAGTAAACAGTCGCTTGGGCCTGGTCTCTGCGGCCTTCAACGCTTCGTGGAGCAAGTCCACTCACGAATCCGGCCCCCCTTCTCCCGAAGTTACGGGGGCATTTTGCCGAGTTCCTTAACCATGATTCACTCGATCACCTTAGTATTCTCTACCTGACCACCTGAGTCGGTTTGGGGTACGGGCGGCTCTGAAACATCGCTAGATGCTTTTCTCGGCAGCATAGGATCACTCACTTCGACTAAATCGTCTCCCCATCAGCTCTCAGGCACATGAACGGCGGATTTGCCTACCGTTCGCCCTACGACCTTGGCCGCGGTCTACCATCGCCGCGGTTGAGCTACCTTCCTGCGTCACACCATTGCTTGCCTAGTACCAGTTCGGGTCATGCGCTCTGCCAATCAATGCTCCCGAAGGAGCTGGAGACTGGTTTCGGGCACTTAGCATCACTGGATTCAGCAGGGTCGCTTCAGTGCCGGTACGGGAATATCAGCCCGTTGTCCATCGACTACGCCTGTCGGCCTCGCCTTAGGTCCCGACTTACCCAGGGAAGATTAGCTTGACCCTGGAACCCTTGGTCATTCGGTGGAGGAGTTTCTCACTCCTCATTCGCTACTCATGCCTGCATTCTCACTCGTGTGGCGTCCACGGCTGGGTCACCCCGCCGCTTCGCTCGCCACACGACGCTCCCCTACCCATCCGCACACCTGGACCCCAAAGGGCCGGGTACATGTACGAATGCCATAGCTTCGGTGGATTGCTTGAGCCCCGCTAAATTGTCGGCGCGAAATCACTTGACCAGTGAGCTATTACGCACTCTTTCAAGGGTGGCTGCTTCTAAGCCAACCTCCTGGTTGTCTCTGCGACTTCACATCCTTTTCCACTTAGCAATCTCTTTGGGACCTTAGCTGATGGTCTGGGCTGTTTCCCTCTCGACTACGGAGCTTATCCCCCGCAGTCTCACTGCTGCGCTCTCACTTACCGGCATTCGGAGTTTGGCTGAGTTCAGTAAGCTTGTAGGCCCCCTAGCCCATCCAGTGCTCTACCTCCGGCAAGAAACACGCAACGCTGCACCTAAATGCATTTCGGGGAGAACCAGCTATCACGGAGTTTGATTGGCCTTTCACCCCTATCCACAGGTCATCCCCCCAGTTTTTAACCTAGGTGGGTTCGGTCCTCCACGCGGTCTTACCCGCGCTTCAACCTGCCCATGGATAGATCACTCCGCTTCGGGTCTAGATGGTGCAACTCAAACGCCCTATTCGGACTCGCTTTCGCTACGGCTACGGCCCTCGCCTTAACCTCGCTACACCACGCTAACTCGCAGGCTCATTCTTCAAAAGGCACGCTGTCACCCTTCACAAGGAAGAGCTCCAACGGATTGTATGCACATGGTTTCAGGTACTCTTTCACTCCCCTCCCGGGGTACTTTTCACCTTTCCCTCACGGTACTAGTCCGCTATCGGTCATCGAGGAGTATTTAGGCTTAACGGGTGGTCCCGCTAGATTCACACCGAATTTCAGGGGTTCGGTGTTACTCGGGGTAACGCAAAAGAGCCATGAGCTTACGACTACGGGGGTCTCACCCTCTACGCCACGACTTTCCAGTCGGCTTCGTCTTCACTCATGGTTTATGACTCTTCGCTGATTCGGCAGAACCAGCATTGCGGCCCCACGACCCCCCAGTGACAACGCCTGCCGGCTATCACATCACTGAGGTTTAGCCTCATCCGGTTTCGCTCGCCACTACTTCCGGAATCACGGTTGTTTTCTCTTCCTGCGGGTACTGAGATGTTTCACTTCCCCGCGTTCCCTCCAGCTGCCCTATGTGTTCAGGCAGAGGTACCTGGACTTTCCTCCAGGTGGGTTTCCCCATTCGGACATCCCCGGATCACAGGTCGGTTGTCACCTTCCCGGGGCTTTTCGCAGACTCCAACGTCCTTCATCGGCTCTCGATGCCAAGGCATCCACCATGTGCACTTAGTAGCTTGTTGTTGCTACAAGATGCTCGCGTCCACTGTGAAGTTCTCAAGATACGTTCGGTCCCACACGAGATCCGACGCCTACCCGCTCTACGCGGATGGTTCATCGGGATGTGCGGTCCAAGAGGTCAAGCCGAAGCCTGATCCCTCAGGACCCAACAGTGCGCCAAGCCAAGCTGCGTCCTCACGTCGAGGTTCCGTTCTCCCGAAAGAGATGTACTGACGACGATCGATCCACAACCGGCCAAATAGTCGACGTCCACTAGTGAGCTGCACTGCGCAGAACATTCGCCTGCGAACAGTGCAATGGACCCACCGGCAAAACCGGCAAGCCAAATGCTCCTTAGAAAGGAGGTGATCCAGCCGCACCTTCCGGTACGGCTACCTTGTTACGACTTCGTCCCAATCGCCAGCCCCACCTTCGACGGCTCCCTCCACAAGGGTTGGGCCACCGGCTTCGGGTGTTGCCGACTTTCATGACGTGACGGGCGGTGTGTACAAGGCCCGGGAACGTATTCACCGCAGCGTTGCTGATCTGCGATTACTAGCGACTCCGACTTCATGGGGTCGAGTTGCAGACCCCAATCCGAACTGAGACCGGCTTTTTGGGATTCGCTCCACCTTACGGCTTCGCAGCCCTTTGTACCGGCCATTGTAGCATGCTTGAAGCCCTGGACATAAGGGGCATGAAGACTTGACGTCATCCCCACCTTCCTCCGAGTTGACCCCGGCAGTCTCCTATGAGTCCCCACCATAACGTGCTGGCAACATAGGACGAGGGTTGCGCTCGTTGCGGGACTTAACCCAACATCTCACGACACGAGCTGACGACAGCCATGCACCACCTGTATACCGACCACAAGGGGGGCTACATCTCTGCAGCTTTCCGGTATATGTCAAACCCAGGTAAGGTTCTTCGCGTTGCATCGAATTAATCAGCATGCTCCGCCGCTTGTGCGGGCCCCCGTCAATTCCTTTGAGTTTTAGCCTTGCGGCCGTACTCCCCAGGCGGGGCGCTTAATGCGTTAGCTGCGGCACGGAGACCGTGGAAGGTCCCCACACCTAGCGCCCAACGTTTACGGCATGGACTACCAGGGTATCTAATCCTGTTCGCTCCCCATGCTTTCGCTCCTCAGCGTCAGGTAATGCCCAGAGAACCGCCTTCGCCACCGGTGTTCCTCCTGATATCTGCGCATTCCACCGCTACACCAGGAATTCCGTTCTCCCCTGCATACCTCTAGTCTGCCCGTATCGGAAGCACGCTCAGGGTTGAGCCCTGAGTTTTCACTCCCGACGCGACAGACCGCCTACGAGCCCTTTACGCCCAATAATTCCGGACAACGCTCGGACCCTACGTATTACCGCGGCTGCTGGCACGTAGTTGGCCGGTCCTTCTTCTGCGGGTACCGTCACTTTCGCTTCGTCCCCGCTGAAAGAGGTTTACAACCCGAAGGCCGTCATCCCTCACGCGGCGTTGCTGGATCAGGCTTTCGCCCATTGTCCAATATTCCCCACTGCTGCCTCCCGTAGGAGTCTGGGCCGTGTCTCAGTCCCAGTGTGGCCGGTCACCCTCTCAGGCCGGCTACCCGTCGTCGCCTTGGTGGGCCATTACCCACACCAACTAGCTGATAGGCCGCGAGCCCATCCCTCTCCGCCGGAGCTTTCCACCTCAAATCATGCGAAAAGAGGTCATATTCGGCATTAGACGTCGTTTCCAACGCTTATTCCAAAGAGAAGGGCAGGTTGCTCACGTGTTACTCACCCGTTCGCCGCTCGTGTACCACCGAAGTGGCCTTACCGCTCGACTTGCATGTGTTAAGCACGCCGCCAGCGTTCGTCCTGAGCCAGGATCAAACTCTCCGTTGAAAATGCACCCGAAAAACGGGCTACATCACTACTCGGTTTGATTCCTGAGAACTGACTGCTGACAGTCAATTGTCGGAATTTCAAAACTCGCCACAGCATCAAGACCACTTGGGCCCCGACACCACAGACGAGGGTTACTACTGATTATCTCGTCGACTTTTGGCACACTGTTGAGTTCTCAAGGATCAGACGCACACCGATGGTTCGGCCCGTGCGGGCCTGCCCCACCGGGGCAACTCGTCTAACTTACATGGCCCCGAACCGCGGGTCAAACCCGGGACGTGCCACTCGCTCTCCGTTGTCGGCGGCCAGTTTCCGGGCGGTGATGCCCTGGCGTTGACCGTTTCGGTTCGAGCGGCTGCTTCGCCCCGGGCGCCCGGCCTGTCGGCCTTGCTCCCCGTCGTGCGGTGCAACATGAGAACCGTACAAAGACGCGTCTCGACGGGTCAAATCGGCGCCGTGTGACGAGGGCCACGTCGCTCATCCGCGCAGCTTCACGCCTGCAATCTGGCGCTTTCCGCGTCGCAGGACGAGCCACGAGCCGTGCACGGTGGACAGCTCGCCGAGGGCCTGCTCGGGGTCGGTGACGCGCTCGTTGTTGACGTAGGCACCGCCGTCGGCGACGGCGCGGCGAGCGGCCGAGCGCGACTCGACCAGTCCCGCGGCCAGGAGCGCGTCCGTCACCGTGTCCGACGGGTCGTGCTCCACGACGCCCGCTTCCCCCAGGGCCGCGGCCAGGGTGTGCTCGGGCAGGTCGGCGAGCTCGCCCCGGCCGAACAGGGCCGTCGAGGCCAGCTCGGCGGCCGCCACCTCGTCAGGGCCGTGAACCAGCGCGGTCACCTCGGCCGCGAGTCGACGCTGCGCCAGCCGCAGCCCCGGTCGCTCGGCGTGCTCGGCCTCGAGCGACGCGATCTCCTCGAGGTCCAGGAACGTGAACTGCCGCAGGTACTCCCCCACCTTGGCGTCCTCGGCCTGGATCCAGGACTGGTAGAAGGCGTAGGGGCTCATGAGCTCGCGGTCCAACCAGACCGTGCCGCTCTCGGTCTTGCCGAACTTGGTTCCATCGGCCTTCGTGATGAGCGGCGTCGCCACGGCATGCACGCGTCGACCCTCGGACCGCCGCACCAGCTCCACCCCGGCCGTGATGTTGCCCCACTGGTCGCTGCCTCCGGTCTGGAGCACGCAACCGTGCCGGCGGAACAGCTCGAGGTAGTCCAGCGACTGCAGGAGGACGTAGCTGAACTCGGTGTAGCTGATGCCGCTCTCGAGCCGGCTGCTCACGACGTCGCGCGCGAGCATCCGGTTGACCGGGAAGTGCTTGCCGACGTCGCGCAGGAAGTCGATCGTCCCGAGGGACTCGGTCCAGTCGAGGTTGTTGACGAGGATCGCTCCGCGCTCACCGTCGAGGTCGACGAAGCGGCTCACCTGCTCGCGGATGCGCTCGACCCACCCGGCCACCGTCTCGCGGGGGTTCATGACCCGCTCCCCCGCCTCCTTGGGATCTCCGATGAGACCGGTCGAGCCGCCGACGAGCAGGATCGGCCGGTGGCCGGCTCGCTGGAGTCGCCGAGCGGTGAGGACCTGCAGGAGGTTGCCCACGTGCAGGCTCGGCGCCGTGGGGTCGAACCCGACGTAGTAGACGATCGGACCGGCGTCCATCTCGGCTCGCAGCGCCTCGAGGTCGGTCGAGTGCGCCACGAGGCCGCGGGCGATCAGGTCGTCGAGGACGGATCCTCCGGCAGTGGTCACGGAACAGCTCCTGGGAGGTCGAACGAATGGGTCCGCGCCCATTGTCCCCGGGTCGTCGTCGTCGCCCACACCCGCGTCCGCCCCGGGCCGCCCGTGGGACACCCGCCGCCATGGCTCAGGAACGCGTCCACTCCTTCGACCGCCTGCGGGTCCTCGCCACCATCGGCGTCGTCGTGCTCCACGGTGGAGCAGGCGTCATCGGCCCTCGAGCGGGCGAGCAGACCGCGTTCTTCTCCGACGTCGACGCGGCGAACGTCTACGACTCGGTCGGACGTCTCGCCGTGAGCTGCTTCTTCATGATCTCCGCGCCGCTGCTCCTGGCGCCGGAGCGCTCCTTCGTCCTGCTGAATCTCGCCGATCGGGCGCTGTTCGGCCTCGGCCTCCTGCTCCGTCACCACGCGCCCCGTGTCCCCGCCGTCGTGCCTGCCGGTGTGGCGCTCGTGGGCTTCGTCTGGGTGGTGCTGGCCGTGTGGCGCCAGCATGCCGTGCGAGCCGTGGGCTACGACGACCCGAACCTGCTCGTCCTCGTCCTGAACGTGGTGCGCACCGAGGGACCGACGGGCCGTCTGTACCAGGACCCGCCCGTGATCGGCATCCCGGTGGCCGTCGTCGTGACCCTCGTGGTGTCGTTCGCGATCGCCTGGCTGATGGACCGGGTCGAGCCACTGCGATCGATCTGGTGACGGAACACCTGGCGCGCCCACGACGTTGACGCGTCCATGACCGTGGACGTGCAGATCTGGTCCGACGTGGCGTGCCCCTGGTGCTACGTCGGGAAGCGCCGATTCGAGCAGGCCGTCGAGCGCTTCCGCGCCGAGGGCGGCGACGTGTCGGTGACCTACCGCAGCTTCGAGCTCTCCCCCGAGACCCCCGTGGACTTCGAGGGCGACGAGGTCGACTTCCTCGCGCGGCACAAGGGGATGCCACGCGACCAGGTCGTGACCATGCTCGACCAGATGACGGTCGTGGCCGCCGACGAGGGTCTCGCCTACGACTTCGCCGCCCTGCAGCACACGAACACGGTCCTGGCGCACCAGCTCCTGCACCTCGCCCGGTCCCACGGCCAGCAGGCCGCCATGAAGGAGCGGCTGCTCGCCGCCTACTTCGTCGAGGGCCGCCACGTGGGTCGGGTCGGCGACCTGGCCGACCTGGCGGCGGAGGTCGGGCTGGACCGCGACGAGGTCGTGACGGCCCTGGAGAGCGGCGCCCACCTCGACGACGTCCGCGCGGACCAGCAGCGTGCCCTCGAGCTCGGCATCCGGGGCGTCCCCTTCTTCGTGCTCGACGACCGGCTCGGCGTCTCCGGCGCCCAGGACCCCGAGGTCCTCCTCGGCGCCCTGCGCCAGGCGGCGGAGGGCTCGGCGTGAGCGGGCCGCTGGAGATGGTGGGTGCCGACGACGCGGCGACCTGCGAGGACGGCGTGTGCGCCCTGCCGGACGCCCCCGTGGCCGACCCGCCGCACGAGTGACTCCAGGGCGCCGCGTGCGCACGCCGAGCCGTCCGGGCCGCGACCAGGACCGTCTCCAGCCAGGTGAGCACGAGGGCGCCGGACCTCCGGCGCCCCCGACCGCACACTCGGACCGACGGCTCAGTCGCGCGGCTTGACCGCCAGCACCGGGCACCGCGCGTCGAGCAGGATCCGCTGCGACACGCTGCCCATCAGGGCCTTGCCCACCGGGGAGCGGTGCCGGATCCCGACCACCACGAGCTCCGCGTCGCGCTCGTCGGCGACCCGGACCACTTCGCCTCCGACGTCGGACACGACCTCCTGGAGTACCTCCACCCGGCCCACCCGTTCACGTAGGCGGGCGACGGTGTCGGCGTCGGCGAAGTGCGGGTCGACGTAGGCGTCGCCCCGCGTCGCGTTCACGACGACCAGCGCGACCTCGCGCCGGCGCGCCTCCTCGACGCCGGCCTCGAGAGCCGCCTCGCCGTACTGGTCCGGGCTGTAGGCCACCACCACTGCACTCATGCCGACACCTCCTGCTTCTCCTCGTTGGACCGCGACCGCCCGCGGACGGCCGAGGCCGCCAGCGCCACCAGCGCGAGCGCCAGCACCCCGTAGACGACCTTCGCGACGGGCTCGCTCCACAGCGTCGACACCTCGCCGCCGGAGAGGGCCAGGGCCTGCGTGAGCTGGTTCTCCAGCGACGGACCGAGGATCACCCCGACGATGAGCGGCAGCACGGGCAGCCCGAACCGGCGCATCGCCACGCCCAGGAAGCCCAGGAGCAGCAGCAGGCCGAGGTCGAACGGCTGGAAGCTGACGCTGTAGGCGCCGAGGGACGCGAAGAACAGGATCCCGGCGTACAGGTAGGGCCGCGGGACGCGCAGCAGTCTCGCCCACACCGGGGCGAGCGGCAGGTTCAGCACGAGCAGCAGCGTGTTGGCGACGAAGAGGCTGGCCAGCAGCGTCCAGACCAGACCTGGCTCGTTGTCGAACAGCTGCGGTCCGGGCTGGATGCCGTAGGACTGGATGGCGTTCAGCATGATCGCGGCCGTCGCCGTGGTGGGCAGGCCGATCGCGAGCAGCGGGACCATGGTGCCGGCCGCCGAGGCGTTGTTCGCGGCCTCCGGGCCGGCCACGCCCTCGATGGCGCCCTTGCCGAACTCCTCCGGGTGCTTCGAGAGCTTGCGCTCGGTGATGTAGGACAGGAAGGTCGGCACCTCGGCGCCACCGGCGGGCAGGGCGCCGAACGGGAAGCCGAACGCCGTGCCGCGCAGCCAGGGCTTCCAGGAGCGGCCCCAGTCCTTGCGGTCCATCCAGGGGCGCCCGACAGGGATCACCTGGAGCGGGCGACGACGCAGGTGCGCCGCGACCCACAGGGCCTCGCCGATGGCGAAGATGGCGACGGCCACCACCACGACGTCGATGCCGTCGGCGAGCAGGGGGCTGCCGAACGTGAGTCGTGCCTGCCCGGTCGAGCTGCCGATGAGCGCGATCGCGAGTCCCAGGAACAGGGCGATGAAGCCGCGCATCTTGGAGGATCCGAGCACCGCCGAGACGGCGAGAAGGGCGAGCAGCAGGATCGCGAAGTAGGAGGGGGCCCCCAGGTCGACGACCAGGGAGGACACCTTCGGAGCGAACAGCACGAGCAGTGCCGTGGCGATCGTGCCTGCGACGAACGACCCGATCGCGGCGGTCGCGAGCGCCTGGGCGGCCCGTCCCCGCTTCGCCATCTGGTTGCCCTCGATCGCCGTGACCACCGAGGAGGACTCCCCCGGCGTGTTGAGCAGGATCGACGTCGTGGAGCCGCCGTACATGCCGCCGTAGTAGATGCCGGCGAACATGATGAGCGCACTGTCGACCGGCACGGTGTACGTGATCGGGAAGAGCAGGGCCAAGGTCATCGCCGGACCGATGCCCGGCAGCACGCCGACCATCGTGCCGAGCAGCACGCCGATGACGGCGTAGAGCAGGTTCTCGGGCGTCAGGGCGTTCGCGAGCCCGTCCATGAAGAGCTCCATCAGAGCACCCCGTCCAGGATGCCGGCCGGGATCGGCAGGCCGAGGCCCACGTAGAACCCGTACCAGGTGAGGAGCGACAGGGCGGCGCCGATCGCGACGTCCTTCAGGACCGTACGGCTGCCCAGCGCCCAGGCGCAGCCGGCGAACAGCATCGCGCCGGTGATCGCCCAGCCGAGCACGTCGACCAGCAGGACGTTGGCCACGAAGACCCCGGCCAGCTTCGCCACGGTCGCCCAGTCGCTCGGCTCGGTCAGGTCGATGTCCTCGCCACCCTCGGGCTCGGCGACCGAGCCGCGGCTCGTCGCCACGGCGAGGGCGACGGCGAGCACGACGAGCGCGGTGCCCACGACGTAGGGCAGGAAGGACGGTTGGACGGGCTGGTCGGCGAACCCGGGCCGCAGCCCGGTGGCGTCGACGACGATCACGACGCCGACGACGGCCAGGAAGGCCGCCAGCCCGTACTGGGCACGATCGACGACGCGCGGGCCCTCGGGGACCGCGGTCGTCTCGTGAGTGGTGGTCATGACAGCCCCAGCTCCTTCAGCGTCGACTCGACGCGCTCGTCCTGCTCCTTCAGGAAGGTCTCGAACTCCTTGCCTGTGGCGAAGGCGTCGATCCATCCGTTGCGCTTCAGCGCCTCACGCCACTCGGGCGTGTCGTGCATCTCCGTGAGGAGGTCGGTCAGGTACGCCCGGGTCTCGTCGTCGATGCCGGGCGGGGCGAGGACGCCGCGCCAGTTCGTGAAGACGAAGTCGATGCCGGCCTCCGTGAGGGTCGGGGCGTCCACGCCCGCGAGTCGCTGCTCACCGGAGACGGCGAGCACCCGCAGCGACCCGTCGTCGATCTGGCCCTGGAACTCGCCGAGGCCGGACGTGCCGACCTGGATCTTCTCGCCCAGCAGCGCCGTCGTGAGCGGACCGCCGCCGTCGTAGGAGATGTAGTTGACGTCGGTCGGGTCGATCCCGACGGTCTGCGCGAGCTGCATCGGGAACAGGTGGTCGGGGCCGCCGGGCGACGAGCCGCCACCGATGGTGACCGAGCGCGGGTCGGCCTTCCAGGCCTCGACGAAGTCGTCGACCGTCTCGAAGGGCGAGTCGGCGGGGACCAGCAGGCCCTCCTGCTCCTCGACGACCTTGGCGATCGGCGTGGCGTCGGACACCCGTGCCGCCGACTCGTTCGTGTACGTGGCGCCGACGACGCCCAGGCCCATGAGCATCACGAGGTCCTCGGCGCCGCGCTCGTTGAGCAGCCGCTGCATGGCGACCGTCCCGCCGGCGCCGATGACGTTGGTGATCTCGAAGCGACCGGTGAGGTCCTCCTGCTCCATCACCTGCGTCGCGGCACGGCCGGTGAGGTCGTAGCCACCACCGGGGCTGTTCGGGATCATCATGCGCAGGCGACGGTTGTCGGGGTCGTCGCCGCCGCGGGTCACGCCGCAGGCACCGAGCGTCGCGGCGAGCGCGAGGACGAGCGCCACGACGGTCGCCGTGCGGGTCGTGCGGGAGCGACGTGCGGGTCGTCGCTGACCTGTGTCGGCCATCACACCTCCTGGTGGGTCGCCCCGAGCATGGCCGCTGACGTGGCCTGCGTCACGATTGGGTGCGCAAAGGAGGTTGTGTTCGTTGTGGTCGCCGCGACCGGGTCGACGTACGTTGGCCGGTCAGTTCCTCGTCCTCCAGCTCGCCGTCGTCGCGCTCGTGCTGGTGATCGTCGGCGTGCTCTCCTTCCAGCAGGCCACCCGGTCCTTCGAGGACGACCGCGGGGCGCGGCTGCGGTCCGCGGCGGAGTACCTCGCCAACGTGGCAGTCGTGCGCGACCGGATCGGGTCGACCGACGCCGCGCGTGAGCTCGCCCCGGCCGTCGACCGGGCGGTCTCGCTCTCCGGTGCCGACGTGGCCTCCGTGGTCGACGCACGGGGAGACGTGGTGGCCTCCACCCGTCCGGCGCTCGTCGGGACGGCCGCCGAGCTGGGCGACAGCCGGGTGCTGGAGGGGCGCGGCTGGACCGGCGCGGTGACGACCGGTAGCGCCCGCGTGCTCACCGGGCACGCACCCGTCCTCGACGACCGGGGCACGTTCGCCGGAGCCGTGCTGGTCGAGCAGACGTACCCCTCCTCCTGGCAACGGGCCAGCAACGCGGCACCGGACCTCGCGCTGTTCCTCGGCGTGGGCGCCGGCCTCGGCATCCTGGGGTCCTGGGCCGTCTCCCGCATCGTCCGTCGTCGCACGCGCGGACTCGGGACCCGCGACTTCGCGCGGCTCGCCGACCACCGCCAGGCCCTGCTGCACAGCATCCGCGAGGGTGTCCTCGGTCTCGACCCGGCCGGCAGGGTGACCATGGTCAACGACGCGGCTCTGGAGCTGCTCGGGCTGCACGACGCCTCCCTCGGTCGCTCGGTGGGCGACCTCGGGCTCGAGCCGCACCTCGCACAGCTGCTCGTCGATCCCGCCGACGCCAGCGACCTCGTGGTGGTCACCGGCCAGCGCGTCCTGGTGCTGAACCGACGTCGCGCGGCGACCCGTGACGAGGGGGTCGGCAGCGTCGTGACGATGCGCGACCGCACCGAGCTCGTGGCGGTGCAGCAGCAGCTGGGCTCCAACCTGTCGATCACGGACGCACTGCGTGCCCAGACGCACGAGTTCGCGAACCAGCTCCACACGATCTCCGGACTCCTAGAGCTGGACGAGCCGGACGAGGCGCGGGCGCTGGTGACCCGCATCGTCGGCGTCCGCGCCGACCGCGAGAGCGACGTCGCCGACCACGTCGAGGACCCGGCGACGGCCGCGCTGCTGATCGCCAAGAGCAGCCAGGCCGACGAGGCGGGCGTGCTGCTCGAGATCGCGCCGGACTGCGAGGTCCCGCCGCTGCCACCCGACCTCTCGGCCGACACGACGACGATCCTGGGCAACCTGGTCGACAACGCCATCGACGCCTGTCGGGGCCGGACCCACGCCCGTGTCCGGCTCGACGCGCGCGCGGACGACACCGCGCTCGTGATCGAGGTCGAGGACTCCGGCGACGGGGTCCCCCGCGACCTGCGCGAGACCGTGTTCGTCCGAGGGTTCTCGACGAAGCCGGAGGTCCTCGGCGGTCGCGGGATCGGCCTCGCGCTGGTGCGGCTGCTGTGCGAGCGACGGGGCGGGTCCGTGACGATCGACGAGACGCGGCCTAGCCTGTTCCGCGTGGTGCTGCCCTGGGAGTCCTCGTGACGTCGGTCCTCGTCGTCGACGACGACTTCATGGTGGCCCGCCTGCACGCCCGGTTCGTGGAGCTGACGGACGGATTCGAGGTGGTGGGCGTCGCCGCCAACGGCCAGGAGGCGTTGCGGCTCGCCGCGGACCTGGACCCCGACCTGGTGCTGCTCGACGTCCACCTCCCCGACCTGGGCGGACTCGAGGTGCTGGCGCGGCTGCGCGAGGACGGCAGTCGCGCCGGGGTCGTCATGGTGACCGCCGAGCGGGACGCCGACACGGTGCGAGCCGCGCTCGCCGGTGGTGCCATGCAGTACGTGGTCAAGCCGTTCGAGCAGCAGGACCTCGTGGAGCGCCTGCACCGTGTGCGCGGCGCCCTGCGCGCTCTCGGCGACGGGGAGACCGACCAGGAGGCGATCGATCGGGCCTTCGGCGCGGCGCGCGCCTCCTCGGGTGCGGCCCCGCTGCCCAAGGGCCTGAGCCGCGAGACGGCCCGACTCGTGGAGGGACTGCTCGACGGGAGCGACGACCTGTCCGCGACCGACGCGGCCGAGCGGCTGGGGCTCGCCCGCGTCACCGCCCGTCGCTACCTCGAGCACTTCGTCGGCACGGGCCAGGCGCAGGTGAGGTTGCGCTACGGCGGTGCCGGTCGGCCGGAGCGCCGCTACCGGCGGGCCTGACGTCTGGTCGAGCGGTCGTGCGTGGGACCTTCGGCCCGGACCAATCGGGCCCTTATCCTTCCGGATGCCGGGGACCTGTGGCAGGCTTCACCACATGCAGCCCGTCGCCACGCTCCCCCGGACGCAGGTCGTCGCGCGTCCGCACGCCGGCTGGTCCGTCGTCAGCGCGATCTTCGTCGGGGCCTTCGTCGCCCTCGACCGGCTGCTCGAGCGCCTCGATCACTGACGAGAGCCAGGCCCGGCGGCGTCGACTCCGGTCACGGACGTGGGGCGCGCGGGGAACGTCGATACGCGGAGACCGTCGGATCCCCCGCGATCCAGAACCGCCACGGCACGTCGGCCGCCTTCGCCACGCCCACCCGTGGCCCCCGCGCCACGTCGAGCTCGGCGCCGCGCTCCGGCCCCAGGTGCACGCCCGCGGTCGGGTCGAGCAGGTCGCTGCCCAGGTCCGCGGCGCTGATGCCCAGGGCCCGGGCCAGGTTCCCCGGTCCGCGGGCGAGCAGCTGATCGGCCACCTCGCCCCGCCGCCGTCTCGCCACGTCCGCGCCGTGGACGACCTCGCCGGCCCGCACCAGCACCGCGGCGGCCTGCTCCGTCGGACCGGTCACGACGTTCGCGCACCAGTGGATCCCGTAGGAGCGGTAGACGTAGAGCCGCCAAGGCGGGCCGTACATGATCTCCGAACGCTCCGTCCGGGTGTAGGCGTGCGACGCGGGGTCCAGCACGCCCCCGTAGGCCTCGACCTCGGTGATGCGCACCGTCACGTCGTGCCCGTGGAGCTCGCGTCCCAGCAGGCCCACGGCCCGTGCGGCGACGTCGTCCGTGCCGCTCACGGCAGGTCCGGGAGGTCGGTGCCTCTCACCCAGGCGTCGAACAGGTCGGTGCGAGGCGAGCCGGTGACGTCGGTGACGACCTGCTCGAGATCGGCCGTGGTGGCGTTGGAGTACCGGAACCGGTCCGTCCAGGTGCGCAGGACGTCGAAGAACGCGTCGTCGCCGACCGTTCTGCGCAGGGCGTGCAGGGCGAGTGCGCCGCGCTTGTAGACCCGGTCGTCGAACATGAGGTCCGGCCCCGGGTCGGCGAGCAGGAGGTCCTGGTCCTTCACGGCGAGCTTCGCGTGGTGGTGCGCGGCCTGCTCGTCGGCGCTCTCGCGCCCGGACTCCTCCGACCACAGCCACTCGGCGTAGCAGGCGAAGCCCTCGTGCAGCCAGATGTCGTTCCAGTGGCCGAGGGTGACGCTGTTGCCGAACCACTGGTGGGCCAGCTCGTGCGCGATGAGCCGTTGGGCGTCCCAGCCGTCGTGCAGCAGGTTCGGCCCGAAGATCGAGAGCCCCTGCGCCTCGAGCGGGATCTCGAGGTCGTCGGGCGTCACCACCGCGAGGTAGCGGCCGAAGGGGTACGGCCCGAAGACCTCGTGGAAGTAGGCCACCATCGAGGGCTGGTCGGCGAGCGCTGCCACGGCCTGCTCGCGGCGGTCGGGCGGGACGACGATGCCCACGGGCACCGGCGACGTGGCTTGGTCGACCTGGACGAAGTCGCCCACGTGCACGGTGGCGAGGTAGGTGGCCATGGGCTCGGGCTGGTCGAAGACCTGGATCGTTCGACCGGCGGTGCGGCGGGTCTCGCCCGGCAGGCCGTTGGCGACGACGCTGAAGGCCTGCGGCACCGAGAGCTCCATCCGGAACGGCGCCTTGACCGACGGCAGGTCGTTGCACGGGAACCACGAGGGCGCGCCGTGCGGCTGCGACGCCACGATCGAGCCCTCCTCCAGCTCCTCCCAGCCGGCGTCGCCGTCGAGGCCGCGCATGGGGTGCGGCCGGCCGCCGTAGGCGACGAGCACCTCGGCCTCCTCGCCCGCGGCCAGCTCGCGGCCGACCTCGACGGACACCCAGGCCCGGTGCTGCCGGTGCTTGGCGCGGGCGCCGTCGACCAGCACCTTCTGCACGCGCAGGTCGTTGAGGTCGAGACGCAGCCGCCGCAGCGGCTCCACGGCCCGGACCTGGAGGACGGCGGTGCCGGTGAGGCGGTTGGACTCGGGCACGTAGTCGACCACGAGGTCGTAGTGCGTGACCGTGTACGTCGGGTCGCCGTGGTGCGGGACGTAGCGCTCGTCGACGGATGCGTCGCCGGAGCCGCGCTTCACGCGGGTGCCGTCGCGTCGGTCCAGGGCCCGATCGGGTTGCCGACCCAGCTGGTCCCGGCCGGGACGTGCTCACCGCGCATCACCAGCGATCCCGGCCCGACGCGGGCGTGGCGCCCGATCCGCGCCGCCGGAAGCACCACGCCGTGGGGGCCGAGCGTGGCCCCTGCGTCCAGCCGCACCTCGTCCATGCTGAGTATCCGATCATGGAAGAGGTGGGTCTGCACCACGCACCCCCGGTTGACCGTCGCACCGTCGCCGACCGTCACCAGGTCGGGCTCGGGCCACCAGTACGTCTCGCACCAGACACCTCGGCCGACCCGCGCGCCGAGGCTCCGCAGCCACCACGGCAGCACCGCCGTCCCGAGTGCCCACCGGCAGAACCACGGCGCGGCGACGACCTCCACGAACGTGTCGGCCAGCTCGTTGCGCCACACGAACCCGCTCCAGAGCGGGTGCTCGGTGGCCCGGACGCGGCCCACCAGGATCCACTTGGCCGCCGTCGCCACGGCAGCCGCGACGAGGCCCACGACCAGCAGCACCGGACCGGCCACCAGCGCGGCCGTCCACCAGCCCGCGGTGTCGGCCACGAGCAGGAGGGCAGCGGCGGCAAAGAGGCCGAGAGCGGCCGACGCCACGACGGCCAGCACGCGGCAGAGCTCGAGGGCGCCCCGCGCGACGCGCAGACGTCGGCCCGGTTCGTAGGTGCGGCCCTCGTCGACGTCGCCGACGACCCGCCGCAGCTTCGTGGGCGGGCTCCCGAGCCAGGAGGACCCCTTCTTCGCCTTCGTGCGTCGCGGTGCCGCCGACAGCACCGCCACGAGACCGCGGGCGGGGACCTTCCGGCCGGGCGCGGCCATGCCGGAGTTGCCGACGAACGCACGCCGGCCGACCTTGACCTGCTCGACGCGCAGCCAGCCGCCTCCCAGCTCGTACATGCCGAGCATCGTGTCGTCGGCGAGGAAGGCACCGTCACCGACCGACGTGAGCGTCGGCAGCAGGAGGACCGTCGAGGCCTCGACGTCGCGACCGACGTCGGCGCCGAGCGCTCGCAGCCACGCCGGGGTCAGGCTGCTCGAGTACAGCGGGAACAGCCACTCGCGGGCACTGTCCAGCACACGCAGCACCGTCCAGGCGCTCCACGCGGCTCGGCCGTGGATCGGGTGCACCCCCGCGACGACCCCGCGCGAGGCCAGCCTGACGACGGCCCACACGAGTCCGGCCAGCACCGGGAGGGACAGCACCGCCACGAGCGGGAGCAGCAGGGCGAGCTGCGTGAGCGCCGCACCCAGGCCGTCCGGCCGGCCGGCGACCGTCCAGGCCGCACCCACGACGGCGACGGCGGTGAGCCCGACCGCGACCACCGGCACGGCCGACAAGGCCGCGC
>NZ_JANLGG010000041.1:0-20448 GCF_024655735.1 Aeromicrobium sp. 50.2.37
CCGGTGCTGCCTTCGGCCGCGCTGTGCTGGTCGGTCCCGGGCCCGGCGCCCCCGCCGGTGCTGCCTTCGGCCGCCCCGGGCCCGGCACCCCCGCCGGGCATCGCGTCGGTCGAGGCGTCCTCCTCCTTCGGGACGAGCCACGTCAGGTCGCCCGCGTGCGTGTTCTGCGCCAGCACGTACGGGCGTGCGGCCGTGTACCGGACGATCGAGATCGAGGCGGGGTCCACCTGGATGCGCTGGAACAGGTCCAGGTGCATGCCCAGCGCGTCGGCCAGGAGCGCCTTGATGAGGTCGCCATGGCTCACGGCCGCCCACACGGCCGACGGCCCGTGCTCGGCCTCCACCTCGGCGTCGATGCGTCGCACGGCCTCCACGGCGCGGGCCTGCATGGCCGGCAGCGACTCGCCGCCGGGGAACACGGCGGCGGACGGGTGCGACTGCACGACCTTCCAGAGCGGCTCCGTGGCCAGGTCCTTCAGCGGCCGGCCCTGCCAGTCGCCGTAGTCGCACTCGCTGATGCCGTCCTCGACGGGCGTGGCCGGCGCCGAGGCCTGGCGCTCCAGGATCGCCGCGCTCGTCTCGCGGCACCGCTCCATGGGGCTGGAGACGACGGACGCGAGCGGGACGACGGCGAGTCGCTCGGCCGTGCGGGCCACCTGCTCGCGGCCCGTGTCGTCGAGGTGCACACCGGGCGTGCGGCCGGCGAGCACCCCCGAGGCGTTGGCGGTGGTGCGACCGTGCCGGACGAGGACGAGAGTGGCCATGCCTCGAGCGTAGGGGCGGGGGCGCGACCCGGCCCGACGGACCGGTCGTCGGACGGTGTTGCCGGACGGTGTCGTCGGTCGGGGGCGTTAATCGTTTGGCGGCCGGGCACGCCGACCTCTACCGTGGTCCTGCACGCTCACCCGGGCGTCGCACCGACCACCTCGCACCAGGACCCTCCATGACCACGTACCGCAGCAGCCACGGCTCGTTCGGCCCCTCGGCCGTCCGCGTGCTCGGTGCTGCCGTCGTGGTGAAGGCCATGCCGTCCATCCAGCGACCCGAGAACGACGAGCTGCTCCAGGAGCGACCCCCGACGTAGGTGCACCCGCACCCGTCACCGGGCCGCTCCACGAGTCGCAAGGACTCGCCGGGGCGGCCCTTCTGCATGTCCGGGCCACGTCGTCCCCGCACCCCGACCCATCCCATCCGTCGCACGACACCCGAGACCACCGAGGAGGTGGCAGCACATGACCACCCTGCACACGACGGGGCAGAACCGCAGGACACGGGCCAGGACCGTGCCGCTGCGCACCGAGTCCGCGGCGACGGCGGTCCTGACCACGCACGGCGTGGTGGCGGCCTTCGCGCACCCCACGCCCCGCCACGGGGTCACGGGGTGGGCGTGCGAGGACGAGGACCCCGACCTCTTCTTCCCGACCGACGACGCCCGGCTCGCCGCGGCGCAGGCGGTCTGCGCGCCGTGCGCGCTCAGGGACACCTGCCTGGGCCTCGGGACGGCGCGTGCCGAGAGCGGCGTGTGGGGTGGTGTCCTCCTCGCCGAGGGAACCCCCCTGGACGCGGTCCCCACCAGGGGAAGGCCCAGGAAGACGGCCGCGGCCTGACGACGTCTGCACCACGTCGTCGGGCCGCGGCCTGCCACCTCCCCGTACCTCAGCTGGACAGAGGGCCCGGTCGCGAGCCGGGACGTCGGACGTTCG
Organism: Aeromicrobium sp. 50.2.37; assembly: GCF_024655735.1. Lineage (NCBI taxonomy): Bacteria > Bacillati > Actinomycetota > Actinomycetes > Propionibacteriales > Nocardioidaceae > Aeromicrobium > Aeromicrobium sp. 50.2.37. The sequence goes on from NZ_JANLGG010000041.1 coordinate 1,704, forward strand.
AGTCGTCCCGGGGAGACCAGCACCACCAGCAGGACGTCAGCACCCCACCACCACCGCCGAAGGAGGCGAACCACCATGACCACCACGACGACCACCCCCGGAGCCGACGCCTCCGGGTTCCCGACGACGCTCCCCGGCGCCGTCGCCGACACCCTCATGTGGGCCGACCCGCAGGACGTCGAGCCCGCAGCGCTCGAGCAGCTGCGCACCATCTCCCGTCTGCCGTGGGTGCACGGGCTGCGCGTGATGCCCGACGTCCACCTCGGCAAGGGCGCCACGGTCGGCTCCGTCGTCGCGATGCGTGACGCGGTGTCGCCGGCGGCCGTCGGCGTCGACATCGGCTGCGGCATGACCGCCGTGCGCACCGACCTGACCACCGAGGACCTCCCCGAGGACCTCCGGTCGCTCCGCCACGCGATCGAGCGTGCGGTGCCGGTCGGGTTCCACGGGCACGACGTCGCCCCCGACGTCGACCGCCTGGGGCTCGGTGGTGCCACGGCGGCGTGGGACGGCTTCTGGGCCGGGTTCCGCGGGCTGCACGATGCCGTGCAGGACCGCGAGACCAAGGCCATGAAGCAGATGGGCACCCTCGGTGGCGGCAACCACTTCATCGAGGTGACGTCCGACGACACCGGACGCGTCTGGCTCATGCTGCACTCGGGCTCGCGCAACATCGGCAAGGAGCTCGCGGAGCGCCACATCGCGGCCGCGAAGGGTCTGGACCACAACCTGGACCTGCCCGACCGCGACCTCGCGGTGTTCCTCGCCGGGAGCCCGCAGATGGACGCGTACCTGCGCGACCTGTACTGGGCGCAGGACTACGCCGCCCGCAACCGCGCGGTCATGATGGCGCTCGTCCGCGAGGTCGTCTCGACCTGGTTCGGCCGCGCCGGCCGCGAGGTCGGGTACGACCGCGAGATCTCCTGCCACCACAACTACGTGGCGCAGGAGCGGTACGACGACGTGGACCTGGTCGTCACCCGCAAGGGAGCGATCCGGGCGGGCCGCGGCGACCTGGGGCTCATCCCCGGGTCGATGGGGACGGGGTCGTACGTGGTGCGGGGGCTCGGTGACGAGCGCAGCTACTGCTCGGCCTCGCACGGGGCGGGACGCACGATGTCGCGCACCCGGGCCCGCAAGACCTTCACCATCGACGACCTGGCCCGCCAGACGTCGGGGGTGGAGTGTCGCAAGGACGCAGGGGTGCTCGACGAGATCCCCGCGGCCTACAAGGACCTCGAGTCCGTCATCGCGGCGCAGACCGACCTCGTGTCGGTCGAGGCGCGGCTCACCACGCTGCTGTGCGTGAAGGGCTGAGCCACGCCGCCGGCGGACGCGAGCGCAGGGGGCCGGCCGGCATCGGACCGGTCGGCCCCGGGGTCACGGACCGAACCCGCCACGACGACCGACGTCACCAGGTGTCGACGGTGCGTCCCGATCCCACGAGGCGTCCGTCGCGCGCGGCCGCGTCGACCAGCCGCACCAGCAACCCCCGCGTCTCGGCGGGGTCGATCACGTCGTCCAGCTCGGCGTGCCGTGCGACGTTCAGGGCGCCGGAGTGGGCCTGCGCCAGCGCGGTCAGCTCGCGCACGGTGCGCTCACGCTCCGCCTCGTCCTCGATGGCCTCGAGCTCCTTGCGCATCGACAGCCGCACGGCTCCCTCGAGCCCCATGGCACCGAGGTGGGCGCCGGGCCAGGCCACGGTCATGAGCGGCTCGTGCAGTCCTCCGCCGAGCATGGCCTGCGCGCCGAGGCCGTAGGCCCGGCGCAGGACCACGCCGATCATCGGCACCTGCAGCGACGCCCCGGCCACCAGGAGCCGCGACGTGTGGCGCACCAGACCGGTGCGCTCGGCCTCGGGGCCGACCATCATCCCGGGGGTGTCGACGAACGAGACGACCGGGAACCCGTGCGCGTCGCACAGCTGGAGGAAGCGGGCCGCCTTGTCGCCGGCGTCGGCGGTGACGGCCCCGGCGACGTGCCGGGTGTCGTTGGCCAGGACGCCGACCGTGCGTCCCTCCAGGCGGGCCAGCGCCGTGCACAGCTCGGGGGCGAAGCCCGGCCGCAGCGGCAGGACGCTGTCGTCGTCGAAGATCGTCTCGAGGATCGGCGCCAGCTCGTAGGCACGTCGCTCGCCCTCGGGCACCGCGTCCCGCAGCGGGGTCTGGTCCGCGGCGGACCAGTCCTCGCGCGGGCCCAGGAAGTAGCCCAGCAGGTCGCGGGCGACCTCGGCGGCCTCGTCGTCGTCGGCCACGACGTCGACCACCCCGTTCGCCGTCATCACGTCGAGGGGGCCGACGTCGGCCGCGGCCACCTCGCCGAGGCCGCCGCCGGAGATCATCGCGGGACCGCCCATCCCCAACGAGGCGCGGGACGTGGCGACCACCAGGTCGGCACAGCCCGCGACCACGGCGTTGCCGGCGAAGCAGTTGTCGTCGACCACGGCGACGCGAGGGACCCGCCCCGACAACCTGGCCCACGCGGCGAAGGTGGTCACGTCGAGCGCGGAGACCAGCGGGATGTCGGTGTCGCCCGGTCGACCCCCGCCGCCCGAGGCGAAGAAGACCGTCGGCAGGCCGAGCCGGGCGACGACGTCGAGGAGCCGGTCTGTCTTGGCGTGGCCGCGCATCCCCTGGGTGCCGGCCATCACGAGGTAGTCGTAGGACAGCACGGCGCAGGACCGGCCGTCGACGGTCGCGAGACCGCCCACGATCCCGTCGGCGACGGTGCGGTCGAGCAGGTCGTCGTCGCTGCGGCGGTCGCTCTGCGCCGCCGTGACGAAGCGGCCGTACTCGACGAAGCTGCCGGGGTCGACGAGGGCGGCGACGTTCTCGCGGGCCGTGCGGCCGCCGCGCGCGTGCAGCCGCTCCACGGCCTCGGGTCGTGCCGCGTCCTCGGTGAGGGCGCGTCGGGCCAGCAGCTCCAGCAGCTCGGGTCGGATGTCCACGGCCCGATCCTGCCCCACCTCGGCTCAGCCGGCGTCGAGCCGCTCGCGCGCCGCGTCGTGCAGACGCACGATCTCGCGTCGCAGGTCCGCGCGCTCGACCGCGCGCTCGGTCCAGCGGATCCTCACCGGTACGGGCACGCCGTCGACCACCGCACTCCAGTCGCCGCCGTCGGCGTCGAGCCCGGTCATGGTCGCCGACGTCGCGCGCCGGACCGCGTGGCCCTGCACAATGGTGAGGCTGTCGTCGCGGTGGTCGGCGTTCATGTGCTCGAGCACCGCTGCCACGACCTCGGGTCCGAAGGCGGTCATGGGTGTCCTCCTGTCCTCGGCCCGGCAGCAGCCGCGACCCGGTCGTGGACGAGGCGCAGGGCGGAGGCGTCGGCCGTGTCCGTGCGGTCCTCGTGGGTCAGCCAGTCCATCAGGGGAGCGGAGCTGCGGGCCACCTCGGATCGCACGTCGGCCACCGCCGCCGCGACCAGTCGCCCGGTGGGCGCCGTCGGCGGTGCGGCCACGGTCTCCCGGACCCAGGTCTCCGCCTGCTCCAGCAGGTCGTCGTCCACCGCGGCACGTCGACGGGCCTCGAGGACGGCGAGCGCGTGGGGGAGGGCGCCGACCGCGTGCCCCGCCGCGCCGAGCTGGTCGACCATCGTGGCGAGGTGGCGCTCCATGAGCCACGTCGGCATCCCGCGGTGGGTCAGCATGTCGCTGAGCCAGGTCACCTGGTGCGCCGCGGTCTCGGGAGGCGCCTCCGTCAGGTGGGCGATCCAGCCGGAGTCCGAGACCGCGAACTGCGCACCGCGACGTCCGTAGCGGTCCCCGTAGTAGGGAACGGCCCCGTAGGACAGTGACGCGGCCCTGGTCGCGGTGCGGAGCACGTCGAGGTCGGTGGCGACGTGGTGGCCCCCCGTGGCGGGGTTGAGCACCGTCGCGTCCGCCTTCCAGTGGGGGCCGGGCCTGGAGAGCGCCAGGGCGACCGACTGCCGCAGCTGGAGCAGGAGTGCGCCGAGGTCGGAGTCGCGCGGCCCCGCCAGGCCGTCCGTCACGGCGTCGCGCAGCGTCTGCGTGTCGCGGGACCCGACGAGCAGGGACACCCGCTCGACGCCCACGACGCTCGCCACCACCGCGGGATCTGTGCTGCGTCCGTGCGCCGACCGGGCGCAGTGCTCGATCAGCAGGACGGCCGCATCGTGGTCGTGGCTCTCACGGTGCGCGTCCGGGTGCGCACCGGGCGAGGATGTGGTCACCGTCCCGATCGTGCCAAACCGGTCATCCGGCGTGGTCGTCGGGCGCTCGCGGCACCCGCAGAGGTGCCGCTGCCAGCGTCCGCATGACGTCGCGGGCGACCTGGCTGCCGGACCGACCCGACGGGGGACGCTCGCTGGTCCTCATCAGCACGAAGATCGCCATCCAGGTGGTGGCGCCCACGCCGAGGTCGTCCGGCGCGAGGCCGCGGCGGGCGGCCACCGACTCGCAGAGGAGCTGGTGCGCCTCGGTGAACCAGTCCATCAACCGACCGCGGACCCGCGGGTTGGCCTCGGCGACCTCGTTGAACCGGCCCAGGTGTGGGCTGGCGCGCTCGACGTGCTCGAGGAACGCGACGAGCGCGTGCCCGAGCGACAGCTCGGGATCCTCGTCGTCGGGACGGCCTCGGAGGGACTCGGCCATGAGGCCGGCGTCGCCCAGGAAGGCCGTCGCGAGGTCCTCCTTCTTCGGGAAGTACCGGTAGACGGTCGAGATGCCGACGTCGGCGGCGTGCGCGACGTCCTCCATCGTGGTGGCGTCGTACCCGCGGTCGAGGAACAGCGTCATGGCGGTCTCGGCGAGCAGCTGACGCGTCCGTGTGGCATTCGTCTCGCGCAGACCCATGGGGCGACGATACCGCGACCAGGGAGTCTGTGCGAAGATGAAAGTAACTTCCAGTCCCGGGTCTGCCGGGGGACGACCGGGCGACGGCCCGAGGACGAGGAGCATCGCGCATGGCCTGGCACCTGTACCGACTCGGACGGTGGAGCTTCCGGCGACGGTTCCGCGTGATCGGCGTGTGGGTCACGCTGCTCGCGCTCGGCGGCGTGGGGGCCCTCACGCTGTCGGGGCCGACGTCGAACTCCTTCGAGCTGCCCAACACCGAGTCCAGCCGTGCGTTCGAGCTGATCAAGGACCGCAGCCCCGACGCCTCGACCGACGGCGCGATCGCCCGGATCGTGGCGCAGGCTCCCTCGGGCGGATCGATGACCGACGCGGACGCCAAGCAGGCGTTCGCCTCCGCGCTCGAGGTCGCCCAGACCGACCACGTCGCCACGGTCGCCGAGCCCTATGCGTCGGGGACGGTCTCCCAGGACGGCCGTACCGCGTACGCGACGGTGACCTACGACCGCCAGGCCGGTGAGCTCACCGACGCCGACCGCGGCGCACTGCAGAAGGCCGCCGCGTCGCTGGAGGGCGACGGGTACTCGACCGTGGTGGGTGGCGACGCGACCGGCGTGACCACCAGCGGAGGGCACCTCGCCGAGGCGGTCGGCATCGTGATCGCGTTCGTCGTCCTGCTCATCACCTTCGGCTCGCTCGTCGCCGCCGGCATGCCGCTGCTCACCGCGATCGTCGGCGTGGGGATCGGTCTCCTGGGCGTGACGACGCTGTCCGGCTTCGTCGAGCTGTCCTCCGTCACCCCGGCGCTGGCCAGCATGCTCGGCCTGGCCGTCGGGATCGACTACGCGCTGTTCATCATGTCGCGGTTCAAGCACGAGGTGCAGACCGGTCGCAGCCACGAGGAGGCGGCCGCGGTCGCCACCGGGACCGCCGGCTCCGCGGTGGTCTTCGCCGGCCTCACGGTCGTGATCGCGCTGACCGGTCTGTCCCTCACCGGGATCTCCTTCCTCACGCAGATGGGCCTGGCGGCTGCCGTGACGGTGGCCCTCGCGGTGCTCATCGCCCTGACCCTCCTCCCGGCCCTGCTCTCGTTCGCGGGACGTCGGGTCACCTCCGGGCGGATCCCCGGCCTGAAGCAGCGCGACACCGAGAGCGACGGCGTCCGCACCAACGGCCGCCGCTGGGTCGAGCTCGTGACCCGCTTCCGCTGGCCGGCCCTCGTGCTCGGCCTCGCCGCGGCCGTCGTGCTCTCGGTGCCGGTCGCCTCGATGCAGCTGGCCCTGCCCGACGACGGCACGAAGCCGCGCAGCAGCGAGGCGCGCCAGGCCTACGACCGGATCTCCGAGAGCTTCGGTGCCGGCGCGAACGGGCCGCTCACGGTCGTCGTCGACACGCAGTGGGCGTCCGACCCGGCCAGCGCCGTCGACACGGCACTGGCGGCCGTCGGCTCGGTGGACAAGGACGTCGCCGCCGTGGTGCCGCCGCTCACGGACCCGAACGACCCCGAGGCCGTGGCGCGGTACCAGGGCATGCTGAAGCAGCTCAAGTTCGCCGTGATCACGGTGGTCCCCGAGAGCGGGCCCTCCGACCAGGCCACCAAGGACCTGGTGACCGACCTGCGCGAGAGGCTCTCCGACCTGGGCGACTCCGGTGCGAAGGCCTACGTGACGGGCCAGACCGCGGCCGGTGTCGACATCTCCGACACCCTCGCCGACGCGTTCCCCACCTACCTGCTGGTGGTGGTCGGTCTCGCGTTCCTGCTGCTGGTGCTGGTGTTCCGGTCCCTGCTCGTGCCGCTCAAGGCCACGGTGGGCTTCCTCGCATCGGTGGGCATCTCGCTCGGCGTGACCGTCGCGGTGTTCCAGTGGGGCTGGCTCCAGGGCCTGATCGGCCTGGACACCGAGGCGCCCGTCGTGTTCATCCTGCCGCTGCTGCTGACGGGCATCCTGTTCGGCCTGGCGATGGACTACGAGGTCTTCCTCGTCTCCCGGATGCGCGAGGAGTACGTGCACGGACGCGAGGCGCGCGAGGCGGTCGTGGTCGGCTTCCAGCACAGTGCTCGCGTGGTGACGGCGGCGGCCCTGATCATGATCGGCGTCTTCGCCGGCTTCGTCGGTGGGGCGGACCCGATCATCAAGACCATCGGCTTCGCGCTCGCCATCGGGGTCCTCGCGGACGCGTTCCTGGTGCGGATGCTGCTGGTGCCGGCCCTCATGTCGATCGTCGGTCGGCGGATGTGGTGGCTCCCGCGCTGGTTGGACCGCAGCCTGCCGAACCTCGACATCGAGGGGGAGGGCCTCACGGCTCGGCTGCGGGCCGAGCAGGAGCCGGCACGCGGCTGAGTCGTCGCGAGGAGGGCCGTCGCGAGGAGGGTTCGCCGCGGGTGGGCCCGCACTCAGGAACGACGCTGCAGGGCCTCGCCCATCGCCTCTACGAGGGCGGTGAGGCCCTGCAGGGGGCGCACCATGACGGTGAACTCCACGAGCCGCCCGTCCACGCCCCAGCGCATCAGGTCGATGCCGTGCACCTGCTTGCCGCCGACCACGGTGGTGAACTCCAGCATCGCGGAGTCCTCGCCGACGAGCTCGCGGTGGTAGGACAGGCCCGGGCCGAGGACGGCGAGCGCCGCGGTCAGGTAGGCGGTGGTGAGCGCCTTGCCCTCCTGGGGCGTGTGCACGGCGGGGGAGCGGAACACCACGTCGTCGGCGAGCAGGGCGTCGAGCCGGCCCAGGTCCTGGGTGCGAACGATGTCGTGCCAGGCCCGGACCGGGGCGGGACGGGGATCGGTCATGGTTCCTCCTGTGGTCGAGGTGCCGTTGTGGTCTGCCTCACCCCGGCATGACGAGGGTCGGGAGCCGCGCTAGGCTGAGGCCAGGCTATGCAATGAGTTGCATAGTACGCGAGACGATCGCCCGATCGACCCTCGCTCCGGACGAAACGAGGAGACCCGCCGTGGCCCTGCCCGAGATCCTGCGCCGACCCCTGGCCCTTCCTGTCGTGGCCTCCCCGATGTTCATCGTGTCGGGCCCGGAGATGGTGGTCGCCCAGTGCACCTCCGGCGTGATCGGCTCGTTCCCCGCGCTCAACGCGCGCCCGACGTCGCTGCTGACCGACTGGCTCAGCCAGATCAACGAGCAGAACGACGCGTTCGCGGCCGCGCACCCCGACCGACCGGTCGCTCCGTTCGCCGTGAACCAGATCGTGCACCGGTCCAACGACCGGCTCGACCACGACCTGCAGCTGTGCGTGGACCACCAGGTGCCGATCGTCATCACCTCGCTCGGCGCTCGTGAGGACGTCAACGAGGCGATCCACTCCTACGGCGGGATCGTGCTGCACGACGTCATCAACGACCGCTTCGCGCACAAGGCGATCGAGAAGGGGGCCGACGGCCTCATCGCGGTGGCCGCGGGAGCCGGTGGTCACGCCGGGACGCAGTCGCCCTTCGCCCTCGTGCGCGAGATCCGGCAGTGGTTCGACGGACCGGTGCTGCTGTCCGGCGCGATCGCCCACGGACGCTCGATCCTGGCGGCCCAGGTCGCCGGCGCCGACCTCGCCTACGTGGGCAGCGCGTTCCTGTCCACCGACGAGGCGAACGCGGCCCAGGAGTACAAGGACATGATCGTGGGGTCCTCGGCGGCCGACATCGTCTACAGCAACCTCTTCACCGGGGTGCACGGCAACTACCTGCGCGGGAGCATCGTCGCCGCGGGACTCGACCCCGACGCGCTCCCGGAGTCCGACCCGTCGGCGATGGACTTCGGGACCGGGGGCGACGACAGCCAGCCCAAGGCCAAGGCGTGGCGCGACATCTGGGGCTCGGGCCAGGGCATCGGTGCCATCGGTCGGCGGCAGTCGGTGTCCGCGCTCGTGGAGCAGCTGCGGGCCGAGTACGACGAGGCGCTGGCGGCCCCGGTGTGGGACGGCCGGCGCGAGCTCAGCCTCACGCCTGCCTGATCCGGCTCGACCCGGCACCCGACCCGCCCTCAGTCGGTGGTGGGCGGTCGCCAGCACACCGCGAGCATCGCGGCGCTGCCGGCGATCCCCACGCCGAGGACGGCCAGCCCGATCGGCCAGCCGTCGGCGGCGGTGCCGATGGCGTGGTCGACCGACCATCGGCCCGGCCCGAGCGTGGCGAGCGCCGTGAGCGCCACGGCGACGACCAGCACGTACTCGTACCCCTCCTTGATGATGAAGAAGCCGTTCCGGCGGTGCACCGTGACGAATGCCGTCGTCATGATCCCGACGCCGGCGGCCGCCGCGAAGGGGGTGGCCAGGCCGACGAGCAGGGCGAGCCCGACGGCGATCTCCAGGTAGCTCGACACGGCGGCCTGCAGGCGCGGCGGACGCAGGCCGATGCTGTCGAACCAGCCGGCGGTGCCGTCCAGCCCGCCGGGGCCGAAGCCGTGGTTCCAGCCGTGCGCGACGAAGACGACGCCGAGCGTGGCACGGAGCAGGGCGGAGGCGACGTCGAGGTCCATGGCCCCGATGATGCCTCCCGCGGGACTCGCCCGGTGAGCCAGGGAGGTCAGCCGGCCAGGCCGGCAGCGACGGGCGCGGTGCCGCGCCCGTCCAGGACCTCGGGCTGGGCGTGGTCGAGCCGGCGAGACCGGGGATCGACGAGCCTCACGATGCCGCGACCACGGATGGCGTCCGCCACGTTGTCGGACTCGATCGCGACCACGTGGCCGTGGCCCGTCGTGCTGCCGAGCGCGCGCAGGCCGGGTCGCTCGAGTGCGCCGATCGCCTCGACGACGGCGCGCAGGGCGGCGGCGTCCCGGACGAGGTGGAAGGTGACGGTGGCGGTGAGGGCGTCCGCGCTCGACATGGTCGTGTGCTCCTGGGGCTGATCGGGGAAGGACTCCCAAAGTAGGACAGAACTTGTTCACGCGCATGTCGAGATGAACAAGTTCAGGACCTGTGGGTGGTGTGGCGTCGTCGACCCGATGGACCCGGGCGGGAGGCGCCCTTGGGAGACTGGGGGTGTGGACGAGGCCGAGCCGGACTGGGAGCCCCATGCACGGGTGGTGGTGCCGTGGCGCCAACGGGTCGAGCGGGGGCCACGGGCGGACCGCGTCCTGCGCGAGATTGAGGTGCGCGAGCCGCCGCGGATCGCCCGGGCGGACTACGACGCGGACCGGCCGCTCGCCTCGTCGATGGCCAACGCCCTGGCGGGCCTGCGCCAGCTCGACGGGAGCCACGGGCGTCGCCTGAGGGCGCTCAACCGGCTGCTGCTGCGCACCGAGTCGGTCGCGTCCTCCAAGATCGAGAACATCGAGGCCAGCCTGGCCGACTACGGCAAGGCCGTGCTCGGTGCACGCTCCAGCGCCTCCGCCGTGTCGATGGCGGCTGCCACCGACGCCCTCACCGGCATCATCACGCAGGCCGAGGTGAGTGGCGTGCTGGGGCAGCGGTCGATGCGGGACGCCCACGCGGTCCTGTTCCGGCGCAGCATCGACCAGCAGCACAACGCCGGTCGGTTCCGCACGGTGCAGAACTGGATCGGTGGGAGCGACTACACGCCGCGCAACGCGCTCTACGTGCCTCCACCCCCTGCTCTCGTGCCGGAGCTGCTGGACGACCTGTTCGCCTTCGCCAACCGTGACGACGTCCCCGTGCTCGTGCAGGCCGCCGTCGCGCACGCCCAGTTCGAGTCGATCCACCCGTTCGTGGACGGCAACGGCCGCATCGGTCGCACCCTGATCCACGCGGTGCTGCGCCGCCGGCGCGTCACGACCCACCTCACCGTGCCGATCGCGTCGGCTCTCGTCGCCCACCGCGAGAAGTACTTTGACGCCCTCGGCGACTACCGCGAGGGGCGGGCGCGACCGATCATCGCGATGCTCACCGGTGCCGTGATCGTGGCGACCCACGAGAGTCGGCGCACGGCGACCGCGCTCCACGAGATCCGCCAGGACTGGGACCAGCGGCTCGGTCCGGTGCGCCGCGGCTCGCCCGTGCACCGGATCCTCGTCTCGTTGCCGGAGTTCCCGACGGTCACGGTGACCGAGCTGGCCGAGCGGCTGGACCTCGACCTCGAGGAGACCACCGCCGCCGTGGACGTGCTGCGTGCCGCCGACGTCCTGGTGCCTGCGGGCAGAGGGGTGTCGGACCGCGTCTCGGGCCGCGGGGCGGACCGGGTGTGGTCGGCGCGGGACATCCTCGACGAGCTCACCGACCTCAACGACCGGATCGTGGCCGTCAGCCGCCTGCGCGACCGCTGAGCCTCCGGTCGCGTGCGGCGCGCGGAGCGGTCAGGATGGACGGACGGGTGCCGCCCGGCCTCGACGGCCGGGTCCGTGGCGCATCCGGACGCACGACCCGACGACGGAGGTACGCATGAGCGAGCACCAGCCAGGCCGTGAGGTCGACGCCGACGACCCCGGAGTACCGAACGACCCGCCCGGTCCCGACGTCCCGGAGCCCTCGGGCGGATCGCTGGCGCCGGACGTGCCGACGGCGCCCCAGGTCGAGCAGCCCGACGGCGTGGCGGACGTGGAGGGGGCCGACCCTCCGCGTGACGAGCAGGAGCCGGAGACCGACGACACGCAGAGCCCGCCGGGGGCCGGTGACGACGAGCCGCCCGCCGAGGCGGAGATGCCGGCCTGACGGTCGCGGCGGCGGGCGTCCCGTCAGCCGGTGTCGCCGGCACCGGGGCGTCGGCGTGAGCGCTTGACGTCGCCGCGGCGCTTCTTCGCCTCGATGCGGCGTTGCTGCGAGCCGCGGGTCGGCCGCGTGGCGCGGCGGGGCCGCGGAGGCACGATCGCGGCGGCCACCACCTGCTCCAGCCGTACGCGAGCAGCCTCGCGGTTGCGGTGCTGCGAGCGGTACTGCGACGAGGCGATCGTCAGCGTTCCGTCGACGAGGCGCGTGCGCAGCCGCTCGAGCGCCTGGGCGCGCTGGGTGGCCGAGAGCGCCGGGCTGGAGGCGAGGTCCCAGCTGACCTCGACGCGGGTGTCGCTGGTGTTGACGTGCTGACCACCGGGTCCCGACGAACGGCTGAACCTCCAGCTCAGCTCGTCGTCGGGAACCCGGAACCGGTCGTGACGGCCTGGGGCGTGCTCAGGCATCGTCGTCGGCGAGGACACGGTAGAGCGCCTTGCGGGCGTCGTCGACGACCGCGATCGTCCTCTGGTGCTGTGCGGCGTCGCCCGTGCGGACGACCTGCTGCCACGCGGCCATGAAGCTGCCGAGCGACTCGCGCAGCTCGCGCGCCGCCTGCGGGCGTCCTCCTCGGACCTCCCAGGGAGTGCCGAGCCGTGCGCGGTGCTCCTCGACGTGGGCTCGTCCGGTCTCGGTCAGGCTCGCGGTCTTGCGACCGTCGACCTTCTCGATCTCGACGAGACCCTCGTCCTCCAGCTGCTGGAGCACCGGGTAGATGGAACCGGGGCTGGGCGTCCAGCTCCCGTCGCTCCTGGTGCCGATCTCGGTGATGAGGTCGTAGCCGTGACGCGGCTGCTCGTCCAGGAGCAGCAGCACGGCGGCGCGGACGTCGCCGCCCCGCTGACGTCGGCCACGGCGTCCGGGACCGTCCGTGAACGGGTCGGCACCGAAGGGTGGCGGGCCGCCCAGGCTCCAGTCGGGTCCGGGCCCGCGGCGTCCCCGACGTCGATCCCGCGGATCCTCGCGGCGGCGGTCGGGGCTGTGGTGGTGATCGTGGCTCCTCATGGGTTGCCTCCTCGCTCGATCGATCGACGCCGGATCACGGGCCGATCGGTTGGTGATAGGTCAACGATATATCGGTGACGTATCGACGTCAACCGTCGTGCATCCACCGGGACCCGGGCACGGCACGATCCGTCACGGCGGGGGCATGACGACGGGTCCGGGCCCGGAGGCTCGGCGACGGCGCGACGGCAGGGGGTGGGTCAGCCGCCCGCGACGTACGAGCTCAGCTGGTCGCGCTCGAACTCCAGCTGTTCCATCCGGTGCTTCACGGCGTCGCCGATGCTCAGGACGCCCGCCAGTCGGTCGTCGACCACCACCGGCACGTGGCGCACGCGATGCTCGGTCATGGTGGCCATGAGGGAGCCGAACGAGTCCTCGGGCGAGCACACCAGCACGTCGGTGGTCATGATCGACGCCACGGTCGCCGATCGTGCGTCGGACACGTGGCGCAGCTTGCGCACCACGTCGCGCTCGGAGACGATCCCCACCATCGTGGAGCCGTCCTCGCTCACCACCAAGGCGCCGACGTCGTGCGTCGCGAACGCCTCGAGCAGGTCCGAGACCGTGGCCTCGGGCGCGATCGTGTGGACGGTGGCGCTGCCCTTGGAGGACAGGACGTCGCTGACTCGCATGGTGCCTCCTGGAGACTCCACCCCAGTGTAACGCGGGTCACAGTCCTGGCCGCCACCTCGACGGCGTGCGCCGGGACCGCGCCGCAGAAGGGCGGCCGGGCCTGCGCAACGAAAGGCCTCGACCGGGCCGGGTGGGTGGGAGGTAGGCCTCGCACCGAACAACCGCCTCATACGGTGCGTCACCTACCTCTGGCGTCTTCATTCGGTGCGTCACCTACCTCTGACGCCCCAGCACCAGCCCGCAGCACCGGGGCTCGGCCGAGCATGGACCCGCCTGTCGGTCGAGGCCCTTTCGGAGACCGAGCCCAGACCCAGCCGAGGAGGCGCAGCCGCAGGCGAAGACCCACCAAGCGAACGCAGCCGCAGGACGAGACCCATCCGCAGCGGAGAACCGCCCAGGGTCAGGGCGCGTCCGGCGAGCCCCAGGGACGCGAGAAGTCCAGGCGGCGCACGGTACCGGCACCGCTGCCGCCGGTGTCCTCGGCGTCGTCGTCCTCGGCGGGGTCGAGCTCGGCGTTGTCGGCGTCGGGGAAGTGGCCGAGGTAGGCCATGGCGGCGTCGTGCAGGCGGCCGTTCGTCGAGATCGCGTTCGCGCCCCACGGGCCATCGGAGCCGTCCAGCGACGTGAACCGCCCACCGGCCTCCCGCACGATGACGTCGAGGGCGGCCATGTCCCACAGCTTCAGCTCGGGCTCGGCCGCGATGTCGACGGCACCCTCCGCGACCAGCATGTGCGACCAGAAGTCGCCGTAGCCGCGGGTCCGCCAGCACCGGCGCGCGAGCGCCCAGAACGCCTCACCCTTGCCGATGTCCTCCCACGAGGGCGCCGAGCTGAACGACAGCGACGCCGACGACAGGTCGGAGACCTGCGAGCAGCGGATCTCGCGGGCGTGCATGAACGACTTGCCGGTGTAGGCGCCGGCGCCCTTCGAGGCCCACCAGCGTCGGCCCAGTGCCGGCGCCGAGACGAGACCCACCACGATCTCGCCGTCCTCCTCCAGGGCGATGAGGGTGGCCCACACCGGGACCCCGCGCACGAAGTTCGACGTGCCGTCGATCGGGTCGATGATCCACCGGCGCTCCTGGGACCCGGTCGAGCCCAGCTGCTCGCCCTGCTCCTCGCCGAGCACCACGTCACGGGTGCGCGAGGACTTCAGCATGCGACGGATGGTCTCCTCGACCGCCTGGTCGGACTCGGTCACGTAGCTCATGTCCGGCTTCGTCGACACCTCGAGGTCGATCGCGCCGAACCGGTCCATCGACAGGTTGTCGGCGGAGTCGGCCAGCACGTGCGCCAGCCGCACGTCGTCGTTCCAGGAGTGCGTCATGGTCGCAGGGTAACGGCGCGGTTCGTCGGGGTGGGGGAGGCAGGGGGTGCTGCCGCACGTCGCGCCCGCGCGCGGCGAGGTGTCGTGCGGGCGTGCGGCACGTACGGTGGCCCGATGGACCCCTCGACGTCCCGGGCCGCGTCGCCCGGTCCCGCCGGCCTCGCCGTCTCCGTCGTCCTGCTGCTCCTGTGGCCGCTCGGACCGTGGCTCGGCTTCTTCGGCTTCGTCACCGGACTGAGCCTGTTCGGGGAGACACCGAGCTCTGAGGAGCAGAGCCAGGGAGCGTTGCTCATGCTGGCCGGTGCGGCGATCTCGTGGGGCTTCCCCGCCCTGGTCCTGGCGCTCTCCGGTGGACGCCGATGGTTGCGTCGCGTCGCCGTGCTGGAGCTCGTGGCCGCCACCGTCGGGGTCGTCCTCGCGCTCTGGCTGGGCAGCTTCTGAGCCTGGTTCACCAGGGCGTGGTGTCCTTCGCCGCGACGATGCGGCGAAAGGACTCGACCCGCGCCGTGGGCAGCGTCCCGGCGGCCACCGCCAGGTCGAGGGCGCACTCGGGCTCCGTGGCCGCGTGCGTGCAGCCGCGGGGACAGTCGCGGGTCGCGTCGTCGAGGTCGGGGAACGCGCGCAGCACGTCGTCGACCTGCACGTGCGCGAGACCGAAGGAGCGGAAGCCGGGGGTGTCGATGATCCAGCCGCCGTCGCCGTCGCCGGTGGGCTCCAGCTCGATGGCCAGCGCCGACGTCGACGTGTGACGGCCGCGGCCGGTGACCTCGTTGACGTGGCTGGTGATGCGGCCGGTCCCGGGGACGAGGGCGTTGACCAGGGTCGACTTGCCCACCCCGCTGTGACCGATGAACACGCTCACGCGGCCGGCCAGGGCCTCGCGCAGCTCGTCGAGGCTCTCCATGCCGTCGCCCCGCTCGTCGTCGCCCGGGCCCGTGCCGCTGCGCCGCGTGACGACCGTGCGGACGTCGAGGGGGTCCAGGAGCGCCAGCATCTCGTCGGGCGACCCGAGGTCGGACTTGGTGAGGCAGACGAGCGGCTCCATGCCGGCCTCGAACGCCGCCACCAGGCAGCGGTCGATGAGGCCGGGACGCGGGGTCGGGTCCGCCAGCGCCGTGACCACCACGAGCTGGTCGGCGTTGGCCACCACGACCCGCTCGATGGGGTCGTCGTCGTCGGCGGTGCGGCGCAGCACGGTGCGGCGGGGCAGCACCTCGACGATGCGGGCCAGCGTCCCGTCGGCGCCGCTCACGTCGCCGACGACCTTGACCTCGTCGCCGACCACCACGCCCTGGCGCCCGATCGGCCGTGACTTCATGGCGGTGACCAGACCGGTGGTCGGCGGGAGGTCGGGGTCGAGCAGGCGCAGCGTGAAGCGGCCACGATCGATCGTGACCACGCGGGCCAGGGGGGCGTCGTCGTAGTTGGGTCGGTCCTTGGTCCGAGGGCGCGTGCGGCGACGCGGTCGTTCGAACGCGGCGTGCTCGTCGTCCTGCCTCACGCGACCAGGCGCTCCCACACCGGCGCGAAGTTGGGGTAGGTCTTCACGGTCGTCGAGACGTTCTCCACGAACAGCTCCGGGACCTTGAGGGCCAGGACCACGGCGGCGTGCGCCATGCGGTGGTCGTCGTAGGTCTCGAAGATCTCGCCGTGGAGGGGGCGCGGACGGATCTCGAGCCCGTCGTCGGTCTCCGTCACGTCGCCGCCGAGCCGGTTGAGCTCCGTGGCCAGCGCGGCGAGCCGGTCCGTCTCGTGCCCGCGCAGGTGCGCGACCCCGCGCAGTCGCGACGGGCCGTCGGCGAGGGCGGCGAGCGCCGCCACCACGGGGGTGAGCTCGCCGACGTCGTGCAGGTCGAGGTCGACCCCCCGGATCGAGGGACCACCGCGGAAGACCATGTCGGCGCCGTCGCGCTCGGCCGTGCCGCCGAAGGCCACGACCAGCTCGCGCCACGCGTCGCCGGCCTGCTGGGTGTGCTCGGGCCAGCCGCGGACCCGCATGGAGCCGCCGGTGGCGACCGCCGCCGCCACGAAGACCCCGGCGTTCGAGAGGTCGGGCTCGATCTCGACGTCGAGCGCACGCACCGGGCCGGGGCTCACGACCCATCGGTCGGGGGAGGAGTCGTCGATCTCGACACCGCGTCGGCGCAGCTCGGTGACGGTCATCTCCACGTGGGGGAGCGAGGGCAGGGCCGCGCCCCGGTGCCGCAGGTCGAGCCCCTGGCTGAAGACGGGCGCGGCCAGCAGCAGGGCGGAGACGAACTGGCTCGAGGCCGACGCGTCGACCACGAGGGGCCCACCGGCCACGGCGCCGGTGCCGTGGACGACGAAGGGCAGCGAGCCGCGGTCGCCGTCGTCCACCCGGACGCCCAGGTCGCGCAACGTGGCGATGGTCTGGCCCATCGGACGGCGCCGCGCGTGCGGGTCACCGTCGAACGTGACCTCGGACGAGCCGAGGGCCGCGATCGGCGGGACGAACCGCATGACCGTCCCGGCCAGGCCGCAGTCGACGGCCGTCGCACCGGTGCGGGTGCGGTCGATCGGCGTGACGTGCCACGTCATGCCGTCCTTCTCGATCTCGGCGCCGAGGGCACCGAGGGCCGTCGCCATCAGCTGCGTGTCGCGCGACCCGAGTGGACGGGTGATCACCGAGGGCCCGTCGGCCAGCGCGGCCAGCACGAGCGCGCGGTTGGTGAGGGACTTGGAGCCGGGGACGAGCACCTGCGCGTCGACAGGACTCTCGCGAGTGGGGGCGAGCCAGGGCAGCGGGGCGTTCATCACGCCCCACTGTAGTGAACCGGCGTGCTGGACCGGACGTCTCGGGCAGGACGTCTCGCGCTCAGGGGCGCAGGTCGTCGATGCGCTCGACGACGACACCCTTCGCGTCGACGACCCGGTTCTTGGCCCGGGTCCCGATGAACTTCTTGTGCGGGTCGGGGTCGAGCGTGCTCATGAGCAGTCCGCCGATGAGCGACAGGTTCTTCAGGAAGTGCACCGTCTGGTTCTGGCGGGACCCCGGGTCCGACTCGTTCCAGAAGGGGTGCCCCACGGCCGTGGTGGGTGCCAGGGTGGCGGCCAGCACGAACGCCGACAACCGGGGGAAGCGTCCCGTGGCCAGCGCGGTGCCCGCGACCACGTGGACGGCGCCGTTGACCCGCACCAGGTTCGTGGGTGACGTCGCGAGCTGCGGCGCGGCCTTGCCGAGCGCGTCGGCCACGGGCTCGGCCTTCGGGCCCATGGCGGGGGCGTTGCGCAGCGCGTTGACACCTCCGTACACGAACATCGACGCGAGCAGGGGACGGGCGATGGTGCGCAGGACGGTCATGGGCCCATCATGCCAACGTCGGCGAGTTCCACAACGTCAGAGCATGAGCCGGTTCGAGCGCGTGGCCGCGGCGTCGGACCGATCGATCAGATCGGCAGGAGCCATCCCTTCGACCGGAAGGACGTCGTGTCGTTCTCGGAGCGGGGATCGTCGGGCGCGGCGATCGTGACGGTCGCGGCGGGACGGGTGCCGATCACCTTGAGGGGGAACGAGCCACCCTGTCCGGCGGGCAGCGTGGCGCTGCACCGGAGCGAGCGCAGCGGCTGGTTGCGCGTGGCGTCGCAGACCCAGCCGTCGCCGGGGATCCCGCGGAACTTCACGGTCCGGTCGAACGACACCGTCATGGTCACGGTGCGCGCCACCGGGTTGCTGCCACCGTCGGCGGCGATCGGGACGACCACGCGGCGCTGCAGGAGCGTGGAGTCGTTCGTGATCGTGGCGTCGCCGAGGGCGAAGTCGGTGGGCGTGACCGGCGGCGGGGTGGGCGTGACGACCGGCTGCGCGGGGGCGGACGGGTCGGGGGCGGCGGAGGTGTCCTCGGGGGCCGGGGTCGGTGCGGGGGGTGTCGTCTCGACCGGCGTCTCCGCGGTGGGGTCCGTGGTGGGTGTGGGCTCCGCGGTGGGCTCCGTGGCGGCGGTGGGCGTCGGCTCGACGGTGGGTGCCGCGGACGACTCCGGCACCAGGGGGCTCGACGGGCCCGGGGAGGCGACCACCGCGGGCGGCGCCGAGGTGAGCAGGTCGGTCCCGCCGACGACCACGCCGGTCGTCAGGGCCCCGGTGACCACGGTCGTCGCGACCACCGCGGGCGTCCCGGCGCTGACGGCCGTCGCGGCTGCGGCCTGGGCCGGCACGAGCGCCACCCGGGCGACCTGCGAGACGATCGCCGACGTCAGCATCGTCGCCCCGGCATAGCCGCTCGCGGCGGCGAACCCACCGCCGGCCGCGGTGGTGCCGACGGCGAGCGACCCCCCGGCCGCCGTGC
>NZ_JANLGG010000042.1:0-20371 GCF_024655735.1 Aeromicrobium sp. 50.2.37
GAGATCTACACATAGTGGTAGTCGTCGGCAGCGTCAGATGTGTATAAGAGACAGCCGCGTGGTCTCGGCCGACGGGCACCCGATCGCCGGGACGTCGGAGTTCGAGACCACGTCGGGCCGGTCCGTGGAGCAGGTGGCCCAGGTGCAGGACGACGAGTCGTTCCTGCACCGTCACGCCGAGCACCTCTGGTGGGCCGTCGGCGGTGGCCTGGTGGCTGTCGGCCTCATCCTGTGGCCGCTCGTCCGCCGACGCAGCGAGGTCGACTCGTGAGCGTCGTGCGGTCGAGCGCGGCGGCGTTCCTCGTCGCCGCCGCGGCCTGCGTCGCCGCCCTGAGCCTGGGCGGCGGCGCGCCGCAGCCCGTGCCCGAGGGTCTGCCCGACCCGGGGCAGCTGGTCGGCTGGGGCCTGCCGCTGCTCAGTGTCGTCTCCGACGCCCTGCTGGTCGTGCTCATCGGGCTCCTGCTCGCTGCGGTGTTCCTCCTCCCGTCGTCGAGCGACGTCGTGCAGGGCCTCAGCGTCGACGCGGTGCGTGGGGCCGCCCGCGCTGCCGCGGCGTGGTCGGTGGTGGGGGTCGCGCTCTACGTCCTCACCGTCGCGGACGTGTTCGCCCGCACGATCGGGTCGATCACCTTCCCGCTGCTCACCGAGCTGGCGAGCACGTCCACGGGCGGCGTGGTGCTGCTCCAGGTGGTGGTCGGCGCCGTGGCATGGGGCGTCCTGCGGTGGACGATCTCCGTCCGTGCCTTGGCGATCGGGCTCGGCATCGTCCTCGCCTCCCTCGTGCCCGTCTCGTTCGCCGGTCACTCCGCGTCGTCGGGCTCGCACGACCTCGCGGCGCTGAGCCTCCTGCTGCACCTCGTGGGCGTCTGCCTGTGGGTCGGCGGCCTCGTCGCCCTGACCTGGGTGGCGTGGCGGGGGAGCAAGCGACTCACGCCTGCGCTCCGTCGCTTCTCCAGCCTCGCGCTGTGGGCCTTCGTGATCGTCGGTGTCTCGGGCGTGGTGAACGCCGCCGTGCGCCTGCGCAGCGTCTCCGACGTCGTCGGCACCGGGTACGGACAGCTCGTCATGGCCAAGGTCGTGGCGCTCGTGCTCCTCGGCTGGTTCGGCTGGGTCCAGCGACGACGCCTCGCGGACCGCGACGCGGGCTTCCTGCCGGTCGCCGCCTCCGAGGTGCTGCTGATGGCCGCGACGATCGGGCTGGCGGTGGCGCTCTCGCGGACACCCACCCCGGTGGGGGACATCCTCACGACGCCGGCACAGGAGCTCATCGGCGGTCCGATCCCGCCGGCGCCCGATGCCTGGCGCCTCGCCTGGGGGTGGTCCGCCAACGGTCTCGGGCTGACGATCGTCGGGCTGGGCGCTGCGCTGTACCTGCGTGGGCTGTGGACGCTGCGCCGTCGCGGTGTCCACTGGCCGGTGGGACGCACGATCTCCTGGTTCGTCGGGCTCCTCGTCGTCGCCTGGTCCACGCTCGGTGGCCTGGGGGTGTACTCCCACGTGCTGTTCAGCGCCCACATGGTCTCCCACATGCTGCTCTCGATGGTGGCGCCGATCTTCCTGGTGCTCGCCGCGCCGGTGACCCTCGCCCTGCGCACCCTTCCGGGACCGCGCCAGCCGGGTGACGTCTCGCCCCGCACCCTGCTGACGTCGTTCCTGCACTCACGCCTCATGACGTTCCTGACCCATCCCGTCGTGGGGCCGGCCCTGTTCGTCGGCAGCCTCTACGCGCTGTACTTCACCCCGCTGTTCGGGTACCTCATGCGTGAGCACTGGGGCCACACGGCCATGGAGGTGCACTTCCTGCTCGTGGGCTCGCTCTTCTACTACGTGATCATCGGGGTCGACCCCTCGCCGCGTCGCCTCCCACCGCTCGCGCGGTTCGGGACGATGCTCGTGACACTGCCGTTCCACGCGTTCTTCTCGATCGCGATCATGTCGTCGGCGACGGTCCTCGCCGCGTCGTACTGGACGACGCTCGAGCGGCCCTACAGCACCGACCTGCTGGCCGACCAGTACCTCGGCGGCAGCATCTCGTGGGCGCTCGGCGAGGTCCCGCTGATCCTGGTGATGATCGCCCTCCTCGCGCAGTGGTTCCGCTCCGACCAGCGCGAGGCCCGACGTCTGGACCGGAAGGCCGACCGCGACGGCGACGCCGAGCTCGCGGCGTACAACGCCCGACTGCAGGACCTCGCCGCCCACGGCAAGCGGCGCGACCCGGACGCCTGACGCCCCCCAGGCCCGCCCGCCCAAGCCCGGACGCCCAGCCCCGGAGACGAGGGAGACCAGGTCTCAGAAGATGACCTGGCCGCCGCTCGTGGCTGCCGCGAAGCGCTCCTGGGCGTCGGCCCAGTTCGCGAT
The DNA here is from genome assembly GCF_024655735.1 of Aeromicrobium sp. 50.2.37. Classification (NCBI taxonomy): domain Bacteria; kingdom Bacillati; phylum Actinomycetota; class Actinomycetes; order Propionibacteriales; family Nocardioidaceae; genus Aeromicrobium; species Aeromicrobium sp. 50.2.37. The sequence goes on from NZ_JANLGG010000042.1 coordinate 2,359, forward strand.
GTTCCAGAACGCCTTGACGTAGTCGCCCTTGACGTTGAGGTAGTCGAGGTAGAACGCGTGCTCCCACATGTCGAGCTGGGAGACCGGGATCAGCGTGGCCGGGATGTTGGCCTGCTGGTCGTACAGCTGCACGATGACGAGCTTCTGTCCGAGCGTGTCCCAGGCCGTGATGGCCCAACCCGATCCCTGGATGCCCAGGGCCGTGGCCTCGAACTGCGCCCGGTAGGCGTCGAACGAGCCGAAGTTGTCGTCGATCGCCGCGGCGAGCTCGCCGGTCGGCTTGTCGCCGCCGTCGGGGGAGAGGTTCTTCCAGAAGATCGAGTGGTTGATGTGGCCGCCGAGGTTGAACGCGAGGTTCTTCTCGAGCAGGTTGATCGTGTCGTAGGACCCGGCCGCGCGGGACTCCTCGAGCTTCTCGAGGGCCGTGTTGAGGCCGTTCACGTAGTTCTGGTGGTGCTTGCTGTGGTGCAGCTCCATGATCTTGCCGGAGATGTGCGGATCGAGTGCGCCGTAGTCGTAGGGCAGCTCGGGCAGGGTGTAGTCGGCCACGCGTCCTCCTAGGTCGGGGCACACGTGGTGCCCGCGGTTACGAATCTGGTCGTGCTCGTTCAGTCTGTCAGTCGCTCCCGCAGGCGCAAGAGCGGCCCGCCATGCGGACGCGCCGAGGTTTCGTCGCGCCGGTCCGGGAGGTCCCCGTCCGTGCGGTGCGATGCCCTAGGCTGATCCCCGCGATGACGGAGCAGCAGGAGGATCGACGTGGGTGAGGACAGGGTCCTGACGATCCCGAACCTGCTCAGCGTGGTCCGGATCGTCCTGCTGCCGGTCTTCCTCTGGCTGGTGCTGGTGCCCGAGGCCGACGTGCTGGCCCTGCTCGTGCTCGTGGTTTCCGGCGTCACCGACTACCTCGACGGCAAGCTCGCCCGGCGCCTGAACCAGACCTCCAAGATCGGCGCGATCCTCGACCCCGTCGCCGACCGGCTGTACATCCTCGCCGTGGTGGTCGGTCTCGCACTCCGCGACATCATCCCGTGGTGGCTGGCGGTCATGCTGCCCCTGCGCGACGTCTTCCTGTTCAGCCTCGTGCCGTTCCTGCGCACCCGGGGCTACAGCTCCCTGCCGGTGCACTTCCTCGGCAAGGCCGCCACGGCGGGTCTGCTCTACGCCTTCCCCCTCCTCCTGCTGGGCGACGGCAGCGGCACCGTCGCCGACCTCGCCGACGTCTTCGGCTGGGCCTTCGCCATCTGGGGCGTCGGTCTCTACTGGTGGGGCGGGGTGCTGTACGCCTTCCAGGTGCGCCGTCTGCTGGCCACCACCGAGCGCGTCCCGCGCTGAGGTCGCTGCGTGTCCGCCGTCCGTCCCGCCGAGAACCTGCTGGAGCAGGTGGCCGAGAACGCCCTCGACGACGACTACTACGTCGTGCGGGCGGGAGAGCCGTACGGCGACCGTTCCGCGACGACACCTGCGGTGGGGGTCGTCGTGGCGGTCCTGGCCGCGCTGCTGACCATCACGGCGGTCCAGACGCAGAACGACCGGCCCGGGTCCGACCTCGAGCGACGCACCCTCGCCGCCGACGTGGCGGACCGACGTGACGTGCTCGCCGCCCGCCAGGGTGCCGCCGAGGCGTTGCGCGACCAGGTCGCCGCCCTGCAGGGCGGCGCCGGCGCCGAGACCTCGACCGACGTCGCCTCCGACACGGTGCTCGCCGGGGGCAGGGCGCTGCGCGGCACGGCGCTCGTGGTGACCATGGCGGGGAGCCCGGACGGCGAGCGCGCGGGGCGTCTGACGGTGCAGGACCTGCTGACCGTCGTGAACGGGCTCTGGTACGCCGGTGCCGAGGCGATCTCCGTCGGAGGCCAGCGCCTGACCTCGGAGTCGGCGATCAGCAGCATCGACGGCAACCTCACCGTCAACTTCTCGCGCATCGAGGTCCCGGTGCGCATCGTCGCCCTGGGCGACGGGGCTTCCCTGCGCTCCCGGCTGGAGTCCAACCCCGCCGGACGGTACCTCGCAGGTCGGGCCGACAGCGCCGGCATCTCCGTGGGCATGGCACCATCGGACGACGAGGAGGTGCCGTCCGCACCAGAGGAGCAGACGGACCTGCGGCGCGCCGAGCCGCTTCCGGCGTCGGCGGACGACGCGCGAGGGGAGGGCTGAGCATGATCCCGGTGCTCGGACTCGTGGTCGGCGTGGCACTCGGGCTGTTCCTGCAGCCGGAGGTGCCGTTGTGGCTGCAGCCGTACCTGCCCATCGCGATCGTCGCCGCCCTCGACGCCGTCGTGGGCGCGCTGCGTGCACTCGGCGAGCGACGCTTCGACGACCGGGTCTTCGTGGTGTCCTTCATCTCCAACGTGTTCATCGCCGGCTTCATGGTCTTCCTCGGCGACCAGCTCGGCGTGGGCTCGCAGCTGTCGACCGGCGTGATCGTGGTGCTGGGCATCCGCATCTTCGCGAACGCGGCAGCCATCCGGCGCAGGATCTTCCATGCCTGAGCCCGACGACGCCGCGCCCGTCGCCCAGGAGTCCGGCAACCGGTTCGCGTCGCAGGCCGTGGTGGCCCTGCTGGTGGGTGCCCTGGCGTTCGGGGTCACCGTCCAGGTCCGCCAGGACGACTCGACCGACTACGGGTCGCTGCGGGGCGTCGAGCTCGTCGAGCTGCTCAAGTCGGTGGACGTCGCGAACGAGCGGCTCGCCGCCCAGATCGACGACCTGACCGCTACCCGCGACCGGCTCCTGAGCTCACGCGGCGACTCCGGAGAGGCCGAGGACGTGGCGCGCCAGCGTGCCGAGCAGCTCGCGGTGCTCGCCGGCTCCATCGGCGCCACGGGCCCGGGCGTCCGGCTCAGCATCGACGACGCCGACGGCGTGGTCGACGCGGGGCTGGTGCTCGACGTGCTCCAGGAGCTGCGCGAGGCGGGGGCCGAGGCGATCGTGGTGAACGAGACGGCGCGCGTCGTGGCGCAGACCTACGTGCTCGACGACGAGGACGGCCTGCGGGTCGGGGGACGGCAGGTGACCAGTCCGTACGTGATCGACGTGATCGGTGATCCCGGCACCCTGGACGAGGCGGCGTCGTTCCGTGGCGGCATCATCGACATCCTCCGCGCCCGCGGCGCCCAGGCCTCGGTGGCCCGTCGCGACACGATCACCATCACGGCCCTGGCTGACGTCAAGACCCCCGAGTACGCTCGTCCCGACGTCGGCGGCTCGTGAACCGGCGCCGCACCACCCTCACGACCCCACACCCCACCACGGCACTGACCAGGAGCGACGCGTGATCCCTGAGGACCTGTACTACAGCGAAGAGCACGAGTGGGTGCGCGTCGAGGGCGACGTCCTGGTCGTGGGGATCACCGACTTCGCGCAGGACCAGCTCGGCGACATCGTGTTCGTCGACCTTCCCGACGTGGGCGACGACGTCCAGTCCGGGTCCGTCGTGGGCGAGCTCGAGTCCACGAAGTCGGTCAGCGACATCTTCTGCCCGGTCGACGGCGAGGTGGTGGCCCGCAACGAGAGCCTCGAGGGGGCGTCGGAGGTCATCAACACCGATCCCTACGGCGAGGGGTGGTTGTTCAAGGTCCGCCCCGCCGACGACGACCCCACCGAGGCCCTGCTCGGCCCCGAGCAGTACACCGCACTCGTCTCGTCCTGACCTTCGCCGAGGGGCCCTGGGCGACCGTCCACGGGTGCTAGGTTGGACACCTGACCCTCGACCTCGGGGTCAGACCTGGTCCGACCGTCCAGCGCACGCCCCGAACACGCCCAGAACACGCACAGCCAGGAGTGATCCGATGTCCTCGCCCGGTCCCGAGCACGGCAACATCCCGGACGAGACGACGCACATCCCGTTGATCGACGCCGACACCGAGGAGATGTCCTCGACCGACGTCGCCGCGGTCGAGAACCTGCCGCTGGGCAGTGCGATGCTGCTCGTCCAGCGTGGCCCGGGTGCCGGCGCACGGTTCCTGCTCGACACCGAGAAGGTCTCGGTCGGACGTCACCCCGACAGCGACATCTTCCTGGACGACATCAGCGTCTCGCGGCGTCACGCCGTGTTCGCCCGCGCGGGCCAGGGCTACGTCGTGAGCGACCTCGGCAGTCTGAACGGCACCTACGTGAACCGCGACCGCATCGACGGCGACGTCACGCTCGGCGGTGGCGACGAGGTCCAGATCGGCAAGTACCGGCTCATCTACTTCGCCGGCGCGCAGCGAGGCCAGGCGTGACCCAGCCGCTGCCCGAGCTCGCGCGGCTCGGCATCGGCAAGGTCCTCGCCGAGCTCCGCGAGGAGTTCCCGTCGCTCACGATCAGCAAGATCCGCTACCTCGAGCGCGAGGGTCTGCTGGAGCCCGAGCGGACCCCGTCGGGCTACCGCAAGTTCTCCTTCGACGATGTGGAGCGGCTGCGCTTCGTGCTGCGTCAGCAGAAGCGGTACTGGCCGCTGAGCGCGATCCGTCAGGCCCTCGACGAGATGGACCGGGGCCTGGTCCCGCAGACCGACATCGACGGCAACATCCGCGTGCCCGACGTCTCCAGCGACGCCGACGGCCTGCCCACGCCCGCGGCGTTCCTCGAGGGACGCAGCCGGGTGCGGTTGAGCCGGGCCGAGGTGCTGGAGAGCTCCGGGGCCACCGAGGAGCTGCTCGAGCAGGTCGAGCAGCACGGGCTGCTGACCCGTCGCCCCGGCCAGAGCGCCTACGACGGAGACGACCTCGTGGTCGTCGACGCGGTGGTCCGGCTGGCCTCCCTCGGGGTCGAGCCGCGCCACCTGCGCGCGGTCGTCACCGCCGCCGAGCGCGAGTCCGACCTGCTGGCCCGCGTGGTGCCGGAGCGTCGTCGGCGCGAGGACAAGGCGGCCGCCGCCGAGCAGCTCGGTGAGCTGGCCGCCCTCACCATGCGCCTGCACACCGTGCTGCTGCGCCACCACCTCCGGGACTGACGCCGTGCGTGAGCTCGACGTGGTCGGCGTCCGGGTGGAGATGCCCACGAACCAGCCGCTCGTGCTGCTGCGCGAGAGCGACGGCGTGCGCTACCTGCCGATCTGGATCGGCGCGGTCGAGGCGTCGGCCATCGCCTTCGCCCAGCAGGGCGACGCGACGCCCCGCCCCCTGACGCACGAGCTGATGCAGCGGGTGGTGGAGGTGCTGGGCGACGAGCTCGACGAGGTGCGCATCACCGACGTGCAGGACGGCGTCTTCTACGCCTCGCTCGTCTTCGGCTCGGGCGCGACGGTCGACGCCAGGCCGTCGGACTCCATCGCGCTGGCCCTGCGGACGGGTGCGCGGATCGTGTGTGCCGAGGACGTCCTGGACGAGGCCGGCATCGCCTCGACCACCGACGAGGACCAGCAGGTGGAGCGGTTCCGCGCGTTCCTGGACGACGTCGAGCCCGAGGACTTCGCCTGAGCGGTCGGACGACCGGATCAACCCTCAACCCTCGCGTGAGGGTTGCGACACGCCGGTGAACGCCGATGTGATTGACCGGGGGCACCCGCGGGCCTACCGTGAGACCACTGCCGCAAGCGAACACCGTTGTAGTTTCGCCGAGGTGGTCTTTCTTCTCCCCATCTGGAAGGCCAGACCCATGATCGAGCGACGCGACGACGCCCCGGCTGCTGCGGAGGCCGCCGAGGCCGCTGCGCAGGCCGGCGACCAGGGTCTGCTGTTCACCGACGACCTGGAGCCGCTGCCCCGCAACACCGGGTTCCGTGGCCCGACGGCCTGCAGCGCTGCCGGCATCACCTACCGCCAGCTCGACTACTGGGCACGCACCAAGCTCGTGGAGCCGACCGTGCGGTCGGCCACCGGCTCGGGCACGCAGCGGCTGTACTCCTTCAAGGACATCCTGCTGCTCAAGATCATCAAGCGACTGCTCGACGCGGGTGTCTCGCTGCAGCAGATCCGGACGGCGGTCGAGCACCTGCGCGAGCGCGGCACCGACGACCTCACCCAGGTCACGCTCATGAGCGACGGTGCGAGCGTCTACGAGTGCCGTTCCGCCGACGAGGTCATCGACCTCCTCCAGGGCGGTCAGGGCGTCTTCGGCATCGCCATCGGCGGTGTCTGGAAGGAGATCGAGGGCACGCTGCACGAGCTGCCGAGCGAGCTCTCCGTCTCCGACGACATCGCTGCCGACGAGCTCGCCGCCCGGCGCAGGGCTCGTCTGTCCAGCTGACGGCCCGCCTGGCCGCTCACGCGTGCCGTCGCTGGTACCGTGGGCGTGCTGTCGAGCACGCGTGGGAGAGATCGCCCAGGCGGCGCCGAAGGGGCAATTCCTCCCCGGAACCTCTCAGGCACCACGGACCACGCGGACAAGGCGACCCTGAAGCACCCGTTCCGGCGGGCGTGACAGGTGGGGAGGGACCCAGTCGACGACCCCTGGAGCCCTCACATGTCCTCTGACAGCCCCTCCTCCGACGGCACCGCCCTTCCCGACCGGCCGCAGGCGGTCCCGGCGGCCCTCCGCCGCGACACCGACCACTTCGTCGACCGTCACATCGGACCGCGCGCGAGCGACCAGCAGGCCATGCTCGCCCGGATCGGCCACGACTCCCTCGACTCGCTCATGCGGGCCGCGGTGCCGGAGAGCATCCGCGCCTCGGCTCCACCCGCGCTCCCCGAGGCCCTGGGGGAGCCGGAGGCGCTCGCGACCCTCAAGGCCCTCGCGGCGCGCAACAACCCCGGCGTCTCCATGATCGGGCTCGGGTACCACCCGACGGTCACGCCGGCCGTGATCCGCCGCAACGTCCTCGAGGACCCCGCCTGGTACACGGCCTACACCCCCTACCAGCCCGAGATCTCGCAGGGACGGCTCGAGGCGCTGCTCAACTTCCAGACGATGGTCGCCGACCTCACCGGTCTGTCCACGGCCAACGCCTCCCTCCTCGACGAGGGAACGGCCGCCGCCGAGGCCATGACGCTGGTGCGCCGCGCCGCGCGGGGCAAGGACCTGCGCCCCCTCGTGCTCGACTCGCGCCTGCTGCCGCAGACGATCGCCGTGGTGCGCACCCGTGCGGAGGCCCTCGACATCGAGCTGCTCGACGCCGACCTGGGCGTCGACGACGTGCCGGCCGACGTGGCGGGCGCGATCATCGCCTACCCGGCCGCCGACGGCGCCGTGACCGACCCCAGCCGCGCCATCGAGGCGGTGCACGCCGCCGGAGGGCTCGCCGTCGTCGTGGCCGACCCGCTCGCGCTCGTCCTGCTGCGCTCGCCGGGGTCGCTCGGTGCCGACGTCGTCGTCGGGTCGTCCCAGCGCTTCGGGGTGCCGATGTTCTACGGCGGACCGCACGCCGGCTTCATGGCGGTGCGCGACGGGCTGGAGCGACACCTGCCGGGTCGACTCGTGGGTGTCTCGGTCGACAAGGCGGGCCGACCCGCCTACCGGCTCGCGCTGCAGACGCGGGAGCAGCACATCCGCCGGGAGAAGGCGACGTCGAACATCTGCACCGCCCAGGTGCTGCTCGCCGTCACGGCGTCGATGTACGCGGTCTACCACGGTGGGGAGGGCCTGCGGCGGATCGCCGAGCACGTGCACACCACGGCCGCCACGCTCGCGGCCGGCCTGGTGGCCGGTGGCATCGAGGTGCTCCACGAGTCCTTCTTCGACACGGTCGTGGCCCGGGTGCCCGGCGAGGCGGACGCCGTCGTGGGCCGGGCTCGCGCCGAGGGGCTGCACCTGCGGCGCGTGGACACCGACCACGTGGCGGTGAGCACGTCGGAGGTGACCACCCTCGGCCACCTGCAGACCGTCTGGCGGGCCTTCGGGGCCGACACGTCGCACACGGCGCCCGCCCCGGCAGCCCTGCCCGACGCCCTGCGGCGCGACGACGCGATCCTGACGCACCCGGTGTTCTCCGAGCACCGCAGCGAGACGCAGCTGCTGCGCTACCTGCGCACGCTGAGCGACCGCGACTACGCGCTCGACCGCGGGATGATCCCGCTCGGCTCGTGCACCATGAAGCTCAACGCCACCGCCGAGATGGAGCCGATCAGCTGGCCCGGATTCGCCGACCTGCACCCCTTCGTCCCGGCCGAGGACGCCGCCGGCATGATCGAGCTCGTCGAGACGCTCGAGTCCTGGCTCGCGAGCGTCACCGGCTACGCGGCGATCTCGGTGCAGCCGAACGCCGGGTCCCAGGGCGAGCTGGCCGGTCTGCTGGCCATCCGGGCGTGGCACCGCAGCAACGGCGACGAGGCCCGCGACGTCTGCCTGATCCCGAGCTCGGCGCACGGCACGAACGCCGCCTCGGCCGTCATGGCCGGCATGCGCGTGGTCATCGTCAAGGCCACCGAGGCCGGCGAGGTCGACCTCGAGGACCTGCGCCGCACCTGTGCCGAGCACGCCGACGACCTCGCCGCGATCATGGTCACCTACCCGTCGACCCACGGGGTCTACGAGGACGGCATCACCGAGCTGTGCGACGTGGTCCACGCCGCCGGTGGCCAGGTCTACGTCGACGGCGCCAACCTCAACGCCCTGCTGGGCCATGCGGAGCCGGGCGCCTTCGGCGGCGACGTGTCGCACCTGAACCTGCACAAGACCTTCTGCATCCCGCACGGCGGTGGTGGACCGGGGGTGGGCCCGGTCGCCGTGGCCGAGCACCTCGTCCCATTCCTGCCGAGCCACCCGCTGCACCCGGTCGCGGCGCGCCGTGAGGGGATCGGGGCCATCAGTGCCGCCCCGTACGGGTCCGCCGGCATCCTGCCCATCCCGTTCGCGTACGTGTCGATGATGGGGGCGCAGGGACTGACCGACGCCACGTCGGTGGCCGTGCTGTCGGCCAACTACGTCGCCGCCCGGCTGAGGGACGCCTTCCCGGTGCTCTACACCGGACGGTCCGGGCTGGTGGCCCACGAGTGCATCCTCGACCTGCGCGGCATCGCCAAGCAGACCGGGGTGAGCGTGGACGACGTGGCCAAGCGGCTCGTGGACTACGGCTTCCACGCCCCCACGATGAGCTTCCCGGTGGCCGGCACCCTGATGGTCGAGCCCACCGAGTCCGAGGACCTGGCCGAGCTGGACCGCTTCTGCGACGCGATGCTCGCGATCCGCGCCGAGATCGACCAGGTCGCGGCAGGGGAGTGGCCCGAGGGCGACAACCCGCTCGCCCAGGCGCCGCACGCCGCCCGTGAGCTGCTCGACTGGCAGCACGCCTACCCGATCGCCACGGGCGTGTTCCCGACCGGCAGCACCCAGGACAAGTACTTCCCGCCGGTGGGCCGCATCGACCAGGCCTACGGCGACCGCAACCTGGCCTGCTCGTGCCCGCCGATCGAGGCCTTCGCCTGACGGCCCCGGGACCTCAGCGTCGGTCGGCCGTGTCGTCCCACCACCGGACGACCCGGTCGACGACGACGGCGGGGTGACGCACCCACTGCACGTGGTCGGTGGTGCCGCCCTCGGGGGTGGCGTCCTGCGTGTACACCCAGCGGGTGACCGCCGACGGCTCGCAGAACAGCTCGATGAAGCGCTTGTTGGCCGCCGACACGGCGTAGGCGTCGGCCTGCAGGTGCACGACGAAGGTGGGCGTCGACACCGGGGACGAGGCGTCGAACGGTGGCTCGCCGGTGCGCACGAAGTGCGCCCACTCCCGCATGAGCGTGGCGGCGCCGGGTGCGCCGAACGCAGGCTTGGGCAGGTGCCCCAGGACCCGGGCCAGGACGGGGATGGCCGAGGCGAACGCCAGCATCGGCAACCCTCCGTAGGGGTAGTACCGGTGGTGCGGGACGGAGGCGCCGACGAGCACGAGTCCGTCGGCGGTGCGTCCCGGGTCGGCGCTGCCCTGCAGGCCGATCGCGAGCTGGGCCCCGAGGCTGTGGCCCAGCAGGAGGACGGGGCGCTCGGGGTCCTCGCGGCGCGCGGCCGAGACCGCGTCAGCGAGGTCGGCGATCTCGTCGCCGTAGGACCAGTCGGCCGAGCGGGAGGCGACCGGGGTGTCCGGCTCGAACCCGCGCCGGCCGAGCGCGCGCGCCTGCCACCCCACGGCCTCGAAGGCGGCGACGAGCGGCCGGTAGAAGCGCGACGGCACGGCCATGGCGGGGGAGACGAGCACGATCGGGTCGGACACGAACGTCATCGTGACGTACCGCGTCGACCGGCCTGCCGCCAGGGTCGACCAGGGGCCTCGAGCCTCAGGCGTCCATCTGGGCGACCGGGTCGGTCGTCGGGGCCGGCGACCCTCCGTCGGGCTCGACGGTGACGGCGAACGCGTCGGCGCCGCTGATCGACTTCGCGTACATCATCCCGGCTCCGCGTCCGAGGACGCCGACCGAGCGCGGGACGCCGTCGTGCATCGCCCAGACCTGGTAGACGTGGTCGTCGTCGAGCGTCTCGAGATCGGTGCCCATGACGACGGCCGCGTCGTGCGACGGCGAGGCGACGATGCGCATCGTGCCACCGGTGCGCACGCTCCCGTCCAGCATGGTCGCGTCGTCAGCCACCATGACCGCGCTGATGCCGGCGGTGTCGGCCCGCAGGTCCTCGGCCCGGTCGTGCTCGACGAGGTACCCACCGACGGACACCGCGGCCACCAGGAACGACGCCGCGACCAGCAGACGGGGCACGGCTCGCCGCACCCGGCTGTGCTGGGCGATCGACGTGACCACGGGCCGCTCCTGGGCGGTGGTGGCGACCTCGGCCAGGAGCCGGTCGCGCAGGGCGAGCGGCGGGTTGTCGGCCTCGGCCTCGGCCAGGCGCACAGCAGTCAGGTGGAAGCCGCGGAGCTCCTGCCTGCACTCGGCACACTGGTCGAGGTGGGCCTCGAAGCGGCCCCGCTCGTGGGGGTCGAGGGCATCGAGCGCGTACGGCGCGGCGAGTCCGTGCAGATCGGTGGTCATGAGGCCTCCACCCCGAGGCAGTCGCGCAGGCGGATCAGCCCGTCGCGCATGCGGGTCTTGACGGTGGCCGGGTTGGCGTCGAGCACCTGGGCGACCTCCGCGTACGTGTATCCCTGGTAGTAGGCGAGGGTCACGGCCTCGCGCTGCAGGTCGGTGAGTCCCTCCAGGCAGCGACGCACCTGCTCGTGCTCGAGCCGCACCGTGACGGTCTCGAGCACCTGGTCGTGGTCGACGCCGGGGGACCAGTCGTAGCTGTTCTCACGGTTGGTGGCCGCCTGGTCGTGCCGGACGGCGTCGACAGCGCGGCGGTGGGCCAGGGTGAGCACCCAGCTCTTGGCGCTGCCACGGGCCGGGTCGAACCGGGCGGCGGTCTGCCAGACCTGGAGGAACACCTCCTGGGCGACCTCCTCGGCCCGTGCGGGGTCACGGATCACCCGGCGGGCCATCCCGAACACGGTGGCACCGAGGGCGTCGTAGAGCGCGGCGAAGGCCGCCTCGTCCCCTCGTGCGACGAGGACCAAGAGGTCGTCGGGCTCGACGGGTTCCTGGGACTCGGGAACGGCGGCGAGCCGATCGGCTGCTGACTGGCTCATGCGCGACTCCTTCCCGAACAAGCTTCTACGTGCCATTCGCGGCTGCCTTCGAGTCGGATGGGTGGTGCAGGGGAGGAGTTCTCACGACATCCTAGGCGGGGCCCTCCGCTCGCCCTGCGACCGTGGTCCCGCTGTGCCACCGTGGTCGCATGGACGCCGAGCAGCGATCGGGTCGCCTGGACGATGTGCACGTCCCCCAGCGGCCGAGGGCCGTCGTGCTGATGCTGCACGGAGGCCGGCAGCAGAGCGAGGAGCCCGTGCGCGACCGGCACGCGAGCTGGTGGCGGATGGCCCTGCTGTCCAAGGCGTTCGCGCGCACCGCTCGTCGCGAGCACCTGGCGGTGCACCTGCTGCAGTACCGCGCCCGCGGGTGGAACGACGCGGCCCGCCCGTGGCCCGTGGCCGACGCGCGCTGGGCGCTCACGGAGCTGCGCGAGCGGCACGGCGACCTGCCGGTCGTCCTCGTCGGGCACTCCATGGGTGGGCGCACCGCGTGCCGCGCGGCCGACGACCCCTCGGTGGTCGGCGTCGTCGCCCTGGCGCCGTGGCTGCCGCAGGGTGAGCCCGTCGGCGCGCTGGCAGGGCGTGCCCTGCACGTCCTGCACGGCACGATGGACCGGTGGACGTCGGCACGGCTCAGCGTCGACTACGTGGAGCGTGCTCGCCGGGTGGCCACCGAGGCCACCTGGGAGTCGCTCGCCGGCGCCGGGCACTACATGTTCCGGCGGGTGCGGGCCTGGAACGGCTTCGTGGAAGACTCGGTGCTGCGGATCGTCGGCGCACGAGCGGACGGCCGCCACGACCACGACGACGACGCCACCAGAGGACCAGCCTGACGTGACCGACACGATCGCCTACGGCGTGGCACTCCTCGCGACCGTGGTGGCCGTGTTCGCGGCGGGCCACACGGTCCGGGACGCCCCGTTCGGGAACCCGCTCTTCTACGCCGTCGCCGTGCTGGAGGTCGTGCTCCTCGTGGTGATGGTCGGGGCCTTCGTGGCGCTGGCCGGCACGGACCGCGACGTCGCGGGTGGACTCTTCGTCTCCTACCTCGTGACCGTCGTGGTGATCCCGCCGGCGGCGGTCCTCTGGGGGATCGCCGAGAAGAGTCGCTGGGGCACGGGGGTCGTCGTGGTGGCGCTCCTCACCGTGGCCGCCCTCATGGTGCGGCTCCTGGGCATCTGGAAGGGAACCTATGTCTGAGTCGTCCGTCCCGTCGCCGGGTCGCACGTCCACCGGGCCGGGCCGCGCCCTCGTCGCCGTCTACGCGGTCTTCGCCGTCGCGGCCACGGCGCGGTCGGTCTACCAGCTCCTCGTGAAGGCCGACGAGGCCCCGGTGGCCTACGCGCTCTCCGCCGTCGCCGGTCTCGTCTACGTCGTCGCGACCGTGGCGCTCGCGACGGACCGGCACCGGCTGGCCGTCGCTGCCGTGGGGTTCGAGCTGGTGGGGGTCCTCGGCGTCGGCGTGCTGTCGCTCGTCGACGGTGCGCTGTTCCCCGACCAGACGGTGTGGTCCGACTTCGGTGCCGGGTACGGGTACATCCCCCTGGTGCTGCCGTTCGTGGGCCTGTGGTGGCTGTACCGCACCGCGGGTCCGGCTCAGGACAGGCCGCAGGCCGACCGCACGTAGTCGAGGATCGCGGTCCGGCGCTGCCGGTCGAGCGGCAGGACGAAGGTGGTCCCGTCGGGCAGACCGGGAGCGGAGACCTCGACGGGGACGAGGCGACCCACCTTGTCCTCGGCGATCGCGTGCGGGTCGCAGCGCGCCGGCTCGAGGACGAGGTCGGCGCGCACCGGGGCGCCACCGATCGCCACGTCGGTCGCGGACCCACGGGTGGGCCGGACGAGCGGGGTGGGGCGGTAGCCCACGAGCCGGACCGCGCTTGCCCGGTCGCGCGGCGTGAGCGTGACCGGGATGCGCAGTCCACCGTCGTCCTCCACCGGCAGGCCGACGTCCATCCGCGCGGCCCGTTCCAGGGTCGCGCGGGCGCAGTCACCGTCCAGGACCCGCGTCACGGCCCCGTAGCGGTCCTCGACGGCGAGGGTGGACCGTCGTTCACCGTCGTCATCGACCCGGTAGGTCAGGGTCACGGTGTAGCGCGTCGTGGCACCGCACCGCCCACGGGGGAGCGTGACGACCACGTCGGTGTCGTACCCCGCTCCCACCGTCTCGGTGCCGGTCCAGACGACGGCGCGGGAGCGGCTGGAGGTCAGCACCAGGTCGGAGACGACGAGGTTGCGGTCGCTGCGGTGGCTGATCCGCACGAACGCCGCACGGTCCTGGCGCTGCATGCGGCCCTGGTCGACGAGGGCACTCACGCCGTCGGGCAGTGGAGCGTCCTGCGGGTCCGGGCTGCAGGCCGGGAGGAGGGCGGCGAGCAGCGTGACCCCACCGACGACGGCGACGCGGGCGGACCTCATGTCGTCATGGTGACGCGTGCTGGGGGTCGTGTCAGGCGGTCCAGTCGGGTGAGAGCCGCACGACCTCGCCCACGACGGTGACGGCGGGGGAGCGGACTCCCCGCTCGACACAGAGGTCGGCGATCGTGCCGAGGGTGCCGACGGTCGTGCGCTGGTCGGGGGCGAAGCCACGCTCGACGACGGCCACGGGCGTGCCGGGCGCGTGTCCCGCCGTCACGAGGCTGTGGGCGCTCTCGGCGAGCCGGCGCACGCCCATGAGCATCACGATCGTGTGGCCCGGGGAGACGGGCAGCTCTCCGAGCTCGTCGTGGGCCGTGACCACGCTGAACCCCGTCGCCACGCCGCGGTGGGTCACCGGGATGCCGGCAGCCGCCGGGACGGCGATCGCGCTCGTGACCCCGGGGACGACCTCCACGTCCACCCCGGCGGCCTCGCAGGCCAGGCGCTCCTCGCCGCCCCGACCGAGCACGTAGGGATCGCCGCCCTTGAGCCGCACGACGACCTTGCCGGCGCGGGCGTGCTCGACGAGGAGCCGGTTGATCTCGTCCTGCGGGACCGGGTGGTGGTCGGGCAGCTTGCCCACGTCGATCACCTCGACGTCGGCCGGCAGCTCCGCGAGCACGTCGAGCGGGGCGAGCCGGTCGACGACGACGACGTCGGCCGCGGCGAGGAGACGCCGCCCGCGGGTGGTCAGGAGGTCGGCGCTGCCCGGGCCTCCGCCCACGAGGGCCACGAAGCCCTCGGGGTGGTGGGTCCGGTGCCGCAGGGGGAGGTCGCCGGACTGCAGGGCCGCCGCGACGGCGTCGCGCAGCGTGGACGCCCGACGGGCGTCGCCACCGCCGCTGACGGCGACGTGCACGTCGTCGACCGCGGCGACGGCCGGCATCCAGGCGGTGGCCCCGTCGGGGTCGCCCCCCTTCAGGCACCACACGCGTGCCTGCTCGGCATCGGCGGCCACCTGGTCGTCGACCGGGCTGTCGGTGGCGGTCTGCACGAGCCAGGCGCCGTCGAGGTCGCCCGGGCGGTACCCACGCTCGATCCAGGCCAGTCGGCCCTCGACCGCGAGCTCCCGGATGCGTGCGCTGACGGTGGGGGAGACCACCACGAGGTCGGCCTCGGCCGCCAGCAGGGCGTGGACCCGCCGGGTCGCCACGTTGCCGCCCCCGACGACCACCACACGGCGTCCCTCGGGGCGCAGGGTGAGCGGCAGCGGCATGATCAGAGCGCGGCGGTCGCGAGCAACGCGTCGCCGACCATGCCGGCCGCGAGCGTCGTGCCGTCCTGGGCGTCGACGAGCAGGAACGAGCCACCTGCACGGGCGTGCAGGTACTCCTCGGCCGGGACGGGCGAGGCCAGCCTCAGGCGCACGTGGCCGATGTCGTTGAGCTCCAGACGGTCGGCCGCGTCGAGGCTGGCGGTCTCGAGGTCGAGCCGGCCGGTGATCTCGGTGACCATCGCCTGCACCGTCCTGGTGCCGTGCTTCACGAGGACCTTCGTCCGCGGCGCCAGCGAGTGGTCGGCGAGCCAGGCGATCGTGCCGTCCACGTCCTGGGTGAGCGACGGGACGCTGCGTGAGGTGACGATGAGGTCCCCGCGCGCGACGTCGACGTCGTCGGTGAGCCGCAGGGTGACGGACTGCGGCGCGAACGCCTCCGTCAGCTCGCCGTCGGCCGTGTCGATCGCGGCGACGGTGCTCGTGCGGCCGCTCGGCAGCACCGTGACCGGGTCGCCCGGGCGGACGAGACCCGACGCGATCTGGCCCGCGTACCCGCGGTAGTCGCGGTGCTCCTCGCCGCCGGCCACCTGGGGCCGGATGACGAGCTGGACGGGGAAGCGCAGCGGCTCGGAGTGCGGCTCGCCCGCGGGAGACAGCGTCTCCAGGAACGTGAGGAGGCTCGGGCCGTCGTACCAGGGGGTGCGCACCGACCTCTCGACGACGTTGTCGCCGTCGAGGGCGGACACGGGGATCGTGGTGACGTCGGTGAGTCCCAGGGACGCCGCCGACGTGACGACCTCGTGCGCGACGCGCTCGTAGGTGGCCTCGTCGAAGCCGACCAGGTCGATCTTGTTGACCACCACGACCACGTGCGGCACCCGCAGCAGCGAGGCGACCGCGAGGTGCCGACGGGTCTGCTCCTGCAGCCCCTTGCGCGCGTCGACGAGCAGCACCACGACGTCGGCCGTGCTGGCGCCGGTGACGGTGTTGCGCGTGTACTGCACGTGGCCCGGGCAGTCGGCCAGGATGAACGACCGCTCGGCCGTCGCGAAGTACCGGTAGGCCACGTCGATCGTGATGCCCTGCTCGCGCTCCGAGCGCAGGCCGTCGGTCAGCAGCGCCAGGTCGGCGGAGGCGAGGCCGCGGTCGCGGCTGACCCGCTCGACGGCGTCGAACTGGTCGGCGAGCACCGACTTGGAGTCGTAGAGGAGCCGACCGACGAGCGTCGACTTGCCGTCGTCGACGGAGCCGGCCGTGGCGAGGCGGAGAAGCGTGCGCATCAGAAGTACCCCTCCTTCTTGCGGTCCTCCATGGCGGCCTCGGACGCGCGGTCGTCGGCCCGGGTGGCTCCGCGCTCGGTCAGACGCGTGGCCGCGACCTCGACGACGACGTCGTCGACGGTGGCGGCGTCGCTCTCGACCGCACCGGTGCAGGACATGTCGCCGACGGTGCGGTAGCGCACCAGGCGCCGCTCGACGGTCTCGCCGGGCCGCGGTTGCGAGACGTCGCTGACGCTGACGAGCATCCCGTCGCGCTCGAACACGTCGCGCTCGTGGGCGTAGTAGAGCTCCGGCAGCGCGATGTCCTCGGCGGCGATGTACTGCCAGACGTCGAGCTCGGTCCAGTTGCTCAGCGGGAAGACCCGCACGTGCTCACCCGGGCGGTGGCGGCCGTTGTAGAGGTTCCACAGCTCGGGACGCTGGTTGCGAGGGTCCCACTGGCCGAACTCGTCGCGCAGGCTGAACACCCGCTCCTTGGCGCGGGCCTTCTCCTCGTCGCGACGGCCACCGCCGAAGACCGCGTCGAACTTGTGGTCCGTGATCCCGTCGAGCAGCGGCTGGGTCTGCAGCTGGTTGCGGGTGCCGTCGCTGCGCTCGCGAAGTCGGCCGTCGTCGATGTAGTCCTGCACCGACGCGACCTCGAGGCGCAGGCCGAGCCGCTCGACGGTGGCGTCGCGGAACGCGAGCACCTCGGGGAAGTTGTGCCCCGTGTCGACGTGCATGACCGGGAACGGCACCGGCGCCGGCCAGAAGGCCTTCGTGGCCAGGTGCAGCATGACGACCGAGTCCTTGCCGCCGGAGAAGAGCAGCACGGGTCGCTCGAACTCCGCCGCCACCTCGCGGATGATGTGGATGGCCTCGGACTCCAACCAGGAGAGCTGGTCGAGCCGGTAGGTCGGGCGGCCGGCCGTGCCGGGCGCGTCGTCGACGACGGTCATGCGTTCCTTCTCGATCTCGGCGGTCGTGCGGGGGCGCTCACGTGTGCAGACCGCACTCGGTCTTGTCGACGCCGGCCCAGCGGCCGGCGCGGGGGTCCTCGCCCGGGGCGACCCGGCGGGTGCACGGCGCGCACCCGATGGAGGGGTAGCCGTCGTTGACGAGCGGGTTGACGATCACGTCGTGCTCGTCGGCGTAGGCGAGCACCTCGTCGAAGGTCCACCCTGCGAGCGGGTTGACCTTGACCAGCTGGTTCTTCTCGTCCCAGGTGACGAGGGGCGTCTCGGCCCGCGTCGGGCCCTCGTCGCGACGGACGCCCGTGATCCACACCTCGTACTCGCCGAGGGTGCGGGTGAGGGGCTCGACCTTGCGCAGGTGGCAGCAGAGGCCCGGGTCGCGGGCGAACAGGTCCTTGCCGTGCTCGGCGTCCTGCTCGGCCACGCTCTGGCGCGGCATGACGTCGACGATCGTGAGCTCCATGGACGACTCGACGGCGTCGCGGGTGCCGATCGTCTCGGCGAAGTGGTACCCGGTCTCGAGGAACAAGGTGTCGACCCAGGGCAGGTGCTGCGCGACCACGTGGGGGAGCACCGCGTCGGCCATGGAGCAGGCGACGGCCGTGCGGTAGCCGAACTCCTCCGCGACCCAGGCGAGCACCGCGCGGGTGCCGTCCGGGCCGGCCGGCTGGTCGGCGAACCGGGCCTCGGCCCGCTCGGCGACGGCGCGCAGGGC
>NZ_JANLGG010000043.1:0-17838 GCF_024655735.1 Aeromicrobium sp. 50.2.37
CGCACGGCCGGGGCCACGGTGCTGCGCGCTCCCGAGGCCGACCCGCGCGCCGCTCCCGACGTGGTGGCGGCGCTGCGCGAGCGGCCGAAGGCCGCGGTGATCGGCCTCGGTCGTCCGTTCCGCCACGGACTCGGGTACCAGGTGATGGCCGTCCGCCGGAACCTGGAGCAGCCCGGCGGCGGGCTGCTCGCCTTCCCCGGCCGGCACGTCGTCGCGCTCTACGGCCACCCCGGTACCCCGTCGCTCGGCCTGCTCGGCGAGCAGGGAGTGGGTGCCACCGTGAAGCGTGCCGAACGGGTCGCCGACCGCTACCGCGCGCAGACGAAGACGAGGATCGTCCCCGCACTGGAGATCATCGCGACCGTCGCGTCGGCCTCCAAGGGCAAGGACGGCGACTACTCCGCCGAGGCCGACGTGGAGGACCTGCTGCCACTCGTGCGCGCCGCCGAGAAGGCCGGGCAGTACGTGGTGATCGACCTGCAGCCGGGTCGGACCGACTTCCTGACCCAGGCCAAGCGCTACCGGTCGCTGCTGCTGCGACCGCACGTGGGCCTGGCGCTCGACCCGGAGTGGCGGCTGAAGAAGGGCCAGAAGCACCTGCGCCAGATCGGGTCCGTGAAGGCGTCCGAGGTCAACCGCGTCTCCGCGTGGCTCTCGCGGCTGACCCGCGAGCAGCGGCTGCCGCAGAAGCTCTTCGTGCTGCACCAGTTCTCGACGTCGATGATCACGGATCGCGCGAAGGTCGTGACCACCCACCCGGAGCTCGCCACCGTCATCCACGTCGACGGTCAGGGCACCCCTGCCGCCAAGAAGGGCACCTGGGCGACCATCCGCCGCGGCGCACCGGACGGCGTGCACTGGGGCTGGAAGAACTTCCACGACGAGGACGAGCCGATGCTCACGGCCCGGCAGACCTGGAACGTACGACCACGTCCGGACCTCGTGACGTACCAGTGACGGCCAGGGAGGCCACCACGCCCGCGGGCACCCCGTGCGCGGGGCCGAGGTCGACCAGGTGGACCGGCCGCGGGTCGGCGACGTCGACGACCGACCACGAGACGAGCTCTGCAGGGTCGTGGGCCCCGGACACCGCCAGCTCGGACGGGTCCACCGCGAGCCCGACGCCGACCGCCTTCAGCACGGCCTCCTTGCGGGTCCACGTGCGCAGCAGTTCCGACGGGGTCGGTGCGGGGGCGTCGCGAGGGCCGAGGGCGACGTCGGCCAGGTGCTCGACGTCGGTGCCGAGCAGTTCCAGGTCGACGCCGACCCGGGCTCCCTGCACGACCGCGACGAGGGCAAGCCCGCCGGCGTGCGCCAGCGACAGACCCAGGGCGGGCTCGCCAGGAGACACCGGCCGCCCGTGGCTGCTCGACCCACAGGACGGGCACGTCCGTACGACCTCCACGCCGGGGCGGCCGAGTCGCTCCGCCGCCGCGCGCTCCAGCAGCTGCTGACCCGGACGCTGCTCGCCCGGGGCGACGGCGGCCCACCAGAGATCGACGCGCACGGCGTCAGCGTAGGGCGCTCAGCAGGCCGGCGGCTCGGCCGAGCAGATCGAGTGGTCAGCAGGGGCGTCGGCCGCCACGCGGGCCAGCAGCGACCGGAACACGTCGGCCTCGTCGCCCGACAGACCGGCGAGCACGCTGCCCTCGACCTCCTGGATGCGATCGGTCGTCTCGCGCAGGACCTTCTCGCCCTCGGACCGCAGCACGACCTGACGGGCTCGTCGGTCGGCGGGGTCCGGACGGCGCTCCACCAGGCCGGCGCGCTCGAGGTCGTCGACCAGGTAGGTCATGACGGTGCGGTCGATGCCGAGGCTGGCCGCGAGCGTGGCCTGGTTGCTGCGCTCCCCCTGACCGGCGAGCGAGAGCACCTGGAACCCTCGCGGTCCCCCGGGGAGCTCGGCCACGGCGTCGTGCGCCGCATCGAGGTAGCGCCGCAGCACCGCTCCGAGGGCCTGACCGAGATCGACCCGCGCAGGGGCGGTGGCGTCCTCGCGCTCCCGTGCGGTGGCGGTGGTCTCGGTCATGGCTCCATCCTAGCGCGACCTGCGTCCGTGACGATCATCACGAATGACGATCATCGTTTAGATATATGATCTGTTGGACAGACGATCTCTTCCGACTTCAGGAGCACCCCATGACCACCATCTTCCGGCTGGACTCCAGCATCCGCGTCGAGGGCTCGACGAGCCGCGCCGTCGCCGACACCCTCGAGGCCGCCATCGTCGAGGCCGAGGGCGACGGGGTCACCGTCACCCGACGCGACGTCGGCACGCAGCCGCTCGACGGCTCGCTCTGGGCCACCTCCGCCTTCGCGGGCTTCGTGCCCGAGGAGTCGTGGACGCCCGAGCAGCGCGCGGCCCGGGCGCAGGCAGCACAGCTCGCCGACGAGGTCGTGGAGGCCGACGTCCTGGTCATCGCCACACCGCTCTACAACTTCGGCGTCTCGGCCCACCTCAAGCTCTGGATCGACACCCTCATCTCCGACCCGCGCTTCGCGCCCGGTACCGAGACGGTGAAGGGCAAGCCGGCCTTCCTCGTCGTCGCGAAGGGCGGCGGCTACGGCGAGGGGACCCCCCGCGCCGGCTGGGACCACGCGACGGCCTACCTGCGCCGCATCCTCGAGGACGTGTGGGGCCTCGACCTCGACGTCATCGAGACCGAGCTGACGCTCGCCGAGGTGACGCCGCAGATGGCCGAGCTCCGCGACCTCGCCCGCGAGCAGCTGGCCGAGTCGCACGAGGCCGCGCGCGCGAGCGGTCGGTCGGTGACGCTCAAGCTCCGGTCGGCGGCCTGACGCTGCGAGCGGGACCGGGCGACCCCCGCCCGGTCCTACGCTGACGCTCGTGGACCGAGCTCGCGTCGCCGTCAGCACTGGATTCCTGCTCCAGGGCTTCACCTTCGCCGCGATCGTCACCCAGACGCCGCGTCAGCAGGACCGGTTCGGCCTGGACGAGGCGGACGTGACGCTGATCCTCGTGGTCGTCGCGGCGATCGCCGGTCTCGGCAGCGTGCTCGCCGGGATCCTCGCGACGCGACGGTCCAGTGCGGCGGCGCTCACCACGTCGCTCGTCGGCATCGGCGTGGGAGCGGCGGCCATCGGCTGGGCGCCGAGCTATCCGCTCCTGCTCGCGGGGTTCGTGGTCTACGGGACCGCGCTGGGCGGGGTGGACGCCACGATGAACATGCAGGGCGTCCGCGTGGAGGGCCTGCGCGGTCGCAGCATGATGACGGGGTTCCACGCGTGCTGGAGCATCGGCGGCATCGTGGGCGCCGGGTACGCGGCCCTGGCCTCGCGGCTCGACGTCTCGGTCGCCGCGAACCTGACCGTGGCGGCGATCCTCGTCGCCGCCGCCGCCCTGGTCGTGCGGCGCGACCTGGCCGTCGACGCTCCGGGCAGCCACGTCGAGGACCTCGTCATGGCCACGACGGTCCACGTGCCGTGGCGGCCGGTGCTGCTGTTCGGCCTGGTGATCTGCCTGTTCTACGCCGCCGACACCGGCACGGGGACGTGGAGCAGCGTGTACCTCGAGGACGCGATGGACGCCTCGGCCGGGCTCGTCCCGCTCGGCTACGCCGCCTACCAGGCGGGCGCGCTGGTCTCCCGTCTCCTCGGCGACCACCTGGTGCGTCGGGCGGGGGCGGCACCGGTGGTCGCCGCCGGGACGGCGCTCGGGCTCGTGGGCTACGTCGCCGTCCTCGTCGCACCGACGGCGGTGGCCGCGGTGGTGGCCTTCTTCGTGGTCGGCCTCGGGCTCGCGGTCGTCGCGCCGCTGGGCTTCGCCGCGCTCGGCGCCGCCGTGCCACCCGAGGCAGCCGACGCGGCGATCGCCCGGATGAACATCGCCAACTACGTGGGGGCGATCCTCGGTGGCGGGCTCATCGGCGCGGTGGCCGAGGGTGGTGGTCTGCGCTGGGCCTTCGTCGTGCCACTGGTGCTGGTGGCACCGATCCTGCTGCTGGCGCGCTCGTTCGGCCGGGCCGATCCCGCGGCGCGGCGACCCGCCGACCAGACCTCCCCCGACCCGACCTCGCCCGGCCCGACCACCACCGATCCCGCCTAGCCCGACGCCGACCGCCACAACGTCGCCCACTCCCCGGGGCCGACGTCGCGCGGGAGCCCCCTCGGGTCCACCCCGGCGCCGACGCACCACCGTCGGGTCGTCGCGACCGGTGTCGACGTGGTGCGCGCCAGCACCTCGGCGAGCCCACGCCCACGACCGGTGAACACGCGTCGCACCAGCTCGGCGTAGCGCCGCTGGTCCGTCGGGGGGACCAACGGCTCCGGTCGGCGACGCACCACGAGCAGCCCACCGTCGACGCTCGGGCGGGGCCGGAACGCAGCGGCCGGGACCCGGTCGTGCAACGCGAAGGTGAACCATGGGGCCGTCTGGGCCGTCATCATGGTCGACCCACCCACGCCGGCCCGCTTGCGAGCGACCTCCCACTGCACGAGCAGGACGGCGTCGGTCCAGGCGGGCGCCGCCAGGACCTTCCGCAGCAACGGGGTGGTGAGGTGGAAGGGCAGGTTGCCGACCACCACGCGGGTCCGAGGTCCGAACCGGTGCCGGGTGGCGTCGGCGTGCACCACCTCCACACCCGGCAGCGCTCGACGGAGCTCGACGACCCGGTGCTCGTCGAGCTCCACGGCGGTGAGGGGCCGACCGAGGTCGGCGAGGGGACGGGTCAGGGCACCGCGTCCGGCGCCGATCTCGAGGATCGGCCCGCGGGTGCGGCGCACGAGCCGGATGATCGCCTCGACGGTGCGAGGGTCGTGCAGGTCGTTCTGGCCGAGCTCGGCTCGGCCACCGTGCTGGGAACGGTGAGTGGGCATGCGTGAACGCTCCGTGGCGTCGTCGGGTCAGGACGCTTGCGGCGGCGCGTACGTGCGACGGTGTCGAGCAGCGGCGCCGTCAGGCGCGGCGCTCGCGGACCGTGCGGGTGGCGGCCACCATGGCCGCTCCGATCAGGGTTCCCATGGCGACCATCGTGCCAGACGTTCCGGGTGGCGGCCGTGGCCCGTCGTCACCACGCGCCCGGTAACCTCGCAGGGTTGCGATCCGCAACCACTCCCGACCCACTTGAAGACCCGGAGGACCCGCCCGTGACGACGCCGCGCCGACGTCAGCTCGTCACGTTCACCGTCCTCACGATCGCCGTCGCCTCGTTCACGCTCCTGCAGTCGCTCATCATCCCGGTGCTGCCGCTGATCCAGGACCACTTCGACACCACCCAGAGCACCAGCACCTGGGTGCTCACCGCCTACCTGCTGTCGGCGTCGGTCTGCACGCCGCTGCTCGGTCGCATCGGTGACGCGTACGGCAAGAAGCGGATGATGGTCATCGTCCTCGTGGCGCTGGCCATCGGTTCGCTCATGGCGGCGCTCGCGCCCAGCATCGGCTGGCTGCTCGTGGCCCGCGTGGTGCAGGGACTCGGCGGCGGCGTGCTGCCGCTCTCCTTCGGCATCATCCGCGACGAGTTCGACGACCAGCGCCGCGGACGTGCGCTCAGCATCATCGCCTCCCTGGCCGCCGTGGGCTTCGGCGTCGGCATCGTCCTCGGCGGCCCCATCGTCGAGGTGCTCGGCTACGCGTGGCTGTTCTGGCTGCCGATGATCGCGACCGCCCTCGCGGCGCTCGGCGCAGCGTTCCTCGTGCCGGAGTCACCGGTCCTCACCCCCGGTGGCATCCCGGCGACGCCGGCGGTCCTGCTCGCCGCCTGGCTCGTCTGCCTGCTGCTGCCGGTCAGCCAGGGGAACGTGTGGGGCTGGACGTCGTGGCCCGTGCTCCTGCTCCCGGTGCTGGCGGTGGTCCTGCTCGTCGCCTGGGTGGTGGTCGAGCTGCGGGCCGACGTGCCACTCATCGACATGGCGATGATGCGCCGGCGCGGTGTCTGGACCGCCAACCTGGTGGCGGCCGGCGTCGGCTTCGGCATGTTCGCGGCCTTCGGCTTCCTCCCGCAGCTGCTGCAGACCCCCACCGAGGCCGGGTACGGGTTCGGGGCCACGACCACCGAGTCCGGTCGGCTCATCGCACCGTCGGCGCTGGCCTCGTTCCTCGTCGGGTTCGTCACGGCCCAGCTCGTGGCCCGCCTCGGCGCCCGGACCGTGATCCTCACCGGCACGCTGCTCAACGGCCTCGCGTTCGCGTCGATCGCCCTGTTCCACGACCAGACCTGGCAGCTCTACGCGGCGATCACCGTGCAGGGCATCGGTGGCGGTCTGGTGTTCTCGAGCCTGGCCAACGTCGTCATCGCGTCCGTCCCGGCGCACCAGACCGGGGTGGCGAGCGGCATGAACGCCAACATCCGCACCATCGGCGGATCCATCGGGTCCGCCGTCATGGCGGCCATCGTGACGAGCAGCACCGGCGTCGGCGGGTTCCCGCTCGAACGCGGCTACACCGTCGGCTTCCTGGTGCTCGCCGCCGCGATGTTCGTGGCAGCCCTGGCCTCGCTGCGGATCCCCGACATCCGCGCCGTGGACCAGCAGACGGTCGAGGGCTCCACCGCCCTCGCCGACGCGTCACCGGTCGCCGTCACGTCGCGCTGAGCTCGGCCATCCGCTGCACGAGCACGGCGTACTGAGACGCCACCCGTCCCGGGTCGGCCGGGCGCGCCACCGTGGTGCCACCGGAGACGATCTCGTGGGGCGCGAACTGCTCGCGGGTGAGGTCGACCTCCGAGCCGTCGGGCAGACGGTTCCACCAGTGGAAGTCGACGCGCTCGCCGTCGACGTGCACCTCGCCCCTGACGAGCTCGCCGCCCAGGCGGTCGTGGACCACCAGGACTGTGGTGATGCACTGCCCCCGGGCGGGGTTGCCCGGGTGCCACGCCGACCGGTCCTCCGGGGCGCAGGTGTCCGGACCCCAGGCGCGACGCAGCGCACCGGCCAGCTCAGCGACACCCGCCGGGGCCGTCATGTCAGCCGCCGTAGAACTCGCCTGCGGCGGCGCCGGGCGACGGCTCGGCGTCGCGCGCCATCGGGGTGAAGCGCGAGTAGTGGCCCTGGAAGCTGACGGCGACCTTGTTGGTCGGTCCGGAACGGTTCTTGGCCACGATGATGTCGGCCTCGCCGGGCCGCTCGGACTCGCCGGCGCTCGTGGCGTCGGGCCGGTTGATGAGGAAGACCATGTCGGCGTCCTGCTCGATCGAGCCGGACTCGCGCAGGTCGGAGATCTGCGGGGTCTTGTCGGTGCGCTGCTCCGAGCCACGGTTCAGCTGGCTGATGGCGATGACCGGGACGTTGATCTCCTTGGCCAGCAGCTTGATCTGGCGGCTGAACTCCGAGACCTCGACCTGGCGGTTCTCGACCTTCTTGCCCGACGTCATGAGCTGCAGGTAGTCGATGACGATGAGCCCCAGCTTGCCGTCGGCCGCCTTCTGGATGCGCCGGGCCTTCGACCGGATCTCGGGCATCGTCATGTTGGGCGAGTCGTCGATGGTGATCGGCGCACCCTGCACGCGCGGCATGACCCGGCTGACCGAGTCCCAGTCGCGGTCGGTCATGCCGCCGCCGCGCATGTGGTGGATGGCCACCTTGGCCTCGGCCGAGAGCAGACGCATGGCGATCTCGGCGCCCGACATCTCCAGGCTGAAGATGGCCGACGGGACGTTGTTCTTGATGGAGGCGGCGCGGCAGAAGTCGAGCCCGAGGGTGCTCTTGCCGACGCCGGGCCGGGCGGCGACGACGATCATCTGGCCGCCACGGAAGCCGGTGGTGAGCTTGTCGAGGTCGGGGAACCCCGACTCCAGGCCGGCCATGTCGCCGTCGCGGCTCTGGATGTCGTCGATCTCCTGGATGGTCTGCGCCATCAGCTCGGAGATGACCCGGTAGTCGTCGGTGCCGCTGCTGCCGTCGACGTCGAGCACCTCGGCCTGCGCGCGGTCGACGATCTCGGCGATCTCGCCGGTCTCGGCCCAGCCGAGGCCGGCGATCTTCTGGCCGACCTCGATGAGGCGGCGCAGGATGGCCTTCTCGCGGACGATCTCGGCGTAGTAGTCGACGTTGGAGGCGATGGGCACACCGGCCACGAGCGTGTGCAGGTACGGGGCGCCGCCCACGCGGGTGAGGTCGCCGCGTCGCTGCAGCTCGGCGGAGACCGTGATGGCGTCGGCGGGCTCGCCGCGCTGGGCGAGGTCGACGATCGTCTCGAAGATGGCCTCGTGGGCGGGGCGGTAGAAGTCGCGGCCCTCGAGGAGGTCGGCCGCCGGGTCGATCGCCATCTTGCTGAGCAGCATGGCGCCCAGGACGCTCTGCTCGGCCGGGAGGTCCTGCGGCGGGACGCGTCCGGCGGGGACGTCGTCGGGCTCAGGCCCCATCGCGTGCAGATCGGCGACAGTCACCGGCATCCTTCCTCTCTTCGCCCACCCCACGGTAGGTCGGACCTCGGACACCGCCGCCCCGTTCACGGGTGCACGGCCTCGTCGGCCGGACGGGTCCCTCCCTCGGCACGTCTGCCGACGCGTCAGACTAGGGGCCCGACGGGGTCGGATCAAAGTGCGCGCTGCACAGCGGCTGGGGACAACCCTGGGGAGAGTGTGGAAAACGCCGCACACGCTGTGCACAGCCAGTGGACGACACTGTGGACGAACGGGGGACAACTATGGGCATCATGGCTCTGACCTGCAGCGATGCGATACACACAGTGTGGAGCCGGAATACTTTCCCGACACGTTCCGTGCACCTGCGTGTTGCGTCGACATGTCGACAGAACCCCGTCCTCCCCACGAAATCCACAGGCTGAGGACGCGAAGTGAACAAGTTTGGTGAACAAGATCGACGCATCGTCGCGGTCGCCGTCCCCGCCTTCTTCGCGCTCGTCAGCGAGCCCCTCATGCTGCTCGCCGACACGGCGATCGTCGGTCGGCTCGGCACCTCCGAGCTGGGTGGACTGGCGGTCGCCTCCAGCGTGCTGCTCACGGTCGTCGGGCTCTGCGTGTTCCTCGCGTACGGCAGCACCGCCACCGTGGGCCGGCTGCACGGTGCGGGGCAGGTCCGTGCGGCCTACGACGGAGCGGCCGGCGGCCTCTGGCTGGCCGTCGGCCTCGGCGTGGTGCTGGGCGCGCTCGTCGCCGCCACGCGCGGACCTGTCTCAGGAGCCCTCGGGAGCTCGCGCGACGTCGAGGGGCTCGCCAGCACCTACCTGCTCATCTCGGCGAGCGCCGTCCCGGCCATGCTCCTGGTGCTCGCCGCCACCGGCGCCCTTCGCGGCGTCCTGGACCTGCGGACGCCACTGCTGGTGACCGTGCTCGCGAACGTGCTCAACGTGGTGCTGAGCCTCGTGCTGGTGCACGGCCTCGACCTGGGCATCGCCGGCGCCGCCGTGGGCACGGCCGTCGCGCAGTGGGTGGCGGCCGGCTGGCTGGTGCTCGTGGTGGTCCGCCGCGCCCGCGCCGCGGGGTCCTCGGGGCGGCCGAACGTGGCCGGGGTCGTGGCTGCGGCACGCGACGGAGTCCCCCTCCTGGCGCGGACCGCCACCTTGCGTGCTGCCCTGCTGCTCGGCACCGCGGTGGCCGCCACCTTCGGCGACGCTCCGCTCGCGGCCCACCAGATCGCGACCTCCCTGGTCTCGTTCCTCGCCTTCGCCATGGACGCCGTCGCCATCGCGGGACAGACGCTGACCGGACGCACCCTCGGTGCGGGTGACGCCGACGGGACCCGCGCGCTCACGCGTCGCATGATCGCCTGGGGGATCGGCACCGGTCTGGCCGCCGGCGTCCTGCTGCTCGCCCTCGCGCCCTTCGTCGGCGGCTGGTTCACCCCCGACGCGGCGGTGCACGACGCCCTCGTCCCCGCGCTCGTCGTGGTCGCCGCCGTGCAGCCGATCTCCGGCGTGGTGTTCGTGCTCGACGGCGTGCTGATCGGCGCCGGTGACGGGGTCTACCTCGCCTGGGCCGGGCTCGCCGTGCTGCTCGCGTACGCACCGCTCGCCCTGCTCGCCGGGTCGCTCGGGGCCGGGCTGGCCTGGCTGTGGGCCGCCTACGGCGTGTTCCAGCTGGCCCGGCTCGTCACCCTCTGGCTCCGGCAGCGTGGAACGACCTGGATGGTGCTGGGCGCCTGAGCCCACGGTCCGTGAGGGCTCAGCGGCGCCAGTAGCCCGAGACGTCCAGGCAGTCGCGCGGGACGTGGCGGTCGGCGCGCCAGTGCGTGCGTACGTCACGCGCGGCGGTGGACTCACCAGCCATCCAGGCGTACACGTCCCCAGCCGGCCACGGCAGGGCGCGCACGGCGTCGGCCAGGAGCGTCGTGGTGCCCGGCTCGGCGTCCTCGCCGCGGTGCAGCCACGTGACGTCGACGCCCTGACCGGTCACCAGCTCCTGCTCGTCCTGCGGTCCCGCGACCTCCACCACCACCTGGGCGGGCACCCCGGGCGGCAGCTCCTCCAGGAACCGTCCGATCGCCGGCAGGGCGGTCTCGTCGCCGGCGACCACGAACGCGTCCACGCCGTGCGGGAACGCCTGCCCGATCGTGGGCCCGGCGATCCACGCCAGGTCACCCGGACGTACCCGCTCGGCCCAGCCGGCTGCCTGTCCGTGGCCGTGGCGCACGAAGTCGAGCTCGACCTCGTCGGGCGTCACGCGACGGGGCGTGTAGTCCTTGCCGAGCGGACGCACGCCCTCGGTCGTGAAGTCGAGCCCGTCGGGCCGCTGGCGCGGGAGGACGGGGCGCTCGGCGTCCGCCGGCGGCACGAAGACCTTGACGTGGTCGTCGAATCCGGGCGACGTGAAGGCGGGCAGCGTCACCGGCTGCCCGTCCGGTCCCTCCACGTCCCGTTCCCCGAGCGCCGGGCCGGCCAGCGTGAGCCGACGCATCCCCGGCGTCACGTCGTGGACGCGGACGACCTCCAGCTCGCGGAGCACCGCGAGGTGGGTGGTCGTGGTCCGTCTCAGCTTCGGCACGCCGACACCTTAGGCCGTGAGGGTCAGTCGCCGGCCCGGAAGCCCACGGTGGTCCAGTGCGGCTGCTCGAAGGAGGTGGCGCCGACGTTCACCACGCCCTCGCGCACCGCCACCACCGACGGCGTGACCGCCAGCGGCACCACGACCGCGTCCTTGCGCAGGTCGGCCTCGAGCTCGCGCAGGGCGTCGAGGAGTGCGTCCTCATCCTCGGCGTCGCGGGCCACGTTCCACGGCTTGGCCGGCGACGAGACGCCCGTGAAGTTGGAGGTGGAGGTGATCGGGCGGAACCGGTCGCGGGCGGCCTCGGCACCGAGCAGGGACGGTCCCCAGCTGAAGGTGA
Organism: Aeromicrobium sp. 50.2.37; assembly: GCF_024655735.1. NCBI lineage: Bacteria > Bacillati > Actinomycetota > Actinomycetes > Propionibacteriales > Nocardioidaceae > Aeromicrobium > Aeromicrobium sp. 50.2.37. Next base: position 11,242 of record NZ_JANLGG010000043.1, read on the forward strand.
GCAGGTCGAAGTCGAGCGGCACGAGGACGTCGGCGGTGAAGGCGTCGGGCTCGACCGACCGGACGTCGACCGCGATGCCGACCTCCGCGAGCTGTGCGGCGATGCTCTTGGCCCGGGCGGCGATCGACGGTGAGCCACCCACCACGGGGAGGGTCAGCGTGAGCTGGTCGCCGTCCTTCGTGGCCTTCGGTGCCTCGCCGCCGGAGACCTCGTAGCCGGCCTTCTCGAGCAACGACCGGGCCTCGGCTAGGTCGCGCTTGCGTGGCTCGGCGACCTCGTCGTACCCCGCCTGCCCGGGCAGGACCAGCACGCTGTCGGCGGTGCGGGGCTCGGCCCCGACCGGGGTGGCCACGGCTGCGGCCAGCGCCTCACGGTCGAGCGCAGCCGCCACGGCCCGGCGCACCTCGACGTCGCGCAGCGCCCCGCGACCGGCGTTGAGGGTCAGGTGCGACCACTGCGAGCCACCGGCGTGCTGCACCCGGTCCTCGTCGACCTGGTCGTAGCCCTCGGCGTCGAGGGTCGCGACGTCGAGCTCGTCGGCGTCGAACGCCTCCGCTTGCACCGCGGGCTGGGCGACGCGCCACACGACCTTCGACAGCCGAGGCTCCTGGCCCCACCACCGCGGGTTGCGCTCCTGCGTGATCGTGCCGGTGGACTCGTCGACCGAGGTGACCACGAACGGTCCGTTCGACGAGATCGGCCGGTCGACGAACCCGGAGTTGAACGTCTTCGGCTTCGACGAGGCGTTGGCGGGCAGCCGCGGGTAGACGAACAGCGGCCAGTCGGGCCGGCGGTCCTCGAACTCGACCTCGTACTCGTACGGGTCGTCGTCGGTGGTGACGTCCTCGATGTCGTCCCAGCCGTCGCTGCTCGCGACCTGGTAGGCGTCGTCGCTGCCGCGCAGCGCCTTCCAGTAGGCCGTCATGTCACGGGCCGTGATGGCGGTGCCGCCCTGCCACACGGCATCGGGGTTGAGCCGGACCCGGACCGTGAAGGGATCCTCGTCGACCACCTCGACGTCGCGCGCGTAGTCGGGGTCGACCTCCCAGCCACCGTCGGCGGTGATGCGGACGGCGTTGCCGCTGGTGGGTCCCAGCAGGCGCTCGACCTCGCTGCCGGCGGCGTCGGCGTGGGCCGGGTTGAAGTTCGTGGGCTGCTCCGCGACGGCCAGCCGCAGGGTCCCGCCCGGCTCGACGTCGTCGACGTCGGCGCGCTCCCACGCCGTGCGCGTGTCGGCGGCCTGCTGCGTGGTCGCGCCGCCGGGCTGCTCGGTGTCGCCCGAGAACAACGAGCAGCCGCCGACCAGCAGGACCGAACCTGCCACGGCGGCGACGGTGCGCGTGCGGCGCTGGTGCGCGCGTCGGTGCGACATGGGGAGGGAGCTCGTGGAACGAGGACGGGGTCCGGACCGGCGCTGCCGATCCGGACCCCGACGTCGAACTACTTGGAGGCCACCACGTTGAGGCGGACCTCGGCGGTCACCTCGGGGTGGACGCGCACGGACACCTGGTGGGCGCCGAGCGACTTGATCGGGTTGCCGACCTCGATACGACGCTTGTCGACCGAGCCGCCAGCCGCCTCGAGGGCGGAGGCGATGTCGGAGACGGTGACGGCGCCGAACAGGCGGCCGCTCTCGCCGGCGCGCACCGGGACGTTGACCGGCTCGGCCTCCAGGCGACCCTTGATCTGACGGGCCTCCTCGAGGTCGTGCACGGCACGCGAGTCGCGCGCGGCCTTGATGGACTCGACCTGCTTGGCTGCGCCCTTGCTCCACCGGATGGCGTAGTTGCGGGGGAGCAGGAAGTTGCGGCCGTAGCCGTCCTTGACCTCGACGATGTCGCCGGGCTCGCCGAGGTTGGTGACCTCGTGCGTGAGGATGAGCTTCATCGGATCAGCCCTCTCTCAGCGTCCGCTGGACGTGTAGGGCAGGAGCGCCATCTCGCGGGCGTTCTTGATCGCCTTGGCGATCTGACGCTGCTCCTGCACGGACACACCGGTCACCCGGCGCGCGCGGATCTTGCCGCGGTCCGAGATGAACTTGCGCAGCAGCGCCGTGTCCTTGTAGTCGATCGTGGTGACACCGGCGGCCGCGAGCGGGTTGCTCTTCTTCTTCGGCTTCCGGATGACTGGCTTCGCCATGGTTCTCCTTGAACTGTGAATCTCAGAACGGGGTTGTGTGACTCAGAACGGGGGCTCTTCGGCAGCGGCGCCGCCGCCGCCCCAGGCGTCGTTCCCACCCTGCGGTGCGGACTGCGGCGAGGACCACGGGTTGGCGCTGCCGCCACCGGCGTTGCCGCCGCCCTGTCCGCCGCCGTAGCCACCGCCACCACCGGAGCCGCCACCGAAGTCGCCGCCGCCACCGCCGCCACCGCCACGGGAGGCCTTGGTGACCTTGGCCGTGGCGAAGCGCAGGGACGCTCCGACCTCGTAGACGTTCATCTCCACGCTGGTGCCCCGGCCGCCGTCCTGCCGCTCGTACTGACGCACGTTGAGGGCGCCGTGCACGATGACGTGCTGGCCCTTCTGCAGCGACTCGGCGACGTTCTCGGCCATCTGCCGCCACACCGAGCAGCGGATGAACAGCGGGTTGCCGTCCTTCCACTCGTTCGACTGCCGGTCGAAGGACCGGGGCGTCGAGGCGACGGTGAAGTTCGCGACCGCCGCGCCGGACGGGGTGAACTTCAGCTCGGGGTCGTCGGTGATGTTGCCGACGACGGTGATGACGGTCTCGCCTGCCATGGGACCAGCCTTTCGGTGTGGCTGTGGTTGCGGTGCTGGGTGGGGGTCGACGCCAGTCAACCCCAGGGTGCGGACAACGGCGGTGCCGTCGTCCACAGGGAGCTCGAGAGCCCTTACTTCACGTCGGGTCGGGTGACCTTCGTGCGGACGACGGACTCGTTGAGCCCGAGCTGACGGTCGAGCTCCTTGACCGTGTCCGGGGTGGCGGTCAAGTCGATGACGGCGTAGATGCCCTCGTTCTTCTTGTCGATCTCGTACGCGAGGCGGCGCTTGCCCCACACGTCGACGTTCTCCACGCTGCCGCCGTCGTTCTTGACGACGTTGAGGTAGGTGTCGAGGCTCGGAGCGACCGTGCGCTCGTCGAGATCGGGGTCGAGGATGACCATGACTTCGTAGTGACGCAACGACAAGGTGCGTCCTCCTTCGGTCTGAACGGCTACGGACGGTCCGCAGCAGGAGGTGTGCCCAGAGCGGGCAACCACGGAAGTCTAGCCGTGCCGGTGATCGCAGGCCAAATCCGGCCCGGCCCGGTCGCCCGACCCCGCCGCACCCGCTCGCGGTGGAGGTCGGCGCTAGCGTGGCGGGGTGCAGGACGCGCTACCCACCGGGTTCGAGCCGGTCGACCTCGACATCGTCGGCCTCGTCGTCTCCCCACGGCACCGCTACGACGGGCGCCCCTCCGACGGACCGAGGCCGTCCGTCGCGGAGGCCACGGGTGGAACGGAGCAGGTGTCGTCGGTGCAGGTGCGAGCGGGCAAGGGTCTGGTGGGCGACCGCTACTTCGGCACCCGGCACCGCTTCGCCGCCGTCACGTTCCTGGCCGTCGAGGAGCTGGAGCGACTGCAGCGCACCCTCGCCGTCGACCCCCTCGATCCCTTCCTCGCGCGACGCAACGTGCTCACGCGGGGCCTCGACGTCGAGTCGCTGGTGCACAGCGAGTTCACGCTCGAGGTCGGCGGGTCCCGCCTGACCTTCCGCTCGCTCACCCGGGCCAACCCGTGCGCGTGGATGGACGTGGTGCTGGCGCCGGGGGCCCACCAGGCCATGCGGGGGCACGCGGGCATCAGGTCCGAGCCGCTCGACGACGGCGAGCTGGCCGTCGGCCCGGCACGGCTCGTGGCGGTGCGGCACCTGAGCCCCGACGACGCTGCGCAGCTGCGGCGCGAGGCGCTGGCGGCGGCACGACGCGGCTGACGTCGACCCCGGCTCAGCCGCGGGCCGGCCGGACCCGCCCCTCGTCGTCCACGCGATGCCCCTCCGCCTGCAGGAGCGGGGTGGCCGCCTCGCGGTGCTGGCGGTACAGGCGGCCGTTCGTGGGCAGGACGCGCCACCACGGCAGTCCCGGGACGCGACGCAGCACGTTCGCGACCGCCTGGCCCGCTCCGGGGTGACCCGCCTCGAGGGCCACCTCGCCGTAGGTCAGCAGGTCGCCGGGCGGCAGGGCTCCCACCACGTCGGCGACGCGCTGCTGGAACGGCGTGAGCCGGTCCGGGGGATCGGCGTGCCCGCCGCCGGGCAGCGGCATGGTGGAGATGTCGGCACCCATCTGCCCAGTGAACCCCAGGGACGTCGTGGGTGCAGCCGGTGCGTGGGGCGACGGCGTCAGTGGGGTCGGGGTCGGGGCGGTGTGTCGTCGAGGCCCCGCACCAGGGCACGCAGCGCGGCGTCGAGCTCGAGGTCGCTCACGCCGCCGAAGCCGACCACCAGCCCGGTGAGCCCGGAGCTGCGGGCGTAGTCGGACAGCAGCGGGACGTCGAACCCGGCGCGTGCCGCCGCGCGGACGGCGGCCTCGGCCCGGTCCCGTGCCAGCAGCCAGGTGGAGTACATGCCGGCGCTCGGACCCGCCGGCTCGGCGTGCGGTGCGAGCGCGTCCGCGACGCGCGGCGCCCGGTCGGCGTAGACCCGTCGGGCCGAGCGCACCACGCGGTCGACGTACCCGTCGCGCAGCATCGACAGGAACGCGCGCTGGACCGGCCACGAGATGCCCTCGTGCCGCACCGCGCGGGTGGCGCGCACGGCGTCGAGCAGGTGCGGGGGCGGGACGAGCCAGCCGAGGCGCAGGCTCGGCGACACCGACTTCGAGGCGGTGCCGAGGTAGGCGACGCCGGTGCGGTCGAGCGACGCGAGGGCGGGGACGGGCGCGACGTCGTAGCGGAACTCGGAGTCGTAGTCGTCCTCGACGACCACGGCGCCCCGCTCCCTCGCCGCCGCGATCAGCGCCACGCGGTCGGCGGCGGGCAGCACGTGCCCGAGCGGGTGCTGGTGCGCGGGGGTCACGTAGGTCGCGACGACGCCCGGCGGCACGGTCGGGGTCCCGCGGCCCGGCACGTCGACCACCCCTCGCCCCGCGGAACGGACCGTCGCGACCGCCGCCCGGTATCCGGGGTCCTCGACCGCGACGGCGCCGGCGGGCAGCACGTCGAGCAGGGCGCGCAGGCCGTCAGTGGTGCCCTGCGTGACGACCACGTCGTCGGCCCCGCACTCCACGCCACGAAGCCGGCCGAGCCGCTCGGCGATCGCGGCACGGAGCTCGGGGATGCCGCAGGGGTCGCCGTAGCCGGCCGGTGGGGTGGCGGCGGCGACGTCGCGCCAGGCTCGGCTCCATCCCGCCCGGTGGCGCGGATCGATCCACGGTGTGCCGGTGTCGAGCCGCACCAGGCGCGGGCCCGTCCTCGGCGTCGCTCCCTGCGCAACGACCGCGGGCGAGGGCCGGGCCGCCGTCCCGGCGACGAAGGTGCCCGAGCCGTGGCTCGCGTCGAGCCAGCCCTCGGCGACCAGCTGCTCGTACGCCTGCGTGACCACCGAGCGCGAGACCCCGAGCTCTAGCGCGAGGGCGCGGCTCGCCGGCAGCCGCACGCCTCGCCGCAGCGTGCCAGCCGCGACGAGCCGCCGCACGTCGGCGGCGAGCTGGGCCGGCAGGGGCGTGGCGGTGGTCCGGTCGAGGTGCACCGGCAGCGCGGGCGAGCCCGGAGTGGTCTGCACGATACCGACGATAGTGGCTCTCGACGCCGGACCACTTGCTCGGCACGCTGGGGTCATGGCCGCGATCGACACGTCACCGCTCTCCCCCACCCCCCGCACGACCCTGGGTCGCTCGCGCGAGCGTGGGCTCACCGACCGTGCCGCGCTGCACGCGATCCTCGACGAGGCGCTCGTGGCGCACCTGGGCGTCGACGTCGGCGACCATCCCGTGGTCCTGCCGGTCGCCATCGCGGTCGATCCCGAGGGGCCCGACGCCGACGGCACCCTCTACGTGCACGGCTCGGTCGCCGCGCGGTGGCTGACCCGCTCGGACCGACGCACCGTCTGCGTCACGGCGACGCTGCTCGACGGGCTCGTCGTCGCGCGGTCCGGCTTCCACCACTCGATGAACTACCGCTCCGCGGTGGTGGTGGGGGAGGCGCGGGTCGTGGAGGACCCGGACGAGAAGGCGCGCGCGCTCGACCTGACCGTCGACCACGTCGTGCCCGGCCGGTCGGCCACCCTGCGCCGGCCCACCCGCAAGGAGGTCGCGGCCACCGCGGTGCTGGCCGTCCCGCTGCGCGAGGCGTCGGTGAAGGTGCGCGCCGGGGACCCGGTGGACGACGACGCCGACGTCGAGGCCGGGGCCTGGGCGGGCGTCGTGCCGCTGTCGGTCGTCGCGTCGAGCCCGGTGTCGGCGGCGGACTCGCACGACGTCGTACCGACCGATGTCGCCGACCGGGCCGCGCGGCTCGGGTCCTGACCCGCACTCACCATCGTTCTCCCCCACTCACCACGGGATGCATCCGCAGGTGGGTGGGGGAGAACCATGGTGGGTTCGTGATTCCCATGGCGGGGCCGCATCGTGGGTGCAACACCAGACTGGATGGGTGTTGA
>NZ_JANLGG010000044.1:0-17004 GCF_024655735.1 Aeromicrobium sp. 50.2.37
GTCGGGGCCGTCGCTGCCCGGGGTGTCAGGACGTGAACTGCTCGAGACCGTCGGCGAAGCGGTCGAAGACGTCGGCGTAGGCCTGCGCCGACGGCGGCGCCACGGACGTCCACGGGATGTAGGCGTCGTTCTCGGCGGCGGTGGTCTTGCCCCAGACCGGCTCCTTCTTCAGCGCGGCCAGGCCGGCGCTGCCGATGCGGTCGTCCCAGTAGGCGACGTCGGCGTCGTAGGTGTCGGCCTTCTCCCAGCTGAGCGACTCGAAGTAGCCACCCTCGTCGGGGTTCTTCGGCGTGACGATGTCGAGGCCGATCTCGTCGCGGTAGTACTTGAGGTCCGGGCTGACCTCGGGGTTGGAGACGTAGAACAGGTCGGGCGAGTACGAGACCGCGAGGATCGACGGCTTCGCGTCCTGCGCCACCTTCTCGAGCCGCGCCTGCGCCGTCTCGAAGGCCTCACGGCCCTCGGCGAAGTCGGCCTCGTCGGCACCCAGCGCGGTCGCGGCCTTCTCGGTGGAGTCGATGATCTGCGGGAGCGTCTTGCCGTCGAAGCTGATGACGAGCGTCTGGAACTGCGCGTCGAGCTTCTTCTTGACGTCGGCGTTGACGTACCAGAGGTCGGGCTCGAGGTAGCTGCTGGTGACGACCAGGTCCGGCTTCAGACCGGCCAGCTTCTCGAGGTCGATGTCTCCGTACTCGCCACCACCGGTGACGTCCTCGACCGCGTCGGCGTCGAGGCCGGCAGCCTGGGAGTCGAGCTCGCCGTCGGCGTTCTTCACCGGCCCGAAGACGCCGACGATCTTGTCGCCGAGACCGAGGTCGGTGAGCGCGGCCGCGACGGAGGACTGGACGACGAGACGCTCGGGCGCGGCGTCGAGCTCGAGCTTCGTGCCGAGGTCGTCGGTGTAGGTCCAGGCCTGGTCGGAGCCGGAGTCGTCGTCGGACGAGCCGCAGGCGGCGAGCGGGAGCGCGAGGGCCAGGGCGGCGGCAGCCACCGTGCGGCGGAGCAGGGGGGAACGTCGTGTCATGCAGGGCAGCCTAACTTAAGGTTGCCTTACCTGAGCAAGAGGTGAGATCACTCGGTCGGCGTGAGGTGCACCACGCCGGACTGGGGGTCGGCGGCGACCACCCGGACCTGGCGGCGCTCGCCCTCGCGCAGCCGGGCCGACCCCGCACCGGTCTCCATCGCGACCAGCACGGCGGGCTCGAGGAGCATGACGTCCGCGTCCTGCCCGTCCACGTCGACCACCAGCGCCTCGATTGTCCGACCCACGAGCGGGGCGAGCATCGACGCCTCCACCAGGTCCAGCGCGCCGCGGGTGGCGCGGGAGGCGCGGGCGTCGGAGGCCCGCATCGCGTCGGGGACCGACGGCAGCGCCTCACGCAGCGCCGTCGGGACCTCGCCCCCGCTCGACACCGCCAGGCAGACCTCGCTGGCGAATCGGTCGGCCAACCGCCTCAGCGGCGCCGTGACCTGGGCGTACGGCGCACCGACGCCCGCGTGACCCGTCGTCGCGGGCAGCTCGCCGTCGAAGGCGGCGAACGAGGCGCCGCGCAGCAGACGGGTGGCGTCGGTCATGACCGCCAGGTGGGTGACGTCGTCGGCGTCGAGGCGGTCGAGCAGTGCCGCCGGGTCGTCGCCCGCGTCCACGCCGAGGGCACGGGCGCGGTCGAGGAACCGCCGCACGTCGCGCGGGTCGGGATCGGGCAGGGTGCGCAGCAGCCCCACCCGCGCCTCGAGCATGATCGACGCCGCCACGGTGCCGGTGAGCAGCGAGATCTCCGCGTTCCAGTCGTCGGCCTCGCGTCGGGCACGCCACACCGCGCGCCACCTGCCCGAGGTCGCCTCGTCGGGCACGACCTCCTGGTCGGGCAGGCCCAGCTCGAGCGCACCCGCGGCCACACGGACCGTGCGCCGCAGCCGTCCGACCTCGGGCAGCGCGGCGATGCTCGGGTGGAGACGGCCGGCGTCGGCATCGGCCTGCACGGTCTCGTAGTCGAGGCGGGCGACCGACCGCACCAGGGCGCGCTCGACGTGGTGGCCGACGGCGACCCCGTCGGCGTCGAGGTCGATCGTCCACAGCACGGCGCCCCGCACCTGGTCGGGCAGCAGGCTCAGCGCACCCTCCGAGAGCACCGGCGGGTGCAGCGGCACGCGACCGTCGGGCAGGTAGATCGTCTGCCCACGTCGGCGGGCCTCGGCGTCGATCGCGCCGCCCAGCGGGACCACGCCGAGGTCGGCGATGGCGTAGTGCACCCGGAACCCGCCGTCGCGACGCTCGAGGTGGACCGCCTGGTCGAGGTCCATGGCCCCCGGCGGGTCGATGGTCACGAAGGCCAGGTCGGTGCAATCGGTCGTCGCGCGTGGACCGGCGGCGGCGACTCGCTCGGCCTCGGCGAGCACGTCGTCCGGGAACGCGTCGGAGCGGGCGGCGGGCGGCAGGTCGAGCTCGCGGCGGAGCGCTTCGAACACGGTCGCGACGCTACCAGCGGGACACGTCCCCGGCTGGACGTCCGCCCGCACCCGACGGACGATGGAGCATGGACGAGACCCGGGTCGTCGTGTCACGCGACGTCGACGCATCACCTCACACGATCTTCGGCCTGCTCGCGGACCCTCGTCGCCACGCCGAGATCGACGGGTCAGGCATGGTCCGCGCCGACGACGGCGGCGAGCCGATCACCGCCGTCGGTCAGGTGTTCCGCATGCACGTCCATCGCGAGCCGAGGGGCGACTACCTGACCGACAACCTCGTCACGCGGTTCGAGCCGGACGCCGTGGTGGCGTGGCGAACCGGCCTGCCCGACACCACACCTCCGGGGTGGGAGTGGCGCTGGGAGGTCGCGCCGACCGCATCGGGGTCCCGCGTCTCCCTCACCTACGACTGGTCCGACGTCCACGACCCGGAGGTGCACCGTCGCGTCGGGGGCTTCCCCTCCGTCCCCGTCGAGGCGCTGGAGAGCACCCTCGACCGGCTCGCCGCGGCGGTCACCTGAGGCGTCAGCGGGAGGCGGCGAGGAGGTCCTCGACGGTCGTGAGCTTGACGCGGGGGCGGCCGGCAGCCATGCCCGCGTCGACCTCGCGACGCTCGATGGCTCGCACCCCGGCGCCGCGGACGAGCCGGGGCTGGCGCTTCTGCAGGAGCCGGACGAATGCGCGCGTCGAGGCCGGCGGCGTCGACAGGCGCCCCTCGGCGGCGTCGGCCAGGAGGGCGTCCACGGTCTCGCCGGCGGAGATGCGGTTGGCACCGATGCCGCCGTGCGAGCCGCGCTTGGCCCACCCGACGACGTAGGCACCGGGGACGGGCCGGCCGGCGGCCGGGTCGACGACGCGACCGTCCTCGTTCGGGATGAGACCACGCTCCGCGTCGAACGGGAGCCCGGGCACGGCGCGCCCGCGCCGACCGATGGAGCTGACGAGCAGGCGGGTGGGCGCCTCGACCTCGCCGTCGGGGCCGGCGACGGTGACCGAGGCGAGCGCACCGGAGCCGTGGGCCGCGGTCACGCGACGGTCGAAGGCGAGCACGAGGCGTCGACCCGGCGCAGGCTCGACGGTCCAGTCGCTGCGCACCCTGCGCCGGTCGGCGAGCAGCGCCGCGTTGGTCCCCGGAGCCGCCGCCTCGAGTGCCGCGGCCGTCATCGGGTCGTCCTCGACGCACAGCTCGATGCCGTCGGGGAGGGTGAGCAGCTCGGGCCGGGTGAACGCGGCGTGCTCGGGTCCGCGCCGACCCAGCAGCACCACCTCGCGCACGTCCGCGCCGCGCAGGGCATCGAGCGCGAGGTCGGCGATCTCGGTGCCGGCGAGCCGCTCCGGGTCGCTCAGCAGGATGCGGGCGACGTCGAGCGCGACGTTGCCGTTCCCGACCACGAAGACCCGTCCGTCGGGCACCGCGATCGCGTCGGCGGCGACGTCGGGGTCGCCGTTGTACCAGGCCACGGTCTCGGTGGAGCCGTGCACGCCGGGCAGGTCCTCGCCGTCGACGCCGAGCCGGCGGTCCTCGGGGGCACCGATGCCGTACACGACCGCGTCGTGGTGCTGCATCAGCTCCTCGTGGGTGACGTGGGTGCCGACCTCCACGTTCATGTACATGCGGGCCCGTGGGTGGTCGTACGTCCAGCCGAACGTGTCCTGCACGCGCTTGGTCTCGGGGTGGTCAGGCGCGACACCGGCGCGCAGGAGGCCACCCGGCACCGGCAGGCGGTCGAGGAAGGAGACCTGCCCGTCGGTCGCGGCGAGCAGCTCGCGCGCCGTGTAGGTGGCAGCCGGCCCCGTGCCGACGACCGCTATCCGCAGACCGGTCGGCACCCCGGGTCGGACCCGGGCGTGGGTCTGCTGCTTCGCGACCTCCCGCTCCGGGCGCTGCTCGTAGTAGGCGGCGTTCAGCTCGGCGAACACGGCCTCGCCGCCGCGCAGGATCTCGATGGGCTTGATCGCCGACGCCGGACAGGCGTCGGCGCAGGCACCGCAGTCGATGCACGAGCGCGGGTCGACGTAGAGGATGTCGGTCGTGCCGAAGTCGGGCTCCCCCGGCGTCGGGTGGATGCAGTCGACCGGGCAGACCTCCACGCAGGAGGCGTCGGAGCAGCAGCTCTGGGTGATCGCGAAGGGCACGGCAGCCTCAGAGCATGTGCACGCGGCGGTAGAGCCGCTTGGCCGTCGGCGTCAGCAGCCCGGCCTCGGCCAGGAAGTCCATCAGGTGCACGCAGGACAGACGCATCAGGGCGTGGTGGTGCTCGTTGGTGCGGGCCGCCTCGACGGCCTCCTTCACGTCGAGCCCGGCCTCGGCGTACACCTCGGGGCGGACGAGGCTCTTGACGATGAAGTAGCCGACGCTCGCGATCTGCAGGGCGCTGGCCCGGCGGCGGGCCTCGGAGATGCCCTTCATCGCCTCGAGGGTCTCGTGGCGCGCGAACTTCATGTGCCGCGACTCCTCGACCACGTGGATCTTGCAGATCGTCTTGACCTGCGGCGAGACGGACGCGCCACGCATCCAGTCACGCTGCATGACGTCGAGGACCTCCTCGGCCACCAGGATCGACGTGTAGGCGACCTCGCCGCGCGCGGTCAGCTTGAGCAGCTTCGCCGCCTTGTGCAGCAGCGGGTGGGGCAGGTAGGAGCGACCGGCGATGTGCTGGGCGCCCTTCGCGAACATGATCGAGTGGCGGCACTCGTCGGCGATCTCGGTGAGCGCGAACTGGAACTCGCTGCTCGCGTAGTCCTTGTCGTAGATGTCGACGAGCAGCATCTGCTGCAGGAGCATCTCGAACCAGATGCCGATGCTCGCGACGCTGGCCGCCTCGTGGCGGGTGAGCGTGGCGCGCTGCTCCGGCGACATGCGCTCCCACAGGTCGGTGCCGTAGAGCGTGCACCACTCGGGGTTCACGCCGTCGTGCAGCGGGTCGAGCGGGGCGTCCCAGTCGACCTCCTTCTCGGGGTCGTAGGACAGCTGGGCCGACGACGACAGGAGCCGCTCGAGCACACCGTCACGCTCGACCTCCGCGCGGAACGCGGCGGCGTCGGGCGAGGTGGGTCGGGTCTCGGTGATCGTCATGGCGGGGCTCCTCGACTATGGGACAGATGGGATGTGACATCGGGAATGTCATATCCGTACCCACGGTATGTGGAGCGCGCTCGCCGCGCAAGAGATGCCCGTCACCCTCCCGTCGATCCTCGGTCGTCCGGCGGCCCGCGCACGGGAAACTCACTCGAGCACGACGTGCTCTCCGGGCACGCCTGAGATCACCGTGCGCGGCAGGAGATTCCCAGGTCGACCTGGGAATCTGCGGCGCGGGTCAGGGGCGGTCGGCGAGCCAGGACTCGGCCAGGCGGGCGGGGGCGCGGGCGAGCCAGGCGTCCTCGACCGCGGTCTCCAGCCGGGCGGGGTCCACCACGTCGAGCTCGACCAGGAAGCCGGGGTGGTTCGCCAGGTGCTCGATGGTGAAGAAGCCCGGGACGCCCTCGCCGAGGATCGCGTCGCGCTCGGAGAGGTCCTCGGTGCGCAGCCCGACGATCTCGCCCTGCGGCACCGGGTCGTCACCGAACCGTCGCAGGTCGGCCTTGCTGAACGGTCGGACCCAGCAGAACATCGCCTTCTCGACGAACCACGCGCGGTTGCCCCAGCTGGTGCGCTCGGCGACCTCCGGCAGCGCCAGGCACAGACGCTCGACGTCCGCGACGGTGGCCATGGGCCCACCGTGCGCGCTCGACGTCACCCCGTCAAGCAGCACCCGCAAGCAGCCCCGTCAAGCAGCCCCGTCAAGCACCGCGCGGCACCCCGGGAACGACGACGGCGCCCACCCCCGAAGGGGCGGGCGCCGTCGACAGCGCGTCGGGCGACGACTCAGTGGTGGTGCCCGGCGTGGGCGTCATCCTCGTCGTCGGCCGGCTTCTCGGCCACCAGGGTCTCGGTGGTGAGCAGCATGGCGGTGATCGACGCGGCGTTGGCCAGCGCGGAGCGCGTGACCTTGACCGGGTCGAGGATGCCCTGCGCGAGGAGGTCGCCGTAGGTGTCGGTGGCGGCGTTGTAGCCCTCACCGGACTCGCGGACCTTCGACACGACGACCTCGCCGGAGACGCCGCCGTTGCGGGCGATCCACTCCAGCGGGGCGTCGGCACCCTTGCGCACGATGCGCACGCCGACGGCCTCGTCGCCGCCGAGCCCGAGGTCGCCCTCAAGCACGGAGACGGCGTGGACGAGGGCGGAGCCGCCGCCGGCGACGATGCCCTCCTCGATGGCCGCGCGGGTCGCCGAGACGGCGTCCTCGATGCGGTGCTTCTTCTCCTTGAGCTCGACCTCGGTGGCCGCGCCGACCTGGATCACGCACACGCCACCGGCCAGCTTCGCGAGACGCTCCTGGAGCTTCTCGCGGTCCCAGTCGGAGTCGGTGAGCTCGATCTCGGCCTTGATCTGGTTGACCCGACCCTCGACCTCGGCGGTCTCGCCGCCGCCGTCGATGATCGTCGTGTCGTCCTTGGTGACGACGACGCGACGGGCGGTGCCGAGGACCTCGAGGCCGACCTGGTCGAGCTTGAGGCCGACGTCGGGCGTGACGACCGTGGCGCCGGTGAGCGTCGCGATGTCCTGCAGCATGGCCTTGCGGCGGTCACCGAACGCGGGCGCCTTGACGGCGACCGAGGTGAAGGTGCCGCGGATCTTGTTGACGACCAGCGTGCTGAGCGCCTCGCCCTCGACGTCCTCGGCGATGATGAACAGGCTCTTGCCTGCGCCGATGACCTTCTCCAGCAGCGGCAGCAGCTCGGCGACCGAGCTGATCTTGCCCTGGTTGACGAGCACGTAGGGGTCGTCGAGGACGGACTCCATGCGCTCGGTGTCGGTGACCATGTACGGCGAGAGGTAGCCCTTGTCGAACTGCATGCCCTCGGTGAAGTCGAGCTGCGTGCCGAGCGTGTTGGACTCCTCGACGGTGATGACACCGTCCTTGCCGACCTTGTCGAACGCCTCGGCGATGAGCTCGCCGATGTGCGCGTCGCGCGAGGAGACGGTGGCGACGTCGGTCATGTCCTTGATGTCGTCGACGTCGCGGGCGATCTCGTGCAGCTTCTCGCTGACCGCCTTGACGGCGGCCTCGATGCCCTTCTTCAGGCCGACCGGGTTGGCGCCGGCGGCCACGGCGCGCAGGCCCTCGTGGACCATCGCCTGGGCGAGCACGGTGGCCGTGGTGGTGCCGTCACCGGCGACGTCGTTCGTCTTGGTGGCGACCTCCTTGGCCAGCTGGGCGCCGAGGTTCTCGAACGGGTCGTCGAGCTCGACCTCACGGGCGACGGTGACGCCGTCGTTCGTGATCGTGGGGGCGCCCCACTTCTTGTCGAGCACGACGTAGCGGCCCTTGGGGCCGAGGGTGACCTTGACGGTGTTCGCGAGGGCGTCGACGCCCCGCTCGAGGGCGCGGCGTGCGTCCTCGTCGAACTCGAGGATCTTGGGCATGTGATGCCTTCCTACGGATGGATCAGATGGGGTGCCCGGCGAGTGCCGGACAGAGTGCGCCGGGAGAACCGGCGGGTGACGTCAGGTGGTCCTGACGTGCGTGGCGCCCGGCTGGCAAGGCGCCGTCGCGACGGCGACCTGGGAGCGGAGCGGTCGCCGAGCGACGAGCAACGCCGCCAGCCGGGATGCCACGTGCGTCAGGAGACGACGGCGAGGACGTCGCGGGCCGAGAGGATGAGGAACTCCTCGCCCGAGTACTTGACCTCGGTTCCGCCGTACTTGCTGAAGATGACCTTGTCGCCGACGTTGACGTCGAGCGGGACGCGGTTGCCGGAGTCGTCGATGCGACCGGGGCCCACGGCCACGACCTCACCCTCCTGCGGCTTCTCCTGGGCGGTGTCCGGGATGACGAGTCCGGATGCGGTGGTCTGCTCGGCCTCGACGGCCTTGATGACGAGACGATCCTCGAGCGGCTTGATGGTGACCGACACTGGTCGACCTCCCCTTCAACGTTGGTGGAATGACGGATGGAACGTGATGGGTGTGCACGCCGTCGCGGGGGTCGTGCACGGTTGGCAGTCTCGGTACCCGAGTGCCAGTTCCGAATCTAGCACTCGCCCCTACTGAGTGCTAAGGGGTGTTCGCCGTCGGCGGACGAGTCCGTCCGTCGAGGGGCACGTCCGGCCCCCGAGCCCGTCGAGGGGCGGCCTGCGACGATGGCGACGTGGACCTGGCGACGTTCGAGCGGCTGCAGACCGACGAGGGGCGGGCGCTGGTGGCCGAGGTGCGCGAGCGGGCCGGCGTCGAGTCCGACCTCGCCCTGGGCACACGGCTGCGCCGCTCCCACGACGTCGAGCTGGTGGCGGCCGCCGTCACGCAGAACCACCTGCGCGGGATCGCCCGCACCAAGCTGGGTGACGACGCGGCGCGGATGTTCTTCACGCACGAGGCACTGCAGCAGGCCACGCGTGGCTCGGTGGCCCGACTGCGTGCCGAGCGTCTCGCGAGCACGGGTGCGACGGCGGCACTCGACCTGGGCTGCGGCATCGGCTCGGACCTGCTCGCGCTCGCTCGCGCCGGCCTGCGGGTCCGCGGCGTGGAGCGCGACCCGGTGCGTGCCGCGATCGCCCGGGCCAACCTGGCCGCCCTCGACCTCGACGGCGAGGTGCTCTGCGCCGACGCCGCCGACGTGGACCCCGCGGACGACGAGGTGGTGTTCCTCGACCCCGCCCGACGCGACGACCGGGGCCGGGTGTTCGACCCCGAGGCGATGAGCCCGCCGTGGTCGGTCGTGGCGGCACACCTGGCCGGCCGCGCGGTCGTGAAGACCCTCCCGGGCATCCCGCACGCGCTGGTCCCCACCGGCGTGGAGGCGCAGTGGGTCAGCGACGGCGGCGACCTGGTGGAGGCGTGCCTGTGGGGCGCCGGCCTCGACCTGGCCGACCGCGCGCCGCGTCGCGCCACGGCCCTGCCCGGCGGGGACGACCTGGCCGGCGACGGCGCACCCGGCGACGTCGGTGAGCTGGGAGGCTGGCTGCACGAGCCGGACGACGCGGTGATCCGCGCCGGTCTCGTCGGGGGGCTGGCGGAGCAGATCGACGGCCAGCTGGTGGACCCGCGCATCGCGTGGGTGACCACGGACGTCGACGTGCGCCACCCGCTCGCCCGCTCGTTCCGCGTGATGCAGGAGCTGCCCTACCGCGAGAAGCAGCTCAAGGCCGCGCTCGTGGCGCTCGACGTCGGCACCCTGACGATCAAGAAGCGCGGCGTCGACGTCGTGCCCGAGGTGCTCGTCAGGCGGCTGCGCCTCAAGGGCTCCCAGCGCGCCACCGTGGTGCTGACGCGCGTGGACGACAAGGCGGTCGCCCTGCTCGTGGACCCGCTCCCCCGCTGACCCGTCCGGCACCCCTTGCGGGGTCCTAGGCTGGGAGCGTGCGGATCGACCTGAATGCCGACGTCGCGGAGTCGGCCGACGACCTGGCGCTGCTCGACGTCGTCACGAGCGCGAACGTCTGCTGCGGCGCCTACGCCGGTGGCGAGGAGCTCATGCTCGACGCATGCGAGCGCGCGGTCGAGCGTGGCGTCGTGATCGGCGCCCAGGTCGGCTACCCCGATCGCGAGGGCTTCGGCCGACGTCCCCAGGAGCCGGCCACGGACGAGCTGGTCGACGAGCTGCGTGCCCAGATCGACCTGCTCGCCGAGGTGGCCGACGCCGTGGGCGGCCGCGTGGCCTACGTCAAGCCGCACGGCGCGCTGTACAACACGGTCGTGCACGACGAGCGACAGGCGGCGGCCGTCGTCGAGGCCGTGGGACCGTACGGCCTGCCGCTGCTCGGGCTGCCCGGCGCCGTCTCGTTGCGGCTCGCCGCCACCGAGGGCCTCCCGACCATCTCCGAGGGCTTCGCCGACCGTGCGTACACCGCCGCCGGGACCCTCGTCCCGCGTGACGAGCCGGGCGCGGTGCTGGCCGACGTCGACGAGGTCGTGGCGCAGGCGCTACGCCTGGTGGGTCACTGTGACTCACTGTGCGTCCACGGCGACTCCCCCGACGCCCTCGCCCTCGTCCGGTCCGTGCGTGCCGCCCTGGTGGACGCCGGGCACGAGGTCGGACCGTTCGGGTGAGGGTGCTCGCGTGCGGTGAGGACGCCGTGCTGCTGGACTGCGACGACCTGGACGAGGCGCGCCGTCGCCATGCGGCACTGGTCGACCACCCCGACGTCGTGGAGGCCGTGTTGGGGGCGCGCACCGTGCTCCTGCGCGGTCGGCCGTCGACGATGCGGGCGCTGGCCCGTGGCGTCCAGCCCGCGCCCACGACGGCCACGTCCGGCGCGCACGAGCACGTGGTCGACGTCGTCTACGACGGGCCGGACCTGGAGGCCGTGGCCGAGGCGACCGGGATGAGCGTCGAGGCCGTGGTGGCCGCGCACACGGCGACACCCTGGACCGTCGCCTTCGGCGGGTTCGCCCCCGGCTTCGCCTACCTCGTCGACGGCGACCCGCGGCTCACGGTCCCCCGCAAGGACACGCCCCGGCCCCGGGTCCCCGCCGGTGCCGTCGCCCTGGCCGGCGGTTTCAGCGGCGTCTACCCGCGGGAGTCGCCCGGTGGCTGGCAGCTGGTCGGACGCACCGACGTGGTGCTCTTCGACGTCGAGCGCTCCCCCGCGGCGCTGCTCGCACCGGGTGACACCGTCCGCTTCCGCGCCGCCGGCCCCGGGGCCTCGCCGTGAGCCTGGTCGTCGTGCATCCCGGGCCGCTGACGCTCGTCCAGGACGACGGACGACCCGGGCTGGCCGCACAAGGGGTCGGCGCCGCGGGGGCCTTCGACCGTCGCGCCCTCCACCAGGCCCGGACCCTCGTGGGCGACGCGTCCGGCACCGCCGTCCTGGAGGTGCTCGGAGGCGGCCTCGAGCTGCGGGCCACGTCCGAGCACGTCGTCGCCGTGACGGGGGCGGTCGGGCCGGTGCTGGTCGACGGTGCTCCGGTCGAGCACGGTCGGGCGGTGCGCCTCGGCGCCGGGCAGCACCTGGAGGTCGCCCCGTTCGGCCACGGCCTGCGCGGCTACGTGGCGGTCGCCGGCGGCATCGACGTGCCGGCGGTCCTGGGCTCACGCAGCGCCGACACCCTCAGCCGGCTCGGGCCACCGGCACTGACCACCGGCGACGAGATCGCCGTCGGGGAGCCGCACCAGGACCCGCCCGACGTCGGCCTCGTCCCGAGCCTGCTCACCCCCGGCACCACGACCGTCGAGGTGGTGCTCGGTCCGCGCGACGACTGGTTCACGCCCGACGCCCTGGCCGCGTTCCTCGGCACCGGTTGGGTCGTGTCCGAGCGGTCGGACCGCATCGGCGTCCGGCTCGACGGCCCCACTCCCGGTCGCGCCGGCCTCGAGCGTGCCGTCGACGGGGAGCTGCCCAGCGAGCCGTGCGTGCGCGGCAGCGTGCAGGTGACGTCGGCCGGGCTCCCGGTCGTGCTCGGACCCGACCATCCCGTCACCGGCGGCTACCCGGTCATCGGGGTGGTCACCGGACGCGGCCTCGACCGGCTCGCGCAGGTGCGCGTGGGCGAGACCGTGCGCTTCCGCCGACACACCCTGCCCTGACCACGACACGGCCCGACCCGCGCCTGGGGCACCATCGAGGGCATGAGGCCCACCCACCGACCCGTCGAGGACGGCGTCGCCACCGACCTGGCAGGTGAGTCGACGTACGGCTCCTACCTGCGCCTGGACCTGCTGCTCGCCGCACAGCAGCCGGTCACGGACCACCACGACGAGATGCTCTTCGTCGTCCAGCACCAGGTGACCGAGCTGTGGCTCAAGCAGCTGGTGCACGAGCTGCGCTCGGCCATCGCGCTGATCGACGCCGACGAGCTGGCCCACGCGCTCAAGCGGCTGGCCCGCGTGAAGGCCGTCCAGCGGCAGATGTTCGAGCAGTGGGGGGTGCTCGAGACGCTGACCCCCGTCGAGTACCTGCAGTTCCGCGACGCACTGGGCAAGGCGTCGGGGTTCCAGTCGGCGCAGTACCGGACGGTCGAGTTCCTGCTCGGCAACAAGACACCGGCCATGGTCACGGTGTTCGACCACGAGCCCGAGACCCGCGACCGGCTGGCCGCCGACCTCGCTGCGCCGAGCCTCTACGACGCGTTCCTGGCGCTGCTCGCCCGCCAGGGTCACGACGTGCCGGCCGCGGCGCTCGAGCGCGACCTCACGCAGCCCTACGAGCCGCACCCCGGCGTCGTGGAGGTGTTCCGTCGCGTCTACGCCGACCCCGAGCGCCACTGGGAGGTCTACGAGACGTGCGAGGAGCTCGTCGACGTCGAGGAGGGGTTCCACCTCTGGCGGTTCCGCCACCTCAAGACGGTGCAGCGGATCATCGGCCACAAGCGCGGCACCGGCGGCTCCAGCGGCACGTCGTTCCTGCAGCGCGCGCTCGAGCTCACGTTCTTCCCCGAGCTGCAGGACGTCCGCACCGCGCTCTGACCGCGGCTCAGTCCTTGCGTCTCGGACACGTCCGGGGCGTCCAGCCCGGGAGAAGCGACCCGGAACTGTCCGAAACGGCTAGGGCTGGTCGTCGTAGGACCACGCGACGTCGTCGCGGACCACCCGGGCGGGCACCCCGGCGACCACGCTGTGGGCCGGGACCTTCTGACCACGCACCACCGACCGCATCGCCACGACGGCGCCGTCGCCGACGTCGGCGTGACCGGTCACCACGGCGTCCTTGCACAGCCACACGTGCCGTCCGAGGCGGATGTCGGCGCCGAACGGGTTGATCCGCTCGCCCGTGCCGCGGTCCTCGAGGCGGTGCATGTCGTCCGTCGCGACGTACACGTCGGAGGCCCACAGCTGCTCGGGGCCGGCCACGATGCTCCCTCCGTTGCGGGCGTCGACCACGGCACACCGAGTGGCGATGAGCGGGCCGTGCAGGGCGATGCTCGAGCCGCCGCCGCAGAACAGCTCGCCCGCGGTGAGCTCGCAGCCCGCGTCGACGAACACCACGGCGCCGTCGCCGCCGACCAGCAGCGACCCGATGCTGCGCAGCGCCGACCCGACCGCCACGACGACGTCGCGCACCGGGAACAGGGTCAGCTGCTCGATCACCTTCGGGGGGAGCAGGGCGCCGTCGGCGAGGTAGAGAGCGTTGCCGCAGTCGTGCCACCAGGTCGGCACGCCCTCGTCGACGAGGTGCCAGCGGAGCGCGTCGAGGGCGTCGACGTCGGCCCCTGCGGCGCGTAGGCGCTCACGGTGCTCGGAGGCCAGGCCACGGGTCGGTTCCACCCGTGCATCCTGCCAGGGCGTCAGCGGCCGCCGCCGGTCATCCGCCGTTCGAGCCCTCCAGCACCAGGCTCGAGCGCAGCTGCTCCCAGACGTCCTCGTCGTAGGCGTCGGCGGTCGCCGCGTACCGGATCCCGTACTTCGGCAGGCTCGGTCGGTCGACGAGCAGGTCGACCTGGCGCACCGGGGTGCGACCCTCCGACGTGTCGATCTCGTAGGTGTAGGTGAACTGCTCGGCGTCCGACGCGCCCACCACCTCGACCGGCTGGGGCTCACCCACCTGCGCGCCGAGCTCGGCCTCGAGGCGCGAGCGCAGCAGGCCACCGCGGATCTCGAGCGTGCCGACCTGGCTCTCCTCGACGAACACGTCGACCCGCGCCGGCACCTCCGAGCCGTCGTCGAGGGTCCAGGTCGTCTGGCTGCCCTGGTCGGTGCCGTTGCCACCGCTCTGGCGGAAGTCCTGCGGCAGGGCGAACACGAGCTCGCCGGCACGCTGCTCCGTCCACCCGGACGGCAGGTCGGCGGCCGGCTCCGTGACCTCGCTGCTCGCGGTGGACTCGGCGCGCGGCGGATCGCCGTCGTCGCCGTCCCCGCTGCACGCCCCGAGCAGCAGGATCAGCGCGACGGTGCAGGCCGTGGTCAGTCGTCCTCGTGCGGTCATCGTGCTCTCCGTCCCCCGTCGTCGGAGCGCCGGGCCTCAGCCCCGGGACACCCCCGCATGCGTGCGGGCACCCACGATGCCAGCGGTGAGGATCGGCCACCACCCCCGCACCGACGTGGGTGGTGGCCGGCCGGACGGACGGATGGAGCGACGCCCGCCTCGTGACGGCAGGCCGCCCCTCGACGCCCGGCTCAGGAGAGGGGCCGGTCGACCCTGACGACGAGCTCGTGCGGCGCCTGCACGCAGTAGGACTCGACCAGCAGCTCGCGCAGCTCGGCCGCGTCGATGGGGAGGTCGTCGAGCACGAGACCCACGACGTCGCCGCTGCGCCCGACGCGGAAGTACGGGTGGCCGAGGTGCTCGAAGGCGGCCACCTCGTCCATCGGCGCGCGGAACGTGATGCGCACGAGTCCGTCCTCACCGCCGAAGAGGTGCGCGACGTTGTGACCCCGCACCACCCAACGGGTGCCCGTCCAGGCGCGCTCGCGTCGGACGTCGGGCAGCGGGTCGAGCACCGCGCCGACGCGCTCGACCCAGGCTTCGGGGACGGGTGCGCGGGCCACGCCCGACAGCCTTGCACGTGCCACCGACGTCGTCGCGGCGCACGAGCGCCGACGCACGAGGGCCCCGACCGGCGAACCGGTCGGGGCCCTCGTCAGGAGACGGGACTCAGAAGCCCATGCCGCCCATGTCGCCCATGTCCGGCGCGCCGCCACCGGCGGCAGCCGGCTCCGGCTTGTCGGCCACGACGGCCTCGGTGGTGAGGAACAGCGCCGCGATGGACGCGGCGTTCTGCAGCGCCGAGCGCGTGACCTTGGCCGGGTCGATGATGCCCGCGGCGATGAGGTCGACGTACTCGCCCGTGGCAGCGTTCAGGCCGTGACCGGCGTCAAGGCCGGCGACCTTCTCCGCCACGACGCCGCCCTCGAGGCCGGCGTTGACGGCGATCTGCTTGAGCGGGGCCGACGCGGCGGTGCGCACGATGTTCGCGCCCGTGGCCTCGTCACCCTCCAGCTCGAGCTTCTCGAACGCGGCCTTGGTGGCCTGGACGAGCGCCACGCCGCCACCGGCGACGATGCCCTCCTCGACGGCCGCCTTGGCGTTGCGCACGGCGTCCTCGATGCGGTGCTTGCGCTCCTTGAGCTCGACCTCCGTGGCCGCGCCGACCTTGATGACGGCCACGCCGCCGGCCAGCTTCGCGAGGCGCTCCTGGAGCTTCTCGCGGTCGTAGTCGGAGTCGCTGTTCTCGATCTCGGCGCGGATCTGGTTGACCCGTCCGGCGATCTGGTCCTGCGAGCCGCCGCCCTCGACGATCGTGGTCTCGTCCTTGGTCGTGACGACCTTGCGAGCGGTGCCGAGCAGCGAGATGTCGGCGTTCTCGAGCTTGAGGCCGACCTCCTCGCTGATGACCTCGCCGCCGGTGAGGATGGCGATGTCGGCCAGCATGGCCTTGCGGCGGTCACCGAAGCCGGGGGCCTTGATGGCGACCGACTTGAAGGTGCCGCGCATCTTGTTGACGATCAGGGTGGCCAGGGCCTCGCCCTCGACGTCCTCGGCGATGATCGCGAGCGGCTTGCCCGACTGCATGACCTTCTCGAGCACCGGGACGAAGTCCTTGACCGAGCTGATCTTGCTGTTGACGATGAGGATGTAGGGGTCCTCGAGGACCGTCTCCATGCGCTCGGGGTCGGTGACGAAGTAGCCCGACAGGTGACCCTTGTCGAAGCGCATGCCCTCGGTGAGCTCGAGGTCGAGGCCGAACGTGTTCGACTCCTCGACCGTGATGACGCCCTCCTTGCCGACCTTGTCCATGGCCTCGGCGATGATCTCGCCGACCGTGGGGTCGGCGGCCGAGATGGACGCGGTGGAGGCGATCTGCTCCTTGGTCTCGACGTCCTTGGCCATGCCCAGCAGCTGGCTGCTGATGGCCTCGACGGCGGCCTCGATGCCCTTCTTCAGGCCCATCGGGTTGGCGCCGGCGGCCACGTTGCGCAGGCCCTCGCGCACGAGCGCCTGGGCCAGGACGGTGGCCGTGGTGGTGCCGTCACCGGCGACGTCGTCGGTCTTCTTGGCGACCTCCTTGACGAGCTCGGCGCCGATCTTCTCGTAGGGGTCCTCGAGCTCGATCTCCTTGGCGATGGACACGCCGTCGTTGGTGATCGTGGGCGCGCCCCACTTCTTCTCGAGCACGACGTTGCGGCCCTTCGGGCCGAGCGTCACCTTGACTGCGTCGGCAAGCTGGTTCATGCCGCGCTCGAGGCCGCGACGGGCCTCTTCGTTGAACGCAATGGTCTTGGCCATGTGGAACTCTCCGGTTCGACGTGGTGGGTGTGACCGGTCGGTGCCCGCGACGGACGAGCCCTGCGCCGCGGCGAACCCTTCCCGCTGCGGCCGTGACCCTCACCGGGCCGGTCTGATGTCTAGCACTCTCACTATAGGAGTGCTAACCAATGACTGGCAATCGGGTCCCGAGAGTGCCAGTCCGCTCCGCGGGGCGACCTGTCAGTCCTCGTCGCCGATGACGAGCCGGGGAAGGCGGTCGCGCCACGGCCGGCCGCGGGCCTCGCCAGGCGTGGGGTCAGCGGCGGCGGCCGGGACCGGGGCGGGCGTGGGTGGTGCGTCGGGGCC
>NZ_JANLGG010000045.1:0-15519 GCF_024655735.1 Aeromicrobium sp. 50.2.37
CCCCGCAGACCCACCCGAGCCCAGACCCCCTGCTCCGGTCGAGGCCCTTTCGGAGACCACACCCACTCGCCGCCACAGCGACGCAGCAGCAAGGTCAGACCCACCGCAGTGACGCAGCGCCGCGTGAAGACCCCACCGCAGCGACTCGGCAGCGAGCGGAGCCCCAGCCGCAGGTCGGACCCTCAGCCGAACGCGCGGTCGAGCTTCTCGACGTGGGCCGCGACCTGCGCGTAGCGGGGTGACGTCGTCGGGAGGATCTCCAGCGCCCGCGACCAGACCCCGAGGTCGTCACGACCGTGGGGGGTGTCGGCGAACGACAGGACGGCGTCGGCGTCGTCGCTGGCCAGCAGGGCCGAGACCAGCTCGAGGTGCAGGTCGTCGCGCAGCTCCTCGACCGCCGGGGCGGTCGAGGCCGGCAGCACCGGTCCGCGGTAGGCCGCGACGGCGCTGCGCAGTCGCCCCTCCCGCAGCAGGTCGCGCACCTCGTCGACGTCGGTGCGCACCGCCGTGCGGAGCCGGTACGGGCGCGACGCCAGCTCCAGGGGACCGAGCACCCCGCGCAGGCGCGACAGCTCGGCGCGGATGGTGACCGGCGCCTGGTCGTCGTCGCTCAGCGCCACGCCCAGCTCGGCTGCGGTGAGCCCGTCGGGCGCCCGCGTCAGCAGCAGCAGGAGCTCGCTGTGGCGTCCGCTGAGCCGCGACGTGAGCGGGCCGACCTGCAAGGTGGCGCCGTGGACACCGAGCACGTCGAGCCGGGGCGCGGACCAGCCGCTCGAGACCTGCAGCGGCGACGCGCTCGGCTGGAGCCGGGCGATCCGTAGCTCCGCCTCGACGGCCGCAGCCGTCGCGCGGACGAAGCCCAGCCCCTGCGCCGTGGCCACCTCGGCGCCACCGGTCACGTCGAGGACGCCGAGCACCGCACCGGTGTCGGGGTCGTGGATGGGAGCGGCCGAGCAGCTCCAGGGCGTGACCTGGCGCCCGAGGTGCTCGGGTCCGAAGATCTGCACGGGCCGGTCGATCGCGAGGGCGGTGCCGGGAGCGTTGGTGCCGGCGCTCGTCTCGCTCCAGTCGGCGCCGGGCATGAAGTGCATCGCCTCGGCCCGGGAGCGCAGGCCCGACGAACCCTCGACCCACAGCAGCTGGCCGGCTGCGTCGCTGACCGCCACGAGCAGTCCGGCGTCGGCGGCGCTCTCGACGAGCAGTCGACGAATGACCGGCAGGCCGGGGGCCAGCGGGTGGTGCTCGCGGATCTCGCGCAGGGCCTCGTCGTCGAGCGTGATGCGGGGCAGGTCGGTCTCGGGGTCGAGGCCGCCGGCCACGCTGCGCTTCCAGGAGTCGCGCACGACCGAACGCACCGGCGCGTCGGTGGTGCCCGAGGTCAGGAACTCCTCGTGCGCGCGGCGGAGCCAGCGCGACAGGGAGTCCGGGTCGGAGCCTGCCGGCACGGCGACGTCGTGCTGCCGCTCGTGCGCCCTGGGCTCCGAGGTGCGTGGCATGGACGAAGTCTACGTGACCTGGCTCACGGGGACAGAGGAGCAAGGTCCCGAGGTCCGGCCGACCGGAGGACGCCCCTCGACGAGCTCGGGGACCACCCCTCGACAGGCTCAGGGACCCACACTCGACAGGCTCGGAAGCGTCGCGCCGAACCCCGCGGAGGCGGGGTCAGGCGTCTCGCCGCACGAAGGCGACGGTGCCCAGCACGAGCAGGACCATCACGAAGACGGCCATGACCAGCCCGCCACCCACCGCTCCGAACGGCACGACGCCGAAGAGCTGGAGGGCGTCGCCGAGCGAGACCCGCGTGTACATCTGTCCGCCGGCGTCGTAGGGCAGGAAGCGCAGCACCTCGACGAGTCCGCCACGGCCCGAGGGGTCGTCCGAGGCCGCCTTGATCGCGAGGACGACGGCCTTCACGAGGCCCTCGACGAGGGACGGGATGAGCAGCAGCATGGCCACGGCCGCGGTCTGGTTCCGGGTCAGCGTGGCGAACGCGAGGCCCGAGAGCGAGAACATCGTCGTGAACAGGACCGTGCCCAGGGTGATGTCGCGCAGGCCCTCGAACGTGGGCATGCCGACCCCGAACACCAGGGCGCTGAGGGCCGCGATGCCCACGCACACCAGAGCGGCCACGAGGGAGAGCACGGCGGTGGTGAGGATCTTCGCGAGCATGACCGAGGTGCGGCTCGGCAGGGCGGTCAACGTCGCGCGGATCATGCCGTGGCGGTACTCGTGGCCCATCGAGAACACCCCGAGCAGGCCGATGACGTAGGCGATGAACAACGGGGCGAAGCCGAGCGAGGCTCCGACGGTCACGAGGATCGCGAACGTGTTGTCGCCACCCGACAGCGGACCGGTCTCCGGGAGGTTCCAGGCGATGAGCACGCTGAGCAGGAGCTGGAAGGCGAAGGCCACCCCGAGGATCCAGTAGGTGGAGCGGATGGTGCGCAGGCGCGTCACCTCGTAGCGCAGGGCGTCGATCATCGCTGCCCTCCGCCCTCGCGGTCGTGGTCCGGGTCGGCGACCGCGCCCCGGTACTCCTCGTCGAGACCGGTCGCCGCGAGGAAGGCCTCTTCCAGCGTGGCCCGCCGGGTGGCCAGCTCGTGCACCCGCACGCCGTGCTCGTGCGCGAGGTCACCGATGCGGGCGGCGTCGAGACCGGAGACGACCTGGGCTCCGTCGGCGTCCGGGGTGAGCGTGGCCCCGGCCGCGGTCAGGACGGGGGCGAGGACGTGAAGGTCGGGAGTGCGCAGCAGCACCTGGACCGTGCCGCCGTGCTCGACGAAGTCGCTCACGGGACCGTTGGCCAGCAGGCGCCCGCGACCCACGACCACGAGCTCGTCGGCCAGGAGCGCCATCTCCTGCAGCAGGTGGCTGGAGACGAAGACGGAGCGGCCCTCGCCGGCGAGGTGCCGGAGCAGCTGGCGCAGCCAGGTGATGCCCTGGGGGTCGAGCCCGTTGCTGGGCTCATCGAGCACGAGGGTGTGCGGGTCGCCGAGCAGGGCCGCCGCGATGCCCAGCCGCTGTCCCATGCCGAGGCTGAACTTCTTGGGTCGGCCCTTCGCGACCGAGGTCAGGCCGACCAGCTCGAGGACCTCGTCGACCCGGCGCCGCTCGATGCGGTTCGCGATCGCGAGCATCTGCAGGTGGTGGCGGGCCTGGCGCGTGGGGTGGAAGGGCTTGGCCTCCAGCAGCGCGCCGACGTGGCGCATGGGCTGCTCGAGCTCACCGAAGGTGCGGCCGTCGAAGGTGGTGCGGCCCTCGCCCCGGTCCAGCCCGAGCATGAGCCGCATCGTGGTGGACTTGCCCGAGCCGTTGGGACCGAGGAAACCCGTGACGCTGCCGGGCGTCACGGTGAAGCTCAGGTCGTCGACCGCGCGACGGGTGCCGTACGACTTGCCGAGCCCTCGTGCCTCGATGACTGCCACGGCGCCAGCCTGCCAGAGACGGCCGCCCCGCGCCGGGAGTCGTGCACAGGCACGCCGCGGACGCTCAGGCGACGACGCGGGTGACGGGCAGGCTGGAGTCGACGGGGAGGTCGAGCGACGACGGGGCGATGCCGCGGGACACGACCTCGGCACCGAGCGCCGCCACCATCGCGCCGTTGTCGGTGCACAGACCCGGCTTCGGGATGCGGACCTCGATCCCTGCGTCCGACGCCCGCTCGAGGACCATCTGGCGCAGCCGCCCGTTCGCGGCGACCCCTCCCCCCACGACGAGGGTGTCGACGTCGTGGTCGCGGCACGCCTGCACGGTCTTGCGGGTCAGCACGTCGACCACGGCGTCCTG
This sequence comes from Aeromicrobium sp. 50.2.37, assembly GCF_024655735.1. Taxonomy (NCBI): domain Bacteria; kingdom Bacillati; phylum Actinomycetota; class Actinomycetes; order Propionibacteriales; family Nocardioidaceae; genus Aeromicrobium; species Aeromicrobium sp. 50.2.37. Next base: position 3,787 of record NZ_JANLGG010000045.1, read on the forward strand.
GAACGAGGCCGCGACGTCGGCGACGTCGATGTCGCGACCCATGCGCTGCTCGTGCTGCACGTGCCGGGAAACGGCGCTCTTGAGACCGGAGAAGGAGAAGTCGTAGCGGTACCGGTCGGCGTCCTTGGCGGCCGTCAGGCCCCGGGGGAAGCGGATGGCCGTGCCGTCACCCTCCTGCGCGACGCGGTCGATGTGCGGCCCGCCGGGGTACGGCAGGCCGAGGAGGCGCGCCACCTTGTCGAAGGCCTCGCCGGCCGCGTCGTCGATGGTGGTGCCGAGCATCGTGATGTCGGAGGCGATGTCGTCGACGAGCAGGATCTCGGTGTGCCCGCCGCTCACCAGGAGCGCGGCCACCCTGCGGTCGAAGCGACCGTGCTCGAGCTGGTCGACCGCCACGTGCGCGGCGAGGTGGTTCACGCCGTAGAGCGGCTTGTCGTGGGCGATCGCCAACGCCTTGGCCGCCGCGACGCCCACCAGCAGCGCCCCGCTCAGACCGGGACCGCAGGTGACGGCGATGGCGTCGACGTCGCGCACGTCGATGCCGGCCTGGGCGTACGCCTGCTCCAGGGTGGGCACCATCGCCTCGAGGTGCGCCCGGCTGGCCACCTCGGGCACGACGCCACCGAACCGCACGTGCTCCTCGACGCTGGAGGCCACGGCGTGCGCCAGCAGGTCGGTGCCCCGCACGATGCCGACGCCGGTCTCGTCGCACGACGACTCGATGCCGAGGACGATCGGTTCAGTCACGCCGACCAGTGTCTCAGACCCCGTGGAGCCCGCGGCCGACCTGGTCCTGGGCCCGACGCCGAGCACCGACGGATGCGGTCAGGAGGACTGCCCGTCCTGCTTCGCGGCGCGCCGGGCGGCCTTCTGCGCCTTCTCCTCGGCGTCCAGCCGGGCCGCCTCCTCCGGTGTCGGCGCCGTTCCGCCGTAGCGGGCCGGGGCCCACCACTGACCCTCCGGGGAGACCGGGTACTCGCGGATCGCCTTGTCGAGCAGCGCCGTCATGGCCTCGCGCAGCACCTGCGTCTCGGCCACCGGGTCCTCACCCGTGACCGGGATCGGTTCACCGACGTGCAGCGCGATCGTCTTGCCACGGCCCCAGATGTCGGACTCGTGGCCCTTGGTCTTCAGCAGCTGCGTGCCCCACGTGACCATCGGGATGAGCGGGACGCCCGCCTCGGCGGCCATGCGCACGGCCCCCGTCTTCAGCTCCTTGATCTCCATGGAGCGGCTGATCGTCGCCTCGGGGAAGATGCCCACGATCTCGCCGGAGCGCGCGTACTCGACGGCCTTGTCGTACGACGCCTGCCCGGCGTCACGGTCGACCTCGATGTGGTGGAAGGACCGCATGAGCGGACCTCCGACCGGGTGGTCGAACGCCTCCTTCTTCGCCATGAACCGCACCAGACGACCCGACGGCTGCGTGGCGAGACCGTCGAAGACGAAGTCCACGTACCCGATGTGGTTGGCCGCGAGGATCGCTCCCCCGGTGCGCGGCACGTGCTCGGTGCCGGACATCTGGAACGACATGCCCAGCAGCTTGAACAGCGTCTTGGCCGTCACGATGACGGGCGGGTAGGTGATGTCGCGCATGCGGGTCAGCGTAGTGCACAGATGTGCACCGAAGGGGAGGTCGCGGAGCCGCTTCTCACGTCCCGGGCGAGCCGGCGGACAGGTCGTCGGGGTCGTCGTCCACGACGTGCACGGCGGCCTCCTCGGCGCTGGCGGCGGCACCGTCGATGCCGACGTCGTCACCGACCAGGGCCTTCTCGGTGTCCTCGCCGAGTCCCTCGTCGGGCGCGACCAGGCGTCCGGAGCGCTCGTCGCCCACCTCGTCGTCGTAGACCTCGGGGTCGACGTCGGCGTAGGGGTCGACGTCGGGGACCTCCTGGGCGACGCGCTGGTCGAGGGTCTCGCCCTCGAGCGCCTCGTCGGGCGTGGTGCCGAAGCCCTCGCCCGCGCTCCACTTCTCCGGCGGGGAGTAGCCCTCGTCGAGGACGTCGTCGACGCCGCGGTCGACGAGCGTGTCGTCGGGCTGGAGCTGGTCGAGGACCTCCGACTCGTCGCGGTTGTCCTGGGCGTCGAATTCGATGGGTCCGTCGGTCATGCCTCGAGACTGCCACGCCGACGGCGCGACGCAAGTGCTGCGACGACCGCCACGAGGACCAGGGCCACGCAGCCGACCACGACCGCTTCGCGCCGCTCGCTGCCGGTGCGCAGCGCCACCAGGAACGCACCGGCGCCGATCGTGCTCCAGACGGTCGCCCACAGCGCGGCCCCGGGGACCAGCCCCACGAGGTAGCGCGGCCAGGTCATGCCGGCGAGCCCGGCGCCGGCGTTCACCACGGTCTGCGCGCCGACCGTCAGGAAGCTGGCGGTCACCACCGGCGGACCCCACCGGTCCACGCGGTCGGCAGCCGCGCGCAGCCGGGCGCCGGGCTCGCGCCGACGCAGCACGCCCGCCGCGACCAGACGTCCGACGCCGTAGGTGGCGCCGGCGCGCAGCAGCACGATCACGAAGAGGGCCAGCCACGCCCAGACCCACGGCCACGAGCGGATCTCGTCCATCATCGTGGCTGCTCCGTCGAGCTCGCGGGCAGCGACGTCTCCAGCACGAGGGCGTCCCGGCCGGGGCCGTAGTAGCCACGACGACGCGCGATCGGCTCGAAGCCGTGGGCGGCGTACAGGGCGAGGGCAGGGGCGTTGTCGTCGGCGACCTCGAGCAGCATGCGCGTCGCCCCACGGTCGGCAGCGGTCGTACCCGCGGCGCCCACCAGGCCCGAGGCGACGCCGTGGCGCCGGTGCGCCGCGCCCACGACCACGCGGTGCAGGTCGGCGACGTCGGCCACGACCCCGACGTCGACGTAGCCGGTCGTCACGTCGCCACGCTCGTCGACGAGCACGACCCGGTCGGGCAGGGAGAGCTCCTCGCGCAGCGTGGTCGCGGACCAGGCTCCCTGGCCGAAGGCCTCGCGCTCGAGCTCGGCGAGGGCCGCGAGGTCGCCGGCGTCCGCGGGACGGATCACCGCACCGGCGACGCCGGCCGAGCGTCCGGCCGGCGCAGGTAGAGCGGCTCCAGGGGCAGGATCTCGACCTGGCCGCTCACCACGCCGTCGGCGAGGGCCGCGGCCGACGCGTCGAGCGGTCCGTCGAGTGCCGTGAGCACGTCGGCGTACAGCTGGGCCCCTCGTCCGACCACGGGCAGGTCGGGAAGCAGGCGCGCGAGCTCCGCGGGCTTGTCCACGTTCGGGCCGTCGACCCGGCGCAGCACGCCACCCTCACCGGGCGCGTACCGCGCCCAGTAGACCTCCTTGCGGCGAGCGTCGATGGCCACGACGTGCTCGCGGTCGAGCCCAGCGGCGAGGGCCAGGGCGTCGAGGGAGCACACGCCGTGGGCCGTGAGCCCGAGGGTCGACGCGAGGGTGCGCGCGGTGACGATGCCGACCCTCAGCCCCGTGAAGGGTCCGGGACCCACGCCGACGGCGACGTCGGTGAGGTCGCCCGCCGTCCGACCGGCCTCGGCGAGGGCGTCGCGGATCGCCGGGGCGAGCAGCTCGCCGTGCGCCATCGTGCCCTCCCCCTCGGCCCGGCCGACGACGGCGTCGCCGTCGTGGACGGCGACGCTCACGGCGGGGCCGGAGGTGTCGATCGCAAGCAGCAGCACACGAGTGAGCCTACCCTCACCTGCACGCACCCCGTCCCGCTGCGTGGCGGCAGGACGGGACGGGACTCAGCCGAGCAGGGTCGAGCGCAGCGGGACGTCGACCCAGCGCGGACCGTTCGGCTTGATCGTGACCACGCGCGGCTCGGCCTCGTCGGGGTGGTCCCCGTCGTGCTGGGTGCCGAGCGGGTCGATGGGGCGCGCGCCGCGCACCTCGATGCTCACCGAGAGCCAGCTGTCGTTCAGCTGCTCGGCCATGCCCGCGCCCCACTCCACGACGGTCACCGACTCCTCGGCCGTGGCGTCGAGGTCGAGGTCGTCGACCTCCTCGGCACCACCCAGCCGGTACGCGTCGACGTGCACGAGCGCCGGACCGTCGGACTGCGACGGGTGCGTGCGGGCCAGCACGAACGTGGGCGACGTGATGGGTCCGCGGACGTCGAGCGCGGCTCCCAGGCCCTGGGTGAACGTGGTCTTGCCCGCACCGAGATCACCGGTGAGGACCAGCAGGTCGCCGGGTCGCACGAGCTCCGCGACCCGCGCGGCCAGGTGGTGCATGACCTCGGGCGTCGGGACCTCGCGGGCGAGCCACAGCGTCTTGCCCAGCACCAGGAGCGGTCCCTCCTGGTCGACCGGGTAGTACTTGCGTCGCGTCCAGAACCGCACCGTGTCGGGCAGCTCCTCGCGCACGTGCAACCAGATGCCGTCCTTGCCGCGCTCCTCGGCGGTGTCCTCGGCCACGCCCACCATGGCCGACGCGACGCCGCGCGACTGGATCTCGGGGTCGACCGCCACGCGCCGCAGTCCCAGCTTGCCGGGGCGCGACTCGTCGAACAGCAGCGCGCCCATGGGGACGCCGCGACGCTCCACGAGCAGTCCACCGGCCGTGCCGAGGACCTCGGCGACCGAGTCGACCGTCTCCTCGAGCGCCGTCGACGGCGGGTCGAGGTCGGGACGCACCCTGAAGGAGCGGTGGATGATGTCGACGACGGCCTCGGCGTGCTCGGGACCGGCATCGATGACGTCGAGCGCGCGCATCAGCGGTCCTGCTCCCGCACCGGATGACCGACGGCCTCGAGCACGTCCTCGATCGCGCGGGTGACGGCCACGTTCTCCTCGAACGGGATCATGTGTCCGGCGTCCTCCAGGGTCACGAGCTCGGCACCGTCGATGGCGTCGGCCAGGCGCCGGGCGTGGCTGATCGGCGTGAGCAGGTCCTTGGTGCCGCAGGCCACGACGACGGGCACCTGCGCGAGCCCCTTGGCCCCGGTCCGCACGTCGAGGTCGACGAACGCCGGGTAGAAGTCGAGCAGCACGGAGGTGTGCGCCCGCAGGATCATCTCGTCGGACATGTCGGCGTACTTCTGCGGCGCATCGGGACCGACCGCCCACCGGCGCACCACGCTGTAGCTGTTGAAGGTGCGACCCCAGTCGAGCAGCGGGCTCCCCGCCCGCAGCAGCGGCAGCAGCCGGCGCAGCCCCGGGCTCTGGCGCACGAGACGACCGGCACTCGTGGAGAGCAGCACCGCGCCCACCACCCGGTCACCGAACAGCGAGGGGGACTCGGCGGCCAGCTGCTGCACGGTGATGCCACCCATGGAGTGGCCGACGAGGACCACCGGGCCGTCGGGCGCGACCTCGTCGAGGATCGTGCGCAGGTCGTCGGCGAGCTGCTCGAAGCTCGATCCGTGCCGGGAGGAGCGTCCCGAGGCACCGTGCGAGCGCTGGTCGTAGAACACCATGCGCACGAGGCCGCGGAGCGCCAGACGCTGGTAGTGCCACGTGTCGAGGGTGCAGACCCAGCCGTGCACGAAGACCACCGTGAGGGGCGCGGAACCGCTGCTCCCGTCGTCGTCCTGCTCGTCGACCTCGACGTTGAGCGCCACGCCGTCGGAGACGATGACGGTGCGCGGCGTGCTGTGCACGCTGCCGAACGCCACGTCCTCGCCCCGCTGCTCGCGTCGGTGCTCGCGTCGGCGGGTGTCCACGACCTTCGCGGCGACACCGGCCGCCACGAAGGCCCCGGCGGTCGCGGCCAGGGCGGTCAGGCGGGCGGGAAGGTGGCTCATCACGGTCCTCGGTGGGCCGGCCGACGGACGGTTCGTCCGGCTCAGCCTCGGTAGGTGCGCTCGATGCGGCCGCCCAGTCGGGTGACGACCTCGTAGCCGATCGTACCGGCGGCGCTCCCCCAGTCCTCCGCGGTGGGGGCGCCCGGCTCGGCGCCGAACAGCGTCACCACGTCGCCGCGGGCGGCGTCCCGGTCGCCCAGGTCCACGACCAGCTGGTCCATGCAGATGCGTCCGACCACGGGGGCGCGTCCTCCGGCGACACCGACCTCGGCGCGACCCGACGCGGTGCGGAGCACGCCGTCGCCGTACCCGAGCGGGACCAGGCCCAGGGTGGTCTCGCGGTCCGTGGTCCACGTGTGGCCGTAGGAGACCGACGTCCCCGCCGGGACCCGCTTCACCGCGGCGAGCCTGCCCCGCAGCGTGAGCACCGGCCGCAGGTCGGCGATCCCGGAGAGAGCGGGGTCGGGGGCGATCCCGTAGGTGGCGATGCCGGGCCGCACGAGGTCGAAGTGGGCCGAGGGGCGGGTGAGCAGTGCCGCCGAGTTGGCCAGGTGGCACCAGCGTGGATCGAGGCCGGCGCCTCGCACGGTCTCGACGGCCTGCCGGAAGACCTCCTCCTGGCGGTCGTTGGCCCGATGGCTCGGCTCGTCGGCACAGGCGAGGTGCGACCACACCCCCGTGACCTCGACCCGCCCCGACGCCTGCGCGGAGGCGGCGGCCCCGACCAGGTCGTCCCACTGGGGGCCGAAGGCGCCGTTGCGGGCCAGGCCGGTGTCGACCTTCAGCTGCACGCGCGGACGTCGGCCGACGGGGACGGCGGCCAGGATCTCGTCGAGCTGCTCGGTCGACGAGGCGGTCAGCTCGACGTCACGCTCGACGGCGGCGGCGTAGGAGGCGCCGGGTGCGGCGAGCCAGCAGAGCAACGGCCCGGTGTCGCCGGACTCGCGCAGCCGGAGCGCCTCCTCCGGCGTCGCGACACCGAGCCACGAGGCACCGGCCTCCCGCGCCGCACGGGCCACCGGGAGCATGCCGTGACCGTAGGCGTCCGCCTTCACGACCGCCATGAGCGCCGACCCGGGGGCCAGCTGCGCGAGGGTGGCCACGTTGTGGCGGTAGGCGTCGAGGTCGACGACCGCCTCGGCCTGGGGGCTCACCACCGGCGCACCTCCCCCAGGGAACCGTCGAGGAACGCCGCCACGGTGGCGGGCAGGGCCGCGGCCACCTGCGACGCGGTCACGGGACCCCCGGGGTTCGCCCGCACGGCCGCTGCTCCGTGCAGGAACGCGGCGAGGCGCCCGGCGTCGAACGGGTCGAGTCCACCGGCCAGCAGCGACCCCGCGAAGCCGGCGAGCACGTCGCCGGACCCGGCGGTGCCCAGCCACGGGGCGCCGGACAGGTTGACCGCCGTCGTGCCGTCGGGCCGCACGACGACCGTGCGGGCGCCCTTCAGCAGCACCGTGGCGCCCCACCGCTGCGAGGCCGCCTGCGCGTGCCGCAGCGGGTCGGCCTCGACCACGTCGCGCTCGACGTCGAGCATCCGGGCCAGCTCGCCCGCGTGCGGGGTGAGCAGAGCAGCGACCCCGGCCGGTTCGGGGAGGTGCTCGAGCGCTCCGGCGTCGACGACCACCGGCACACCGTCCTCGAGGCACGCGGCCAGCTGCGCGTCGACGTCGTCGCCGGCCCCCGGGCCGACCACCCAGGCCTGGACCCGACCTCGTCCGTGCACCACCTCGGGCGCCCGGTCGACCACGCGGGCGGCGAGCGCGTCGCTGCCGACGAAGCGCAGCATGCCTGCGAGCCCGGACTGCGCGCCGGCCACGCAGAGGTGCGCTGCGCCGGCATAGGCGTCGGACCCGGCGGACACCCCGACCACGCCGCGCGCGTACTTGTGGGAGTCGCCGCCGGGCGCATGCCGTCGCAGCAGCTCGCCGTCACCGGTCACGAGCGCCTCGACGGCGGCGCTCGGCAGGTGCGGGCCGAGCCCGATGTCGACGAGGTGCGGCGGCTCCCCACCACCGGCGTCGGCGGCCGGCCCGACGAGCGAACAGACCTTGTAGGTGCCGAACGTGACCGTGCGGTCCGCCCGCACGTGCACGCCCGGGGCGGCACCGGTGTCGACGTCGACGCCGGAGGGGACGTCGACCGCCACGACGTGGGCCGACGTCTCCTGCGTCCACCGGGCCCAGTCCGCGGCCCGACCCTCGAGGCCGGCGCGGGCGCCGATGCCGAACAGAGCATCGAGGCACCAGCGCTGGGCACCCGGGCCGTCGACCCGCTGCGCTCCGGCCGCCCGGGCCGCTTCGAGGCCCTCGGCGTGCACGGCGTCGGGGTCGAGCAGCGCGAGGTCCACGCGCACCCCACGGTCGAGCAGGTGGGTTGCCGCGAACAGGGCGTCGCCGCCGTTGTTGCCGGGACCGACGAGCACCACCACGACGTCACCGGCCGGGACGTCGTCGAGGGCGTCGGCCAGTCCGCGGGCGGCGCGCTGCATGAGAGCGTCCCAGCCGGTCTCGCGGGCGAGCCGCTCCTCGGCGTCGCGCACCTGCGCGACGGTGTGCCCGCTCAGCACGTGCTCACGTCCCCCGTCATGATTCTGCCACGACGAACGCCGTGGCCACCGACGTGTCGTGCGACAGCGACACGTGCACGCGCGTGATGCCGAGGTCGGCCACCCGGGCCTCGGCCGCACCGGAGAGCGAGAGGTGCGGAGCGCCGTGCTCGTCGAGCACGACCTCGATGTCCTGCCACGACATGCCCGCGGGCGCCCGCAGGGCCTTCACGAACGCCTCCTTGGCGGCGAAGCGTGCCGCCAGGCGCTCGGTGGAGAGCACGGCCTCGGCGGGGGTGAAGAGTCGCGAACGCAGCTCGGGCGTGCGCTCGAGGGTCCGCTCGAACCGACCGAGATCGACGACGTCGACCCCCACGCCCCAGATGCCGGTCACCGTCGACCTACTCGACCGTGACCGACTTGGCGAGGTTCCGCGGCTGGTCCACGTCGTGGCCGAGCAGCGACGCCAGCTCGCACGCGAAGATCTGCAGCGGCACCGTGGCTACCAGGGGCTGGAGCAACGTGGGCACCTTGGGCAGCCGGATCAGGTGGTCGGCGTAGGGCACCACGTCGTCGTCCCCGTCCTCGGCCAGCACGATCGTGAGAGCGCCCCGGGCGCGGACCTCCTGGATGTTGCTGACGATCTTCTCCTGCAGCTGGTCGCGTGCCTTCGGAGGCACGACCACGAAGACGGGGATGCCGTCCTCGATCAGCGCGATGGGGCCGTGCTTGAGCTCACCCGCCGCGAAGCCCTCCGCGTGCAGGTACGCGAGCTCCTTGAGCTTGAGCGCCCCCTCGAGCGCCACGGGGTAGCCGACGTGCCGGCCGAGGAACAGCACGGACCGACGGTCCGACAGCTCCGCGGCGAGCTTGCGCACCTGGTCGCCCTCGTCAAGCATCCGCTGGATGCCGGCCGGCAGCTTCTCGAGCGCGCCCATGATGGCGTCGATCTCGTCGCCGTACTTGGTGCCCTTGACCTGGGCGAGGTATAGGCCGAGCAGGTAGCAGGCCACGACCTGCGACAGGAAGCCCTTGGTGGACGCGACGGCTACCTCCGGACCGGCGTGGGTGTAGATGACCGCGTCGGACTCGCGCGGGATGGTGGAGCCGTTGGTGTTGCAGATGCTCAGCACCCGGGCGCGCTGCTGACGGGCGTACCGGATGGCCATGAGCGTGTCCATGGTCTCGCCGGACTGGCTGATCGCCACCACGAGCGTGGACCTGTCGATGATCGGGTCGCGGTACCGGAACTCCGAGGCGAGCTCGACCTCGCACGGGATGCGCGTCCAGTGCTCGATGGCGTACTTGGCCACGAGCCCGGCGTAGGAGGCGGTGCCGCACGCGATGATGATGATCTTGTCGACGTCGCGCAGCTCGTCGTCGCTGAGGCGCATCTCGTCGAGCTGCAGACGGCCCGCCCGGCTGTAGCGGCCGAGGAGGGTCTCGGCGACGGCCTGCGGCTGCTCGTCGATCTCCTTGAGCATGAACCAGTCGTAGCCACCCTTCTCGGCAGCGGAGACGTCCCAGTCCACGTGGTAGCTGGTGGTCTCGGCGGGCGCGCCGTCGAAGCCGGTGACCACCATGTCGTCGCGGGTGATGGTGACGACCTGGTCCTGGCCGAGCTCGACCGCCTCACGGGTGTACTCGATGAAGGCCGAGACGTCGGACCCGAGGAAGTTCTCGCCCTCGCCGCGCCCGACCACGAGCGGGGAGTTGCGCCGCGCGCCGACCACGACGTCGGGCTGCTCGGCATCGGTGATGACGAGCGTGAAGGCACCCTCGAGACGGTTGCAGACGGCACGCACGGCGTCGTCGAGGGCGGGCGTGCGCACGAGCTCGTCGGAGAGCAGGTGGGCCACGACCTCGGTGTCGGTGTCGGACTGCATCTCGTGCCCGGCGGCCTCCAGCTCGGACCGGAGCACGGCGAAGTTCTCGATGATCCCGTTGTGCACGACCGCGATCCGACCGTCCTCGCTGAGGTGCGGGTGCGCGTTGCGGTCGTTGGGCGCGCCGTGGGTGGCCCAGCGGGTGTGGCCGATGCCCGTGGTGGACTCCGGCAGCGGCGCCTCGGCGAGGACCCCGTCGAGGTTGACGAGCTTGCCCGCCTTCTTGGCCCAGGCGATCCGGCCGGTCTCGGGGTCGGCCAGCGCGACTCCGCCGGAGTCGTAGCCGCGGTACTCGAGGCGACGCAGCCCGCCCATGACGACGTCCAGGGCGCTGCGGTGCCCGACGTATCCCACGATTCCACACATGCGCTCCAGGGTACCCAGGGAACCCGCCGGCTCCCGCTACCGGCAGGATGAGGCCATGGCACGTGAGCTCTCGCCGTACGTCGAGATCGAGAGGTCCGCATGGGCCGACCTCGCGGAGGACGTGCCGCAGCCGCTGACGGCGGCCGACGTCGAGCGCCTGCGTGGCCTCGGCGACGAGCTCGACATCGACGAGGTCCGTGAGGTCTACCTGCCCCTCGCCGAGCTGATCAGCCTCCGGGTGCGTGCAGCGACCCGGCTCTGGGAGGCCACCGAGTCGTTCCTGCGGGAGCCGCAGCCCCAGCGCACCCCGTTCGTCATCGGCGTGGCGGGTTCCGTGGCCGTCGGCAAGTCCACGACGGCGCGGCTCCTGCGCGCGCTGCTCTCCCAGTCACCGGACCACCCGCGCGTCCAGCTGGTCACGACCGACGGCTTCCTCTGGCCCAACGAGGAGCTCGAGCGTCGGGGCATCCTCCAGCGCAAGGGCTTCCCGGAGTCCTACGACCGCAAGGCGCTCCTGCGCTTCGTCATCGACGTCAAGTCCGGCGTCGAGCAGGTCTCGGCCCCGGTCTACTCCCACCTCACCTACGACCGCACCGACGAGACGGTGGTCGTGGAGCGTCCCGACATCGTCATCGTCGAGGGCCTCAACGTCCTGGCTCCGGCGAAGGAGCGCGGTGACGGCTCACCCGGGCTGTCGGTGAGCGACTACTTCGACTTCTCCATCTACGTCGACGCCTCCAGCAAGGACATCCGCCGCTGGTACGTCGACCGCTTCCTGGCCCTGCGCCGCACGGCGTTCGCCGACCCCGCCTCCTACTTCCACCGCTACAGCAGCCTCACCGACGACGAGGCACGAGCCCGCGCCGAGGAGCTGTGGGACACGATCAACTGGCCCAACCTGCGCGAGAACATCCAGAGCACCCGCGGTCGCGCCGACCTGGTGCTACGCAAGAGCGCCGAGCACTCCGTGAAGTGGGTGCGGTTCCGCAAGATGTGACGACCGGGTCTGCGAAACGGCCTCGACCGGGGCGGTAGGTCTCGGCCCGGGTGGGTCTGCGGGGCGCGGCTGGGTTCTCGCTCGCCGCTGCGTCGCTGTGGGTGCGAGTGGACGTGGTCTCCGAAAGGGCCTCGACCGGAGCAGGGGCTCTGGGCTCGGGTGGGTCTGCGGGGCGCGGCTGGGTTCTCGCTCGCTGCTGCGTC